>JAFGFF010000234.1 GCA_016931075.1 Pirellulales bacterium | reverse complement strand
GTCCAACCGCCACAGTTGCCCAACAACGTGAACGTCACGTTGGTGAGAGTGCCGTCGCTGTCCTTCATCTGGACCGACGGATCGACCGTGTACGGCTCGGGATTGCTGCCTGTCAACGCCTGGACGTCCATGGCATTCCAATACCCGAACTCATCCGGCCCGTAAGGATGAGGAAGGGTATCCTGAGGCGACGACGCGCTAATACCGTCGCCTCCGATGTCGAGGTTCCATTGGCGGATCACGCCGGACGGGAAAAGATCAATGGTCATCCCTCCCCATTCGCCCGTAAGTCCCGCGGGACACGACACCGTTCCGGTGATCTTGCCCGTGGCATCGGACTGGACGGTCACTATGGTGTTCGTCAGGTACGCGTTGCGAAGCTCACGGGCCACGGCGCCGCCGTCGAACGAGAAATCCAGGCCTTTGGTGTTGTGGTAATCGCTGCTTGACACCAGGCCGAGCCGATAGTTCGTCGACGCCGAGAGGCCCGTGATCTCGAAGTCGTAACTCCCGTCCGTGGTTGTGCCGTAGCTATTGCCTGCGGGCAGAACGAGCATGTAGTCGTTGTTAAGGCCGGTTTGTCCGTTCCCGGGAGGGGCGATGGTTCCCGCCCAGCCGACCAGGTCGTCCGTGCCAAGGAAGGTAAATGCCACGCTGGTCGCCGAGCCGGCGCTGTCCACCAACCCTGACCATGTCATTGGTGTCGTGTCATACGAGGACGATGCAGCCGCGTCCACGGCCTGCATCTCAAGATAATTCCCCACTTCACCGTTGGGAAACACGTAGTCAATGGGGCCCTTTTGATTGCCGTACCCGCCATGGGTGTTGTCACCCTGGAAATCGATCAACCAGCCGGCATAACTGGGTGACGCCATCACGATTATCGCGATGAGTAAAAGCGGCACTAGGACACGTCTCATGCTTCGGTCTCCTGTCATACGAGAATCAGAGTAGCTTAAATCAACGGGCCTTCTTCGCTGCCGCCTCTTGTGTCGATAACGCGACCATCGCGGAACACAGGTCGCGAGAAATGAATCAAGGCCTCTTCTCTAATCCTTCACAGCACAAGGTCGGTTCCATAGCCAGACTAACGGTCTGGAGATTCGCCGTGAATCAACTCATCTTCGACCGCGCTCGTGGCGTCGGGCACGAGAAAATAGGTCGCCTCCCCGCCCGGATCGGCGAACTCGGTTAACAACAGCTTCATGTCGGGAGACTCGGTCGCGGATCTTCCGGGACTCCACGCCCGTACCGGACACGCCAGACCGTCGGGCCGGACCGTCGTGTCGTGGACCGGGTTGCCCAAGGTTCGTGGGTCGAGCCGGAGTTCTTTCATTTCCTTGGCAACGCTCGCCCCGTTTCCCGCAAGCTGCTTCGGATCCAAACAATAGAGCATCGGCCCTCGCATAACGGCCACGCGTCCCTTCTGGAGCTTTCGGCCGCGGACCAGTCGCCATGTCATCGGCATGTCGAGCTGCACGCGATCGCCCGGCTTCCACTGCCGCTTGATCGTATAAAACGTGCCTCGTTGGACCGGCCGGTCGAGCGGTTTGCCATTGACAGCCACCGATGCCTTCTTGCACCAAGCTGGAATACGAAGTCGCAAGGGAAACTCGGACGGACGCGACGGGTCAAGGCGAATCGTGACCTTGCCTGAGTTGGGGTAGTCCGTCTCTTGCCGCACCTTCAGCGTCAATTCCTCGTCGAGTGCGACATCGGCCGACGATGCCGTGTAGAGGTTTACGGTCAGACCGCCGTCGGACGAACGGTAGTAGATCATCTGCGGCAACTCGGCAATGATTCGCCGGAAGTTGTTGGGGCAGCAGTAGGTGTCCCATTGGTAAACGGGCCGCTTGCCTTCGAGCGGCGTGAAATAGCGCAGCCGGCGTCCGTCGGGCAACTGCGCGGAGAACAGCGCGTTGTAGATCACCCGCTCCATGACGTCGCCGTACGTCGACTTGCCTTCGATACACAGCATCGTATGGAGCAGCCGAATCAGATAGGCGGTCGCGCAGGTTTCACTTAGGTTGCCGGCGGTCTTCTGATGGTTGTCAAACCCCTCGCCGTGCGTGCACGCGCCGTCGACCAGCAGGCCGTCATGAGCCGTCAGATAATTCATGACTTTCTTGCTCTGTCGGAGCAGCTTTTCATCCGGCGCGATGTTGTACAGATCGAGTTGGGCCATACAGACGTTGAGGAACGTGTACACATGGCCCCGGATCGGCTGGCGCCAGTTCCGCAGATCCATCCCGTCCACGGCGTAATCGAGGTACTTCTTCTCTCTGGTCGCCTGATACAACTTGATGAAAGCTCGCTCGGTGTTCAGCTTCCCGACGAGCCGTGGCTTGCCGGTGGCCGCGCGGCGCTCGATGATGTAGTCGCCCAACCTTCGGGCCGATTCGAGCGACGCCTTGTTGCCGAAGTGTTCGTAATCGGCGACCAGCCCGTGGATCAAATAGACCATTTCGTGCAGGTCCCAATAGGCGAACACGCGATGTTCCGGCTGGAAGATGCCCATGTAGCCGTCAGGAAGCTGTGTCTTGATCAATGCGCTGATTAAATGGTCCTTCAACTTGACGACCCGAGGATCCTTGCTGTACGCGGCGAAGCTCACCGTGGCGTCAATCAGCTTGCCGAGCCCGACGTATCGTTCCGGGTGGCTTGATTTGGCGACGGCTTTCTTCTGTCTAAATCGATCGAGAAAAGCCTTATCGACGTCGATGTCCAAGAGGTTTTTGTTGATGGTGATGTCGATGCGCCGGCCGATCTCGCCACCCACCTTGACCTTGGACGGTTCAATCGGCGACAGATGGTCTCCGGCCGACGCCGGTCGTTGGAGAAATATCATGCCCGCCATCACGCACCCAACCGTCAGCAGCATTCTCAGGAGTCGATTCAAGTTCATCATTCTTATCAGCCTGCTTTACTTCGAGGACAATTCGAACACGCGATCAAGCCCGCCAGGCTCCACAACGGCCGTCAATTGGGACGTAGCGGCGTTGCCGTATTTTTTAGGGATCAGCCATTTCGTCTTGACGCCGCCGGGCGCGATGGTTCCGTCCGGGTTGATCCCCGAGTGTTCGGTTTTTATCACCGTAACTTGATGCTTCCCTACGAGCGCGCCAGGTTGATTCATGGTGCTCAATTGAAAATATCCTTCCGCATCGGTACTTCCGCTGGCCACGGGCCCGCCCTGCTCGGGCATGAAGCCCACCGCCGCTCCCTCGACGGGCTTGCCGTCGAGCATGACCCGACCGGTCACCTTGGCCGTGGCTGGACCTCCCTTGCCACACCCCGCGACACACAAGGCAACCAGGCCAAGGCACCCGGCGAGGAAGCGATCGCCTCGCCATCGGCGACTATTTGAAATCAACCGCCTGCCCATCGGCAATCGCTCCCAGAAATTGATAGAGTTGATGGTCGATGTCCTCCATGAGCATGTGGACCGATCCGTCGCCAAAGACGAATTGCGCGCCGCCCGGATGGGCCGACTTGAATCCATCCCCCGTGCTCCAGTTGTATTTTCCGCTGAGCGTCACGTTGTGACACACGTCGCTGGACGTCGTGCTGCAGGTGTCGTAATTGATCGGGATGATCGTGGAGGTATACCCGGAACCGTTGTTCGACGTTGCCCAGCCGTTGTCGCAGTGCCACGAACAAAGGGGACGTATCTCACCGATAAATAGCGTGTTCGAGAGACCGTCGGTGATGAACGATATTTTCGTGCAGATGCACCGGCGGGTGAACGGGCCGACAAAATCGGTCGATTCGCAATGCGCGTAGTCGGCCATGGCAAACGTGCCGAAAGGATGAGGGCAGTTGTCGTTGCACAACGCGCACGGCCCTCGCGATGCCGAATAGTTATGCAAAGCCACCTCCTGCGTATCCACCGACGTCGCGTGCCCCTGGGTGACAATCGTCGGAGGATGGTCATCGCTGGGACAGACAAGTCCTGGTATGACTTCGGCGCCGATGAACTTGCCCGAGGCATTCACCGATTTATCAATCGGTTGGTTAAAATCGATCATGTCATGAATGCTCTGCTGCTCCAGGTACGCCAAAAGGTGGACGAAGATCGATCCTTTCCGAATATACTTGCCGGACGTGTATGTGGCGGGCGTCGAGGGCTCTTGCCACAAGGCGCCGGGCGGCAACACGCCCATCGCGCTCTCGTAGTTGGCGATGGCAACTCCTAGTTGCTTGAGGTTGTTGCTGCACTTGATGCGTCGCGCAGCCTCCCGGGCGGCTTGGACCGCGGGCAACAATAAAGCGATCAAAATGCCGATGATCGCAATGACTACAAGAAGCTCGACCAGAGTGAACGCTTTCCGGTATCTAGTCATGGTCTTCTCCTAGACAGCCGAGTACCGCATCACCGCCAATAAAAAAGGAGTTTGTCGCATTTATCGCAGCCACTTCTTCCACCATGGAAAGAAGTGACCACCAACAACCAGACGAGCCCCTTTCGACGTTGCCGCTGCCCCATGATCAGAAACAGCATTCCCTTCTTCTCGGATTCCGGCCCTGCCGCCTCCCCGGCGCCTATTCGGCTCACCCCACCCACAACGAACAACGAGAGCAGCGAATACCCATAACCTATATCCTAGTACTTATGTGATAAGATAATGGGACGGGAATCCCTTGTCAATAAGCTGGATGTGTCTTTTCACCGCACAGCCGAAAGATCTGATCGCAAGACCGCTTCCAAACCATAGTGCCCCTTTGTGGGTACCAGGCCGAGGAAAATGCTACATTCGGGTGGCATCATACAAATACTTGGAGGGGCTCGCTTTTCCTATCTCTCTGGATATCTCCCCTTTCAGCCTGACGTGTCACTTTCACAAACGAGCGGTGATGAGGAGCCTCTATCCATGCGATTCTCACCAAGCCTTGAGAGTTAAGCCTCGGTGTGGAGCTGAATTTGGGGACGATCGAATTCTGGGCCAGGCTTGAAAATATCGATCCACGTTTCTTCGACGGGATCTGTTCGGATCAGATCCTGGTGGATGCCCTCAGGGCTGCATGGTCTTCATTCCTTACCCCCTTCTCGTGAGGGGATATCGTAGCAAAAAGGGAATCGAAAGAACGTCCCCAACCGGTGTTTTTTGCTGAATGTAGAAAATGGACCGGATGAGACATTAGACTCTTCGGGCTTTGAATCGCGTCGTTTGACATTACTTCCGGCAGGGAAACATTCTCAGAAGTATGCCCTCCACCCCGCCCACAACCGAGTTCGTTCGGCTCTGGACGTCCTACGGCCAGCGTATCTACGGGTACGTCCTGGCGTTGACGTCCAACTATGCGGATGCCGACGAGATTTACCAGGAAGTCGGAATGACTCTGTGGGAGAAATTCGACCAATTCACTCCGGGCACCAGTTTTCAAGCGTGGGCACGACAAGTCGCGCTGTATAAGGTTCGGAATTTCCAGAGACTCCAGCACCATCACGACGGTCGGTATCACGCCGGTGATGATCCACAACTTCGAGACCAACCGGGATCAGGCGGAAGCGGTCGCCACGTTGATCGACGATTATGACGGCCACCCCGGGACGATTGTCAACGGCGCGGTCCAGGCCACCGATCTGATACGTGGCGATGTGCTTCAAATGGTCGGCACTCCCTCCACTCACACCGAATATGTCAAGTACGGCGACGTCCTCAATCCGGGAACCGAAAGCTACACGGTCGCTCTCTGGTGCAAGCTCAACGACGCCGGCACGACCGGTGAGGCACTGGCGCACAAGGGAATGGCGTCGGGCACGGGCCAAGAGGGATGGAGCTTGTACCTCTCGCAATCCGATCCTTACAACCCCACGATTCAGATCCGCGGTAATTACGACGGCACTTCCGACAACCGCATCAAGCTCTATAAAGCGCTTCCCTTTGACGGCCAGTGGCACCACGTCGCCATGGTCATCGACCGCGAGAACGGCGTTTTCAAGGCCTACCTTGACGGACAAGGGTCCGGCCTGTCGGGTTTCGACAACGGTTGGGCTTTCGACTCGGGTTACTACAACACCATTCCCTCGGGCGAGGATATCGTCACGACCGACCGATTGGTCCTTGGCAATGACAACATCGCCTATCCCATGGACGGCAACCTCGATGATTTCGCCGTCTGGACCCGGGCGTTGACGGATGCTGAAATCCTCGACCTCTTTTACGGCGCGACGTTCCCGCCGCGACCGACCCACATTCCGGGCGATGCGACGGGCAACGGCGTGGTGGACGGGGACGACGCCAGACGATTGGCGGCCAATTGGCTCCGAAACGATCCTACGCTCACTTGGGCGGAAGGCGACTTCAACGGCGACTACGTCGTCGACGACCTGGATGCGTCGATCCTGGCCGGCGTCACCTACGGAAGCGGCACTTCACTCGGTGGAGAGTTGGCCGACGTGCTCGACGCTTACCAAATGGAAGGTTCCGCCATGGCCGGCAACGTGACTTGGCACTACAGCGACGACGTCGGCGGCGGGACCACGATCGGCATGATCGGCGGCTCCGTGGCCGGTGGAGACGCTTACATCGTCTTGGGCACGGACGGCTCGGGGGTTACCCTCGTTCCGGAACCCTCGACGTTCCTTTTGCTTTTGTTTGCCGTGCCGCTGGTACTGGGGGCCCGGCGGCGGCGTTAGTGCGTGTCAAACGCAAAGGAGGGCGCGCCGACGAACCCTTCGGCGCGCCCTTCGCCTTTATTTCTGGAGAAGGCGATGAAGCGACCAACGTCACGCGGCTTTACCCTGGTCGAACTCCTGGTGGTGATCGCCATCATCGGGGTTCTGATCGCGCTGCTGCTGCCGGCCGTCCAGGCCGCGCGCGAGGCCGCAAGGCGAATGCAGTGCGGCAGCAACCTGCGACAGCTCTCCCTGGGACTGCTGGGCTACCACGACGTCCACAAACGCTTTCCCCCGGGCGGCATGTCGTGCAACAACTTGTCGTGGCGATGTTTCATCCTCCCTCATATCGAACAATCGGCGATCTACGATCAGATGAAGGCCTACAGGACTTTCGATCGTGGGGAGTGCCGCAGCGGAACGAACAATGAAGGAACGCATCGGGCCAACCTGTTCGCCATCCACCGCATCAGCCTGTTCCTGTGCCCCTCGTCCGACGAGGTGGGAACGAAAAGCTCGTTCAACTTGACCGACGGACGAAAGGCGTACTGCTCTCACTACTTCGGCGTCGCGGGACCCTTGGGCTACAACCCCGTGACAGACCAGGACTACACGTCCGCGTTCACCACACAGCTTCCCTACGGCGGTTATGCCCTGGACGGCGTCTTGGGAATGAACTCCGAGACGCGGATCCGCGATATTACCGATGGAACCTCCAGGACGCTGATGCTCGGTGAGATGAAAAACGGCGACAGGAATTCATGGACCGCCGGCGCGATGATCACCGGTACGAACGATCCCCTTTCGAATAATGGAAGTGGAACCAAGGCACAAGCGGCGATGAAGAACGTCCGCTGGGCCATCAACTCGCCCTGGTGGGATGAATTCGGGGGCAGCGACATCGACAACGAGTTCGCTTTCGGCAGTTACCATCCTGACGGAGCACAGTTCGCCCTGGCCGACGGGGCGGTGATCTTCCTGCAAGAGTCGATGGACATGGTCCTCTACAAGGCGCTTTCAAGCGCCCGCGGGGGCGAAACAACCCCGGAACCGCTGTAGGCCGGACTGGAGACGTCATGACCCATCAACGTGCGCGCGGGCTATTCCGGGTGCTGGCAGCATGCCCCTTGGCGATCGCGGCCGCGACGCTGGCTGGTTGTTGGGGGGGCGACTCGCGATGCGTGGATCTGCGGGGCGAAGTCACGTGGAAGGGCAAGCCCGTCCCGGCTGGCTATGTCGTGTTCAGCCCCGATCCGAAGAAAGGCAACTCCGGTCCCCAGGGCACGGCAGCCATCATCGACGGCAAGTACGACACACGCGGCGCCAACGGCCGCCCCGTCGTGCGCGGTCCCGTCGTCGTCACGATCAACGGATTCGACGGGCTCAATCCGACCGAGGACCGCCCCCGTGGCTCGCGGCTGTTCCTGCCCTGCGAACTGCCGATCGACGTACCCGACTCACCCGGCGAGTTGAACATCGAGGTCCCCAACACCACGATTCCCTATCGGCCCAGCGGTGGATAGGAGACGAACGTACCCGCCTTGAGTTAAGCAAAGAGTCTCCTCTTATTGAGGTCTGCATTGCCAATGAACGTTTCCCGCTAACCGGGAGAGCCGATCAGGCTGCGAAGCGGCCCATCGGCGGCGAGCACGAACATTGACTATGCAGGAATCAATAAGAGCGCTTAGAAAGAGCAGGCCAGAAAGATGGAACAGCAACGACACTCCGCACTTGTCACATTATGCGCTGCGCTACTGACTATTCTGGTCTGGCAGGCCGATCTGTCCTTCGCACGGGCGGACGCGCCCTGGTTGACAAACAGACCGATCGTGGCCGTGCAAAAGGAGATGATCTACCAGCACACCGAGCATGGCAACGGCGCTAGCTTGAAGCAATACAACGCCGGTCCAGGGCAGCAACGCATCAAGGTGCTCGCGTTCCAGAGAAAGAGCGATGTCGGCAACGGAGTCCAGGAGTGGACGTCCAGCAACAACGGACAGACGTGGTCCGAAGTGACGATGCTCGATCCGCTCATTCCGCCCGGCTCGCCAGGCACCTCGGAATGGACCGAAGGCTTCACCAACGCCATCATGGCGTATGACCCGAGTTCCAGGGCACTCATTCGCCCCTACTTCATCGACGATCAGGGCTCCACCGACCACAGTTTCACCTTTTATTCGTTGTCGTTCGATCACGGCCAGACATGGACCCCGCCCAAGCAACTCAAATACGAAGACGGACCCGACTTCGATCCGTCCAATCCGCTGGATCCGAATTGGCTCGCGAAAAACAACTGCCAGCGGCCGAAAAACGTCACTCTCACCAGCGCCGGCACCGTCGTGATGGCGGCCGGCTATGCCGAGGACCCCGCCGACCCTACCGCGTCGAACCCTCGGCTGGCGGCGTTGAACTTCGTCGGCACTTGGAATCCGGTCGCGCGGGACTATGACTGGGTTGTCGGAGACCGGGTGGTCGTCTCGTCCCAATTGACCTCTCGCGGTCTGCTTGAAGCGGTCTCGGCCGAGTTGATGCCCAACGGAACGCCCAATGACCCGCCGCGCATTCTCAATATATGGCGCGGCTCGAACACGTCGACGACGCCGGGCCGCAAGTGGTACAGCGTCTCGGACGACGGCGGCCTCACGCTCAGCCCCGTGGCGGAATTGAAGTACGACGACGGCACGTCGTTCTATTCCCCATCGTCCATGTCGGAGTTGTTCCGTGCCCAAAGCAACGGCAAGCTGTATTGGATCGGGAATATCTCGCCGACCGCGCCGTCCGGCAACTTGCCGCGGCATCCTCTGGTCATCGCGGAAGTGGATGAGAACCTTGTCGCGCTCAAGAAGGACACCGTGACGGTAATCGCCGACCGGACGGCCGAGCAGCTCGATAGCGTCCGATACTCCAATTTCTCCGTGACGGAGAACCGGGTAACGAATCAAATCGAAGTCTATGTATCTGATGCCGGTGCACTCAGCAGCAGTTCGAATCCGAACGTCTATCCCAATGTCTTCGACTACGACGCCTACAAATACACGTTGACGCTTCCCATTCCGGGCGACGCCACGGCCGATGGGCAGGTGGACGAGGCGGATGCCGCCGTGCTGGCGGAACATTGGCTCCAGACGACCGCCGCCGGCGCCGAGACGGGCGACTTCAACGGCGACGGCATCGTCGACGACCTGGACGCCTCCATCCTGGCCGCCCATTGGACCGGTTCCGCCGCGGACGCTTCCGTGCCCGAACCGTCCAGCCTGGCCCTGCTGGTCGGGGCAATGGGGCTGCTGCATCTTGTTCGTCGGGAGTGTAGAATGGAGAGGTCTTCTGCCATTTGCATTGGTCCGTTGAACTGAGCGAGCACCTATCGAGGCAGAAGCAGAACACGCAGGGATAACCGTTGACTGCCACATGCCAGGTTTGTCCCTCCTCTCCATTCCCGTGGCAATTTGCAGGGGAGACATCACACGATGCCCCATCCATTCTTGCGTCTCCTCCTGGCCGCCTGTGTCATTACTGCGACCGGTGCGTCGCTCGCTGGGGCGGCCAGCGACTCGGTCGTCAGCATCGCTGACTATCACGCTGTCAACGACGGCAAGACTCTCACCACGGAGCCGGTTCAAGCGGCTATCGACGCCTGTGCAAAGCGGGGCGGGGGAACGGTCTACTTTCCGCCCGGTACGTATCTCTGCGGAACGCTCGTGCTGAAATCGAACGTGACGTTGCACCTCGAAGCCGGGGCGTTGCTCTTGGGCAGCCGCCGTGTGGACGACTATCCTCCGCACGTGCCCGAGTTGCGGTCGTACACCGATTTCTACACCGACAAATCGCTGATCTACGCCGGGAGGGCCGAAAACATCGCCATCGTCGGCCGCGGGACGATCGACGGCCAGGGCAAGTCGTTCCCTGGCCGCCACGCATTCAAGTCGCGGCCCTATCTGATTCGCCTGATCGAGTGCCGCAACGTCCGGGTGCGCGACGTCACGATGCAACACTCCGCCATGTGGACGCTGCATCTACTGGCCTGCCGGGACGTCGTGGTTGACGGCGTGCGAATCAACACGCTGCCCGCGGTCAACCACTGCAACGACGGGATCGACGTCGACTCCTGCAGCCGCGTCCGGATCGCCAACTGCGACATCAGCACGGAGGACGACGCGATCGTGCTCAAAAGCACCACGCCACGCCGCTGCGAGCACGTCACCGTGACCAATTGCACCCTGCGTTCGGATCGCAACGGCTTCAAGCTGGGCACGGAATCGGTCGGCGGGTTCCGCGACATCACGTTCAGCAACTCCACGATCCGCGACACCCTCAGCGGGGGCATCGTTCTGACCCAGGTCGACGGCGGCACGTGCGAAAAGGTCGCCATCAATAATATCATCCTTCACAACGTACGATTCAGTTCGATTTTCCTCCGCTTGGGCAACCGGGCCCGCTCCTATTGGGTTCCCCGTCCCGGCGACAAACCCTCCGACGCGCCCCCGGAGCCCCGGGTCGGCGCGATGCGCGACATCATGATCTCGAACGTCATTGCGACCGGCAGCACGACGACCGGCGTGTTCATTACCGGCCTGCCGGAGCATCCGATCAAGAACGTCACGCTCAGCAATATCCAGGTCGGCACAGCCGGTGGCGGTTCCGAGGAGGCGGCGCGACGATTTAACGTCCCGGAGAAGGAGAAGGACTATCCGAATTCGCACACGTTCGGCCCGCTGCCCGCCTACGGCGTCTACGCCCGGCACGCGACGAACCTGCGTCTGCACAACGTCGAGCTCTCATTCGGCAAGGACGACGCTCGCCCGCCCGTGGTCTGTCAAGACATTCGCCAACTCGACCTTTTCGGGCTCAGGGCCGAAACAGGCGTCCAGGCGGATTGCGTGATCCGTCTGCGCCAAGTCGAAAACGCCTTCATCCACGGCTGCCGTTTACGCAGCCCAATCGATCGCGTCGTCGACCAATCGGTCGAGTGTACCGGGATCAAGGTCGTGGCGAACGCGTTTGAACATGTCCCATGACCGAGCGTCACGCTATTATAAATGGGCATCCGACAAGGCAAACGATCGTTTCCCACTGGCCCGGGGGGGAACCGATCAAAATGCGAAGCAGCTCCCAGGCGGCCGCCCGCATACGTTGACCGCGAGGCATTCCATGGATAAAATCCAGGTGTCTTTTTACAAAAAGGACCGAAAGGACCCAAGCCATGGATACCTCGTCGCGTAGATCGTTTTTGAAAAAGGCAGGCCTCGGCGCCGCCGGGTTGACGCTGGGGGGGCTTTGCCGAGTCGAGGCGATCGGAGCGGAAGAAGAAAATCCGCTTGCCACCAGGCCCCTGACGGGCAAGGTCGTCGACGCCCATTTGCACGCCGATGCGAAATCGATCGACCGGTGCCTCCAGGTGATGGACGACAACTACATCCGCTACGGGATCAACATCGGCGTCACGGGCGACAAGGCCTTTCACCGTTTCATCTCCGCCGCCAAGCCGCACCAAAACCGCCTTGGGACGATGTACGCCTTCGATTGGTCGCTGATCAAAAAAGATCCCGACTTCTTCAGCAAGGCGCCCGACATGCTCGCCCGCGCGGTCGAGGCCGGGGCGATCGGAGTGAAAAGCTTCAAGGACTTGGGCCTGAAAGTCCGGGACAAGAAGGGCGACCTGGTCCGGGTCGACGATCCCCGCCTGTTTCCCATCTGGCAACGGGCCGGCGAACTCGGCATCATCGTGGCTTTTCACACGACCGATCCCAAGGCGTTTTTCGAGACCTGGAACCCGCAAAACGAACGCTGGAAGGAACTGGAACTGCACCCAGGCTGGTCCTTCGCCGACCGGAGCAAATACCCGCCGCGCGACGTGCTTCTCGAGCAGCGTAACAACGTCATTCGCAAATTCCCGCAGATCAAGTTCCACTGCTGTCACGTGGCCAACAACTCGGAGGACATCAAGACCGTCTCGAAATGGATGGACGAGATGCCGAACCTCCACGTGGACATCGCCGCCCGGCTGGGCGAGTTGGGCCGGCACAGCGCGAAAGACGGCCGCGATTTCTTCACCCGTCACCAGGACCGCATCCTGTTCGGCACCGATCGCATGTTTTACTCCGGCGGCGACATCCAAGGCGCCGGTCCCAGCAAGCGCTTCACCAAAGCCGAAGACCAGTGGTTCTACCGCGTCCACTGGCGCTACCTGCAAACCAACGACAAGCAGTTCGCCCACCCCACCCCCATCCAAGGCGACTGGAAAATCGACGCCGTGGGCCTGGATAAGACGGTCCTCGAAAAAGTCTACTGGCAGAATGCCTATAAACTGTTTCGCCTGGACCGTTTTGGAGTTGCGTGAACAATACAAACAAGTCCATTTCCACCGGTTTGCCCCGACAACTCGCTTGTCCGGGCGACGCATCCGTTAAAGGGCAAGCCGGTTATGCGTGGGATAGCCGCCACCGATAAGCAACAAGTCGCCAGGGCCACCAAGCAGGTGACCTTGGACGCTAATCCAAACAATGAGAAAGCCCGTCTTGAAGTTCGCTCAAATTATCCGCAGTTCAAAGGCTGTGCGCACAGCGTTCGACAAGACGACAGCCCATCGCTGGTGGTGGCGGGCTGTTCTTGCTCTTCACGGAAAGCCGTACCGCGACGATCTTTCGCCTGCTGACAGGAAGCGGATTCTCAGCAACGGTTTCCGGTTCTACGCCATACTATACACGTTGCTGGCGGTGGTCATGCTAGCCGTTTCAGTCTTGCTGTTAGTCATCATCGAGGGACTCTATTGGCCCGGCATGGCGTTGCTCGCAAGTGCCTATCTTGGTGGAAGTTCAGCGCTCGCATTCAGAGGAGCGTACCTGTATCCGAGCGATATGAAGAACGCGTCAGCTCTTCTCGTTGTGTTTTTTGTCTCGGTTGTGGGCTTCCTGATGCTCTTCGGTGGGGCGCTAGCGGTATTCATCAACCAGCATCGCCCAGCCTATGGCGTCCTAGGGTTGCTGTTATTGGCCGTCTTCGTGCTATTTGGAGTGGGGTCATACCTGATTGAGATCCTGTACCTATTCCACATAAGTTGTAGTGACGAAGATGACTGAGCGTACTTTTGCTCCCGGAATTCGGTTTTCGATGCTTGATGCGGCTGTTCTACTTCTTGCCATCATGATTTGTGTGGTGTTGTGCTTTGTTCACATTCGTATCGCAGTCAGTGTGGCATTCACTGTTGTGCATTTCTTTCTGTTCTGCAACGTCTTCCGTCTGTCACGTCCCCCTGAACTCGTATGGGCCACCGCGTTCGTGTGTCTGATGGTTGCTGGCTCATACGGAGTGGTCTCGTGGTGGTTTGTGTATCTAGCTGCCGCGTTGCTTACTCCGGTTCTCGTGGCCATTGAGTCGCATCGTCCTTCCTATCATGGTGTGTGGTGGAAGCAGCTCAATCCCCAACTGCCGGAGTGGTGGCGTGAGCGCTGTGCCCGCGAGTAGGTCGCTTGTGTTCTTCCTCCGGATGGCTGCACCGGCTGAGAAAGCGATACAACGGAGCGGCTTTTTCAGGACTACTATGATATGATATTATGTAGGAATACAGAGACTCTTAGGAGTGACTCACGATTACTCCGTCGCCCTATGATTGTGATCGCTGTCTAGAAAGCCGAACCATGCACCAACCTAATCGACGCGACTTCCTGAAGCACACGGCCCTGGGCGCGGCGGCAGCCGGGTTTCTGCCGAGGCTGGCGTGGGGCGAAGCGACCGGGCGGCGGAAGCCGAATGTGGTGATCTTGCTCATCGACGATTTGGGCTATGGGGACCTCGGGTGTTTTGGGAACAAGCGGATTCCCACGCCGAACATCGATGCGTTGGCGGCCGGGGGCGCCAGGTGCACGATGTCCTACATCACCAATCCGCCCTGTTCGCCGAGTCGATGCTGCCTGATGACGGGCATGTACGCGCAGCGCTTCGGCAAGTCGGGCATGGCCCGGGGGCTGCCCATCCCCGAGGATCATCCCACCCTGGGTGAGTTCATGCGCGACGCGGGCTACGCCACCGGGCAAATCGGCAAATGGGACATCGGCTCCAAGGACCAGGGACCCCAGCAGCGCGGCTTCACCCAAGTGGCCAAACGTCCGCCGGGCGACTTCTACCTATGCAAAAGAGAAGACGGCAGCGAGGCGTATCTCACCGACGTCGATGGCGACTACATGGTCGAGTTCGTCGGGCGGAACAAGGACCGGCCGTTCTTCCTCTACTTTTCGCCGTTCGCCGTGCACTCGCCGGTCCGCCAGACGCCAAAACATTATCGACGCCGGGCCAAAGCCCACGGCGGAAAGGGCTCCGCGTACGAGGGCGCGGTGATCGCGGTGGACGACGCGGTCGGCAAGCTCGTTGCCACGCTAAAAAAACATTGCCTTGAAAAAGACACGCTCATCCTCCTGACCGGAGACAACGGGGCCAACCTGGGAATGGGCGGAAGCTCTGCGCCCTATCGCGGCGGCAAGAAACAGGGCAACACCATCTACGAAGGCTGGGTGCATACGCCCACCGTCGTCTCCTGGCCCGGTACGATCCCGGCCGGCACGACCTACGACGGTCTGATGGGCACGTTGGATTTCTACGCGACCGCCGCCGCTGCCGCGGGCAAACGGCCGCCCGAGCGGTGCGACGGGCAGAACCTGCTGCCCTACCTCACCGGCGACAAGCAGGGCGACGTCCACGAGTACCTGTTCTGGCACAACGCCGACCCGACCGACGTAAGACATCGGAACCTCTACGCCGTCCGTTGGCGCAACTGGCGACTCGCAAAGCACCCAGACGGCTGGCGGTTGTTCGATCTCAAGAACGACCCGCAAGAGAAGCACGACCTGGCCAACACCCATCCGGCCGTCGTCGCCGACATGCGCAAGCACTACGACGCCTTCGTCGCCACGCTGCCCCCGCTCCAACCGAGCGCCAAGTTCCGCCGCGGCAAGGAGAAGGAAGTTGAAGAAGGCTGGGGCTGGATCACGGGTGATGGGAAATAGTGGAGCCGTACGATGACTGCCGGAATCGCCCGCATGGTTCCGGTGTCGATTATCACAGCGCGCATCTTCGTCGACTCATCGATTTACTCCAAACTGATTTTCCTCAGGTATTGAAATGAAATATCAATTAGCCCGACGGATTCATGGAGTCATGGTTGGTATATTCTTTGGGCTTTCCGCGCTCACGGCATTTGCCGCAGAGGACAATGCCCGAAGCTTCGATCTTGTGGAAATCGAAAGACCCCGGATACTGAAGAAAGCCGCGGATTATCTTTCGGAGGTTCCGCGTACGGTGACGGCCTCGCGATGCGATCGAAGCCAGGGGGGAATCCATGACTACTACTCGGAAGGCGATTATTGGTGGCCCGACCCCAAGAATCCGGACGGCCCCTATATCCGACGCGATGGGCGAACGAATCCGGACAATTTCATCGCGCATCGTCAGGCAATGATTCGTTTAAGCGATATCGTGGGAACGTTGACCTCCGCGTATCAGATTACGGGGGAGGAAAAATACGCCGCTTATGCCGTGGATCATCTCAAAGCGTGGTTTGTGGAGGAACAGACACGGATGAATCCAAGTCTACTCTATGGACAAGCGATCAAGGGCCGCCACCCCGGACGAAGCATCGGGATCATCGATACGATTCATCTGGTCGAAGTCGCGCGGGCCGCCAAGCAGCTCGGTGGTTCACCCTCATTTCCCAAAGAAGATCAAGAGGCGGTCAAGGCGTGGTTTCGTGAATACTTGAAATGGATGAACACCCACCCGTACGGGAAGCAAGAGAAACAACATCCCAACAACCACGGCGTTTGCTGGTCTCTGCAAGCGGTCGCTTTTGCCGATCTGACCGGCGACGTCGACCAACTCGAGTGGATTCGCCATCAGTTCAAAACCGTCTACCTGGCCAAGATGATGGACCACCGCGGCGGCTTCCCCAGAGAACTGCAACGCACTAAGCCGTATGGCTATTCACTCTTCATGATCGACGTCATGGCGGGAGTCGCGCACCTCGCCTCGACGCCGGAAGACGACCTTTGGACCTATCAATTGCCCGACGGCCGCGGCATGAAGAAGGGCATGGAATTCATCGTTCCCTATATCGTTGACAAGAAGAGCTGGCCGAAGAAACCGGACGTGATGTATTGGGACAAGTGGCCGGTGAGACATCCGAGCCTCCTATTTGCCGGCTTGAAGTATGAGAATAAGGACTACCTCAAAACCTGGAGAACGCTCGAAGCCGATCCGAAGACCTTTGAAGTGCTCCGCAACCTCCCTATACGGTATCCTTTACTCTGGATTCATCCGGCAAATCCGGAACCGGAACGATCGAACTAGATGTGGTAGGTGACGGATGGCAACTCGGGTGGCCCCCCGGGTGCCCCCCATTGACTCGTGATGGGCAACACACGGGTGACCCCGATAGCTCCGCTATCGGGGTCGCGAAGCGACAAGAGGTGGAGGCGAATCTTTTTCTGTCAGCCAACCGTTACCGTCAAGAAGCGGCTTGATGGATCATTCGCTGCTCTTCATGCATACATCTCCCAGACACCTCCCGGGCCTGACGACCCCCCGATAGTAATGCTATCCGGGCCGCCCGCGAGGCCTAAGGTCTTGGTGGTCACCCGCTGCCAGAGGGCATTGCCGAAGGGACGGCCACGCGCGACCGAGGTTCGCACCGCTTCCTCGGCTTGCAGGCGCTTCACCTGGAATAGCCATTGTCGCGGTCGCGCGACGGGCCACCCCGCCAATAATTGGACTTATCCCCTTTTCTTCCTCCAGTTCACGCAGTTGCTCGAACTCGGTGATACACTTCATCTCGGCATCGCCTATTTTCTCCCTGCCCCAGGCGAGCCGCACCTTCCGTACTGGTTGCCCGGGCTGAGAAGGATCAACTTCGACGAGCCCTCCGTGTGCTTCGATTGCATCAATGGCAACGTGTTGCGGATGACGCGGGCGCATCGTCCAAGAGAATCTGAGAAAGCCAATCGCGGCGACGAGTGAAACAAGAACCACGAGCGCGGCTCGTGACACGAAGGGCTCGCGACGCTGCGTGGGCGTTTCCGTACGCAGTGCAGAGTCACGGTGCCATACAATGCTAATCAGGTACACTGGTCCCAGATAGCAGATCGCGAAGACCGGCCCGAGCACAATGGTGAAAGCCGGAAGCGGATTGTCAACTTGTCCTGGCCCACGCGACGCGAAACCAAATGCTACGAGGTAAAGCCATACGAACATCACGCCCGCAAAAAATCCCACCGTTCTCCAGCGAGCCGTCCAGATCACGGGAAGAAGAAGAAAAATGAGAAAGCCAAACAACCCAGGGACAACGTCAAGGACAAGCAGACCGGGCCACACAATACCTAGTAGGACTAGAATTGCATACATCCCGTTCAGGCTATTGAGTCGCTTCTGGCATTCCTCCACCATGGCCGCATTCCGTGTCTGTAATTGGTCCGTGCTGCCAACGGACGTACAGGCCGTAGGGCATGACGCCCGGCATCACCAAAATGCCACGAGACAGGAAGCTGGTGGGGCAGGTGTGCCCCACCCTACGTCTTGTCGGTGCTCACGGTCCGCCGCCCTACTCCGGCGTTGTGCGGTCCCGGAGGTAGACGATCTTGCTGAAGTCGGGCGACCAGTCGGGGCTTTGGTACAGGCAGTCGTTGCGCTGCCAGTCGAGACGTTTGGGCTTGGCTTTGCCTTCGACGTCGAACAGGTAGAGCTGCATGTGCTTTTCGCCCGGCGGCAACAGGGACACGAGCATCTGTTTGCCGTCCTTGGTCCAGGGGTAGTTCTTGCCGAAGTCGGTCTGATCGGGCTTGCTCGAATCGTACGAAAGCAGTTTGCGGAATCCTTTTTTCTGGCCCTCGACGTGGACCAGGGTCAGATCGTAGTCCTCGTCGCCGCGCATGCCCTTGAAGCAGATCCATTTGCCGTCCGGCGACCAGTTCATTCCGAAGTGGTTCGATTTGTAGGGCGGATCGAGCAACGTGGTGGTCTCGCCGCTGTCCAAGTCGCGGACGTACACGTTGCCGTGGTACAAATAGGCTATCTTTTTGCCTTTGGGGGCCCACTCCGGCGCGAAGCCGTTCCGTTCGATCATCGCGCGATCCGTCCCGTCGGGGTTCATGATCCAGACGCCTTGCCTGGAGTAGGCGATCATTTTTCCGTCGGGCGACCAACTGGGCATGGTTCCACGACCCAGGCTCTTGAAGTTCTTGCCGTCGGCGTCGCACATCAGCACGTAGGCCTGCGAACTTTTCTCGCCGCGCCCTGCCCGCCAGCCGTAGCACACCAAGCGGCGTCCGTCGGGCGACCATTCGGGCGAGCCGAGGTTGGTGTACAGCAGGTCGTCGATGAGCACCTGCGCCTTGCCGGTCTTGAGGTCCATCACTTCGATGACGTTGCCCACGGGATCCAGAACGAGACGGCCGTCGCTTTTCTTGGCGATGCTGGCCGGGCGGGGCTTGCCCGACTCGTTCCAAACGATCACGAGTTGGCCCTTGACGTATGCATAGATGCCCAGCGAGGTCTCGTCGTTAATAGTGATGTCGATCTTGGCCGGCTTGGCGGTCGAATCGATCTTGTAGTCCATTTTGGCGAAGGACCTCGGACCGTTTCGCACGCGGAACGTCGTGTTGCCGAAAATCAGCTTCATCCGTTCCAGCTTGTCGCTCGGCGTGGATTCTCCGCCGGTGACCATTTCCATGATCTTCCACGCGCCCCGCAGGGGCGAGATGACAACCGGTTCCTCTTGGGCCGCATCTCCTTTTACGGCGGCGGCTTCTTTCGCCGTTGCCGCCTCCTTCGCGGCCGGGACTGCTGGCGCGGCGGCCGCTTGGGCTACCTGTGCTTTATCCTCGGCCCGGACCTCCCAACCGACGGCCAGCCCGCACGCAACAAGGACCCCCCCGACGAGAACACGGCGACATTTCATGGCATCCTCCTGCTGTTCCTCGAAAACTCGGGATTCATCCCACGGCCGGCGACAAACGACCGTGCGAGTGGATTGTACCACGGATTTGCAGAGGCACAAGCGCGCACCGTTATTGACCTTCGCGTAAGTAGTTACACCAAGCCGATGACCGGAACTGGAGGGCCACGCTCCGTCGTGGCCGCGTCATCCGGAACGCCCGGCCACAACGGAGCGTGGCCCTCCATTTGCAGGCGTCACTACTTCTGCGAAGTTCAGTACCACCTTGCTCGTGTCCCCGGTCCGCCGCGCTACTGGGGCGTCTTCCGCGTGCGGAGGTAGGCGATTTCGCGGCCGTCCGCCGTCCAGGTGGGGCTTTTGTACCAGCGGTCGGTGCGCTGCCAGTCGAGACGTTTGGGCTTGGCTTTGCCTTCGACGTCAACCAGGTGGAGCTGCAGGTGTTTTCCGCCCGTCGCAACGAACGGCACGAGCACCTGCTTGCCGTCCGGGTTCCACGTGAAGTTGTGGCCGAACTCGTTTTGATCAGGCTCACCCGAATCGTAGGTCAACAGCGTGCGGAATCCCTTTTTCTGGCCTTCGGCGTGGACGATGGCCAGATCGTAGCCGTCGTTGCGATAGCCCTTGAAACAAATCCATTGGCCGTCCTTCGACCAGCTCATCCCATAGTGAATCGATTGATAGGGCTCGTCGAGCAACGCGACCGTGTCGTCGTTGTCCAGATCGCGGACAACAATATTGCCGCCGGAGATATAGGCCACCTTGTTGCCCTTGGGACACCATTCGGGCGCGAAGCCGCTCGGATCGATTTGCGTGCGATTCGTTCCGTCGGCGTTCATCTTCCACACGCCTCGCCCGTTGAAGACGAGTTGTTTTCCGTCGGGCGACCAACTGGGCATGGTTCCATAGCCCAGGTTTTTGAGGTTTTTGCCGTCGGCGTCGCACACCAGGACGTGGGCCCGGGACATGCCCTCGCCGCGCCCGGCCCGCCAGCCGTCGCACGCCAATTGGCGACCGTTGGGCGACCACTCGGGCGAGCCGGTGTTGGTATACAAGAGGTCGTCGACGACCACTCGCGCCTTTCCGATTTTGACGTCGACCGCTTCGAGAAGGTTGCCTACGGGAATCAGAACAAGAAGGCCGTCGCCTTTCTCGTCAATACTCGTCGGCCGGGGCTTGCCCGACTCGTTCCACACGATCCGCAGCCGGCCTTTGACAAAGGCGTAGATGCCCAACGAGGTATCGTCCTTCGTGGTGATGTCGATCGTGGCCGGTTTGGCGGTCGAATCGACCTTGTAGTCCATCTTGGCGACGGTCTTGGAGCCGTTTCGCAAAAGGAACGTCGTGTTGCCAAACACCAGCTTCATCCGACGCAGATTGGCGCTGGGCGTGGCTTCACCGCCGGTGACCATGCTTGTCACCTGCCACGCGCCCCGCAACGGCGACCTGACGGCCGGTTCGGCTTTGGCCGCGTCTTCCTTTGCCGCGGCGGCCTCTTTCGCCACCGTCGCCTTTTCCTCGGCTCGGACTTCCCAAGCGACCGCCAACCCGCACGCAACAAGGACCCCCCCGACGAGAACACGGCAACCTCTCATGGCATCCTCCTGCTGTTCCTCGAAAAAACCGGGATTCTCCCCACGACCGGCGATGATCGACCCGGCGCGTGGATTGTATCACGGATTTGCGGCGGCACAAGCAGAATAAACGAGCAAGACCAGCCTGAAGGGCTGGAACGAGAAAGGGTAACGCCCTGGGGATCTCCAGGTGAATGCAATTTGCCGTTTCTATCCCGTCTTTGTAGCGTCTGGAATGGCGCCCGGCAGCAACTCACACCCTGTAGGGAACGCCCTCTGTGGCGTTCCGGTTTTGAAGACAACAATCTCGCGGAAAACGTAGGAACGCCACAGAGGGCGTTCCCTACAGGGTGTCGCTTGGCGATTCGTGTCAGGCACAGCCTGACCTACGGTTGGAAATTCGCCGCAAAGAAGTCCCAATCGGCCCCGGTTCACCGCGAGGGACCGCATTTATAGAAATCCGGCCAGCGGCACGGCCACTTGATGCACGGACTTGGCTTGGGGCAGTAATCGTCGCAACAACCGCGCACCGGCGGCAGGCAGACGCAAGGGCACTTCTTCGGACAGTAATCGTCGCAACAGCCGCACGTCGGGGGCAAGCAGAATCGAGGGCAAGGCTTCGGGCAATAGTCGTCCGGACAACAAAGCACCCGCGAACAACACGGTCCGCAAGGGCCAGGCGCCTTCGCCGTGCAAGGATCACATGCCGAGGTCGGGCAGCTCTTCGCCTTGATAAAACCAAAGTTGGGCAAATCGACCGCCAACGCGGGCGCGCTACACCCCATGCTCACAAGCATCACCATCAACGCACGACGCCATTTCATGGCTCGGCCTCTCATCTCGTCGAGGTATTGGATATCATTCGAACCAAGGAAGGCCCACCCGACGGCAGCCGGGCAGGCCCGCCAGTGTTGGGCAACGCGGCCGGAGGCGCCGGGGGAGCGGGTGGCGCGGGCGGCGCCGGAGTCGGCACGGCTGGAAGCGGAATGACCCCGCCCGCCGGAGTGTTTTCCGGAAGTGGTGCATTCATGGGCATGGACAGGGCCGTCTCGGGCGCATAACGCATTCGCCAGCCGCCGCCGACGGCCTTGTAGACGGCCACGAGGTTCGTCGCGATCTTGCCTTGGCTTTCGGCCAGCGTGTCTTGTTGCAGGACCAGAGCCCGTTGCGAATCGAGCACCCGCTGGTAGTCGACCGCGCCTTCCTCGTACAGACGCAAGCTGATCTTGAGTGCTCTATCCGTCTCCTGAACCGCACGAGTCAACGCCTTGACGCGCTCTTGCTCGCGCAGGAAACCGACGATGGCGTCTTCCACCTCGCGGTTGGCCATCAGGACGGCGTTCTGATAGCCGAGCACCGCGTGAGTGAATCGCGCCTCTTCGGCCCGCACCTGGTTCCCAATTCGGCCGTAGTTCAAAATATTCCACTGGAAGCCGGGCCCGATCATCCCGGCCATGCTGTTGCCCCGGAAGATGTCCGTGAATTGTTCGGCATCGAGAGAAATCATGCCGGTGATGGCGATTCGTGGATAGAACTCGGCGGCGGCGATGCCGATCCGAGCCGATTGGGCGGCCGCCTGACGTTCGGCGCGCCGCACGTCGGGCCGCCGGCGGAGCAGATCGGCCGGAATGCCCACCACCACCTCGGGCGGCGCCGCGGGAATCGCCTGCAACTGGCCCAGCTCCTGCTGGAGGTCGCGTGGGGGGATGCCCAGCAGGACGCACAGGGCGTTTTGGGTTTTGCGATAGCCTTCCTCCAGCGCGGGCACGAGCGACTCGGTGCTTGCCAGGATCGCCTTAGCCTGGCGCACGTCGAGTTCTCCGACCACGCCGCCCTGGAAACGCCGTTCGATGAGCGCCAGGGCCTGTTGCTGCAGCGAGACGTTCTTCCGCATCAGCACGAGCCGTGCTTCCAGCGTCCGCATCTGGATGTAGGTGGCGGCCACTTCTCCTTGAAGGATGACCAGGACGTCGTCGTAGTTCTCGATCTGCGCGTCGAGGTTGGCGTCGGCCGATTCGACGGCCCGCCGCAGCCGGCCCCAGATGTCCAGCTCCCACGCCGCGTCGAATCCCACGCTCCAGGCGTCATACTCTCGATTGCCTGGGAAGGTCCCGAAGGGGTAGGAGTTGTCGCTGAACTTGTTGCGCGAAAACGAGCCCTTCCCCTGCTGCTGTTGCGGGAAAAGATTGCCGGCCGCGATGCCGCGCAGGGCCCGAGCTTCCAGGATTCGCATGCCCGCCTGTTTCAACGGCAGGTTCTGCTGATAGGCGGTGTAGATCAACTCGTTGAGAACCGGGTCGTTGAACACGGTCCACCAATAGCTGTAGTCGGTACACTCGCTCTTGACGGCCGGGTTTTCGGCGTCGATCCACGCGTCGGCCACCGGGGCCGGGGCCCGGCCGTAGTTCGGGCCGACCTTGAACCCATTGCGCCACCACTGGCACGTGCTGCCACAGCCGCTCAGCAGACACACGGTCATCGCCAGGACCACCGCCGTGACACACCTTGGGGAGAAATCCATCCTACGTCCTTCGCCGACGCGATATCTCATGGCACCTACTTTCGAGAGAATGGGGCGACTCTGCTCGCTCAATCTGGGCTCGCTCTACCTAGGCTCGTTTTGCCTTGGTTCGCTCTGCCTGGCGGGTTAGTTCTCGGGCGCGGAGAGGCAAATCCGTGCCCGTCGGGGCTTGAGAAGTACTTGCAAGTGACTATCCTGCAACAGCTTGCATACATTCAAGCCGCTGCGGGACCGTCCTGGGTCGATGGGAGGCAGGCCGGGCTCACAACCCGGTGAATCAACACGACCCAGATTCCCGCAAGACTCCTTCTCATCCGTCTTATCGGCTTTATCGGCCCCGATCCTGACCTCGCACTCCCACGGACCCACTCCGCTGAGGGGGTATTGTATGAGAGAGGTGTGTTCCAGACACGGGCAACGACCAGCCAAACACGCTGTGCGGAGCAAGGGTACGGTCTCAAGCCCGAGCGCCGTCCACGTTGGCACCGGCAGCATGAAGAGAAGGGTGGGTACTTGTGCCGCCAGAACACAACTGCAAAGCACCGCCCTGTCTGCCTAGGACGGGATGGATTGACTTACCCCATCGACGTGCGATCAGACTCGCACAGAGTTCAGTTGCCGCTGAACACGATGTTCGTTTCGCCGCCGGCGACGGTTCCTAGCGAGCGCCAGACGTAACCGTCGGTCTCGTTGGAAAAGAAATGCACCGATCCGTCGGCCAGGGTTGATTGGACGCCGCCCGGGTGATAGCTCCGTGACGTGATGGCCCCGAATGTCGGGCCGCCGAGACGCTCGCGGAGGCTCAGGACGTCGACGTCCGGGTATTCCAGGTTCGGCCCGCCGGGCGTGACGAAATTGGGCGGCCAGGCGGTCGTGAAGCCGTTGTGGTGCGACGACATCTCGGCCCATTGGGTGTGGGCCTTCGAAAAGACCTTGCAGCCGCCGCCGTGGTACTCAGGGCAGACGGCCAGCGGTTCGGCGTCCGGGCCGGGGATGTTGTTCGGGTCGGTGATGTTCGAGAGCGACGCGCAGTCGCGGACGGTGATCTGGTAGTTCTTCACCTCGGAGAAGAGGAGCGTGTTGCTGGTGCCGTCGCGGAACTCGGCCCAGCGGCGGCTCAGGTTGACCCCGAAGGCCGATCGGGTTTGGGCTTGGGGCCCGTCGAGCCCGCCCCAGATGTACCAATCGCCGCACGCAAACCCGTAGTTGACGCCTCCGATGTCGCCGAACTCCTTGTGGGAAACCGGTTCGTCGTTCGTCTCGCTGGGGCAAAGGAACTCCGGGATCACCCGGCCGACGATCCACTTGTTGTCGAGCGAGGCATAGACCGTATCGCGATCCAGCGCGCCGTAGAGGGCCGTTTTCTCCATGAAAGGCAGGATCCGCGTGTGAGGGCCGAGATAGCCCGTCACGGCCGACCCGTCGGAGCTTTTGGACACCAGCGCCAGCGGGGGTAGGCCCTTGAAACTCAGGGCGTAGTTCTGCACGGCCAGCCCGAGCTGCTTCATCCGGTTGCTGCAATCCATCCGCCGCGCCGCTTCGCGAGCCGCCTGCACGGCTGGGAGCAACAGGGCGATCAAGATCCCGATGATGGCGATCACCACCAGCAGCTCGACCAGCGTAAACGCGCGACGTGACGTGGACATGACGGCCTCCTCGTTCGATCGGGTGAAGAGCTGTTCCTTTTAATGACGGGAAGGGACCACGGATGGGGTTAGTGGCTAGTGGTTAGTGGCTAGTGGTTAGTGGCTAGTGGTTAGTGGTTAGTGGTTAGTGGTTAGTGGTTAGGGCTCGCGTCAGAATAATTTGAGGTTTTTTTGTGTTTGTAGGAGGCGACTCCTGTCGCCGAATGTCTGCCATTCAGGCCCCCTTCGGCGACAGGAGTCGCCTCCTACAGATCAAAAACAATCAACTTATTTATGCGCGGCGCCTAACCGCTAACCACGTAACCGTTCACGGGCCGAGACGCCACCCCACATCTCCGAGCCTGCTATTCCAGGCTTTTCCATGCAAAACTGGTTCTCTACAATCGGTGAATTCAAACTGGTGAATTCAAACTCCAATTGCAATACACAAACCATGGCGATTTTCATGCTTCGGCGCGGAAAACTCGGGGATATGCGGCCTCTAGCGTGTTGGCGCTGAAAATCGTCCGAGAAACGGTTGTTGCATTTACAGTTTGAACTCACCTCAATCATTAGTGTCGATCAGCGACGATTAGCGTTCCAATTAAAAGCCCAGAGCCAAGAAAGAACGTAAAAGTCCCACAAGAAACGTCCTAGAGGGTGTTCTGTGCAAAGCAACTCCTTGAACCCCCAAGTTGCCTCCGGCTTCTAACCACTAACCACTAGCCACTAGCCACTATTCACTTAACCTTTCCGTGTTTATCTGTAGCCTCTTCCGTATCCCGGTCGCGATTTCTTTTCAACATCAATCGCCCTTTTTCTCTTCCGGCTTGACCGGGACGTGGCGGGGGTATTCCCAGCGGCCGACGTGGTCGCGGACCCATTCGTAGTAGAAGCGGACGCCCCGGTCGCTGTTTCCAGTGCCGTAGCCGCCCATTTCAGCGTGCGGCGCGGAGCCGCTCTGGTTGGTGATGCCCTGGATGAAAGCCGCGTGGAACAGAATCGCCGCGTTGGGCGCCTTTTGGTAGCGGCGGCAGTCCTCCAGGACGTACTCGCGGGCCGACTCGTTGAAGATGCCGTCGTTTTGATAGACGTCCTGGCGTTGGGTCTCGACGTTGACGACGAAGCCCTTGGCCGGGATGGGCATCTTCTTCTGAATCAGGCGGACTTCCATGCCAGGATAGGAGTCGGCCGAGCCTGAGCCCGCGTCCGGACACACGCCCACTTCGATGTCCGGGGCCACCGCCTTGAACCAGCGGGTCAGCTTGGCCTTCTTTTCCGCGCCGCCGGGCTCGCGGAGCAGTTCCTTATCCATCCGTGAGGGATGGCTGAATTCGTGGCAGATATCGACGAACACGTTTTTGAGTTTCCGCTCGGTCAGGAACCGTCCGGCTTCTTCGACCGCCCGGCGGATGGCCGCGTCGTCGTAGAACTCCTCGTCTTTGCGGTGCGTGAACAGGCCGACCATGACGACCATACCCCGTCGGTCGGCCTCGCGGACGAGCGTTTCGAGTCGCCGGGCGACTTGAGGCTTGAGACGGCCGTCGCGGGTGAAGCCGTTCAGGCCGGCGCCGGCGTCGGGCCAGCCGCCGTTGCTGCCTTGGATGTAGACGCCCAGCGTGTTGATTCCGTGGGCCGCCATGTTGTCCAGGTTGCGGAGGTGCCGCTCGGTGACCGCATCGCTGCACAGGGCGTTGCCGCATCGCAGGCCCCAGAGCTCGACCTGTTGGCCGCCCAGCCACGCCCGATCGTTGCGGATCTCGAATTCCTTGGTCGCCGTCGGACTCGTGTCCTTGGCCAGGGCCGACCGCGCGGTCCCGGCGACAACGAACCATCCGCCCAGAACGGCGGCCAGAAGCGGTAGAAGGTGCTTTTTCACGGCTGGTCACTCCCGAAGTGGTGTTCTTCAAACGCCATTTAGGCGAAGAGCGACCGCCACGTGGCCATGGCCTCTCTCGCCCGACGAACCGACCTCAGGGGTCCACGTTCACCCCCAGGCCGGCGGCGTTCATCTTACCAGCGAAAGCCAATCTGTCCAGCCATGGGGTGGGACGTTTTCCTCGGCGGGGGTTGTTTCCTTGGCCAAACCGACAGGGGAGCAATCCGTGGATGCCTAAGGTTGGGCAACCGGGCAAAACCTCGAATAAGGGTAGGAAGGCTGTAATCGCTACATGCTTGCGAGGAGGCGGGAGCGGCCTTCTGCTGGCGTATCGGTCAAGGATTCTGGACAGGATACCGCCGTGCGCGCAAGTCCTGGCCACGGCCTATTCTTTAGCAGTGGTCTTCCGCGCCGGTCGTGCGGTGGTGCGAGGACTGTGTTTGATGGTGACCGCAAGCGATCAGGCTCGCTGTGCAACTCGAAGGCGGGCAGTACTACGACTCCATCCAGCATGGTTGAAACCAGCAACGCCCAAATCCTGTTGATCGATCGAAACCAGGACACGCTCGAAGCGGTTCGCGCGGTCCTCGGCGGCTTGGCTTGCGCGCCGATCCTCTCCCTGGACGAAACAACCGGATCGGATGCCGGGAACCCTGACGCCGAGACGACCGCCGAACCGGTTCGTGTCGATTGGGTGCCCGAAGTCTTCCAGGCGATCGAAACGGCCCGAGGCACGACGGGACGAAGTGAGCCGTACGCCTTGGTGATGATTCGCCACAGCGAAGCGGTTTCGTCGACGGAGGTCAGCGATACGATATCACAGCTTCTGGAGTTGGATCCGCAACTCGAGGTATTGATGCTGGCCGACGGTGGTGATTCCGAGACGATCTCGGAGATTCCGGCGACGCCTTGGCCGGTCGGCCGGATTCATTGGCTGGTCTGGCCGTTGGAGGTCATTTCGACCCGTGAGCTGGTAGTTCTTCTGGTCTATCGCTATCGCGTTAAGAGTCAGCTTGCCGAGATCGTCAATGAATTGAAGACAACGCGCCGTGCGTTGGACCGTGCCCGGGAGGAGGCGATCGACGCCGCCAGGGTCAAAAACGAGTTCGTGGCCAACGTCAGTCACGAAATACGCACGCCGATGAATGCCATTCTCGGGTTCTCCAACTTGTTGATGAACGAGCCGCTCACCGCCGGGCAGAGAGAAAAACTCGATTACGTCCGTCAAGCCGGCATATCCCTCTTGAAGGTCATCACACACGTCCTCGACTTCTCCAAACTGGCCACCGGCGAGGTGAAGTTGCAGCCTTCGGTGTTCAACGTCGACGAATTGATCCATCAAACCCTCGAAGAAATCCTTCCAACGGCGTATCAAAAGGGCCTGACGATCCGGTGCCACATCGAGGAGTCCGTCCCGATCTGGCTGCAAGGAGATCGAATTCGTCTTCGGCAAATCCTCTCCAATCTGGTCGAGAACGCGGTGAAATATACCCAGGAGGGCTCCATTCACGTCCGCGTGACGCTTGACGACGAAACGACAAGCACCGTGATGCTTCGGATGGTGGTGACCGATACGGGCGTGGGCATCCCGCTCAATCGGCATGAAGCCATCTTCGAAGGATTCTCCCAGGCCGACGGTTCGTCGACACGGTGTTTCGAGGGCGTCGGGGTCGGGCTGGCCATCTGCAAGGAGCTGGCCAGCTTGATGGGCGGCCAAATCGGGGTGCGAAGCGAACCGGACAAGGGGAGCACGTTCTGGTTCACGGCCCTCTTCCGTCGCCCAGCCGTGCAGACTTCCAATTCCGGAGCAGTGTCGACCTCGCGTCAAACGAAGCTTACACCGGTCGTCGCGATGCAGCACGAGGACGTGCCCGACCCGTCCAAACCGCATCGTCCTCAGATTCTGGTGGCCGAGGACGACCCTCTCAGCCGTGCCTTGCTGGAGGTCCTTCTGAGCCGGGCCGGATGTGTTGTCGACCTGGTCGGCAACGGTCGCGAGGCCCTGGACGCCATACAACAACAAGAATACGACCTCGTCTTCATGGACATCGACATGCCCGAACTCAACGGGCTCGAGGCCATTCGACTCCTGCGTCAACAAGAGACCGAGCGACACATGCCGGTTATTGCCCTGACGGCCAAAGCCCTGCCAGGCGACCGCGAAACATGCCTTGCCGCCGGAGCCGATCATTACCTTGCCAAACCGTTCAACGCCGAAGAACTGCTTTCGTTAATGCAGGTATGGGTGCCCGGTCTGGCCGAGGCCACGGAAAAGGAAGAGACCGATACGTCGGACAACGTGGACTTGCCACCCGATTGGGAAAAACGCCTGGAACGACTCATCCGGGCGATGGACGAAGGGGATTACGCCAGTCTGGAGAGCGAGGCGCAGGCGATGAAGAACCTGGCCCGGCAGTCGGGCAAGACGACCGTGGCCGACCAGGCCATGCGGATTCAACTGGCCGCTCGACGGGGCGACCTTGCCCGGGCAGCCTCGGCCGTGAGCCATATCCGAAACGCGTTGGCCAACCAGGCCGCCGCGACCTCGCACACGAGTGATTGAGAACCCAGCCAACACATGGTCTTCGGGACTGCCCGAAAGCCGACAAATCAAATGCCGCAGGCAGGACTCGTAGTCCGGAGGATAGTCCAATGAAGTTTTTGATCGTCGACGATGACTCGGCCTGCAGGGCGCTGCTTGAAGACATCCTCGGTGAACTTGCCCATTGTGAAGAGGCAGCCGACGGGGCCGAAGCCGTCGAGCAGTTTCGCGAGGCGCTGGACGCCGGTGAGCCCTATGACCTCATTTGTCTCGACATCATGATGCCCCATGTCGACGGGCACCAGGCTCTCGATGAGATGCGAAAAATCGAGTACGAACGGGGGATCTACGGTTCTAGCGGAGTGAAGGTTGTCATGACAACCGCCCTGTCCGATTCGAAACACTGTATCCGCGCGTTTCATGAAGGCTGCGAAAGCTACGTCACCAAACCGATCAACAGTCAACAACTCCTCGAACAGGTTAAAATGCTGCTCGGCAAGTTGTCTCCTCTCGGAAATGCCGTGCCTAGGTTTGGGTGGAACGAACTGCCAGACGACCAGCCGGCGGGCCCCGGCCACTTCCTGCTCGTGGACGACGATCGGGCGTGCCGAGAGCTGCTCCGGGCGATGCTCAAGCCGTACGGCGAATGTGACATGGCTTACGACGGTCAGGAGGCTGTCGACGCGGTTCGTCTGGCCCTGGACGACAACCGACCCTACGACCTGATTTGCCTCGACATCATGATGCCCGGCAAATCGGGCCACCAAGCCCTCGAAGAGATTCGCCAAATCGAAGCCGAACACGGGATCCACGGCTCTGATGGAGTGCCGGTCATCATGACCACGGCGCTGAACGACTCGAAGCACTGCATCCAGTCGTTCAAGGAAGGATGTGAAAGCTACATCACCAAACCGATCCAGGTGAACCAGCTCCTGGGCGCCATGCGCCAGTTGGGCGTTCTCCCCGCCCAGACCGCCAACTCGAAATCCCCGACCAACTCGCCGAAGTGAACGCCTAGGGCTTGGTCATCGGCTCTGGCCGGCGCATCAGGCAGGACCAGGCGAGGTAACCTTCGTCACGGTTGACCCGGGCGAAACGGAAGGGACGAAGCTCCACCAGGTCGAGCAGCCGGCCCAGTTCCAGGTGGATCTCCTGCTCGCTGACCCGAGGAGGGCCTTCTTCGGTCGTCTCGTTGGCGTTGCCCGCCAGGGTCAGGTAGTACGATCCCGGTCGGGTCGTCCGCCAGAGAATGTCGAGAAAACCAGACAGATTCTCCCGGCGGGCGAAATGGTAGACCCCCCGGTCAAAGACCAGGTCGTACGACTCGGCCGTCTTAGCGAACTTGTACATGTCGGCCAAGACGAAATGGACTTGGCCGTCCTCGAGGCGGCACCGGTGCCGGGCACGTTCCAGGGCGGTCGGCGAGGAGTCGATCGCCGTGACGTCGAACCCCTGGTTGGACAGCAACACCGCATTGGCCCCCGTCCCACAGCCCAACTCCAGGGCTGTTCCTCGGGGGATGTCCACTTCCCTCAAAATGCGTTCCAGCTCGGCCGACGGTTTGCCCGTCTCCCAGGGCGGTCTCCCTTCCCGGTAGATCCGGTCCCAGTCGCGGAATTCTTGTGATTTGATCGTCTCGGAAATCGTCATGAGGGTTTCTATTGGCTAGAGAGGCGGGCGCGCTGCCCAAAGCGGGCGACACGACCGTGGCGAGGTCAGAAGAGGCCATGCAGGGCAAACCCCCATTGTCCCCGGTAGGGGCCGGTCTGACAAGGGTCGCGCTCTCCCGTAGTGGAATATCATACGGCCCAAGGGGGTAGTCACTCCTGTAAAACCGACCTGTCACCATCCTGCCGGTGAGGGTACAATTCGGGCGGTTCGGCGCTGGGGGTATGCGCCAGACGGGGCTAGAGAATGCCTGCATCCTGAGAAACCGCAATATGTTACGTTACACAACGGCCGGCGAATCGCACGGACGAGGGCTGGTGGCCCTGGTTGATGGGTTCCCCGCCGGAGTTCCAATCGACTCCGAACGAATCGACGCCGAGTTGCGACGTCGCCAGGGGGGGTATGGTCGGGGGGGACGTCAGGCCATCGAGGCCGACCACGCCGAAGTCCTCACCGGCATTCGTCACGGCGTTTCGATCGGCAGCCCGATTGCCCTGCTGATCCCCAACCGCGACTACAAGATCGAGCAGATGGAAGATCTCGACCGTCCTCGACCGGGACACGGTGATCTGAGCGGCTCAAAAAAGTACCTGGGGTCGATCCGCGACATCCTCGAACGGGCCAGCGCGCGGGAGACGGCAGCCCGAGTGGCCGCCGGGGCACTGGCGCGGCAGATCTTCGAGCCCCTGGGCATGACCGCGCTGGGCTACGTGGTCGAGTTGGGCCCAATCGCGATCCAGCCGAAGCCGGGCACGCTCGACGAACACCGGGCCTTGCGCGATGCGAGTGAAATCTACTCCCTCGACCCGTCGAAGGACGACCAGGTCAAACGGCTGATCGACACGTGCCGGGAAGACGGGGATACGCTCGGCGGCGTGATCGAGGTCCGAGTCGAGGGCGTCCCGTTCGGCCTGGGCACCCATGCCCAGTGGGACCAGAAGCTCGACGGCCGGCTGGCCCAGGCGGTGATGGCCGTTCAGGCGATCAAGGGAGTCGAGATTGGGTTGGGATTCGAGTCGGCCCGGCTGCGCGGCTCCCAGGTTCACGACCCGATCCACTTCGACCCAACCCGGCAGGACTCGCCGACGCTCGGCTTCACGCGGCCGACCAACCACGCGGGCGGCCTCGAGGCGGGCATGTCCAACAGCCAGCCGATCGTCCTCCGCGCGGCGAAGAAACCGATCGCGACGTTGGCCCGGCCGTTGGAGTCGGTCAATCTGAAAACAAAACAACCGGAAACGGCCTCCTACGAGCGGAGCGACGTCTGCGCCGTGCCCGCGGCCAGCGTGGTCCTCGAGAACGTGGTCGCGTTCGAGATGGCCCGGGCCGTCACCGAGAAGTTCGGCAACGACAGTCTTGGAGAGATCCAGGCCCGGTGGAAGCTGTTTTGCGAGACGGCGTCAAGACACTAAGGATCTGTAAAAGAGCAACTTACCGAAATGAGGTCATCACCGTCACTGTAGGGAACGCCCTCTGTGGCGTTCCGTGAACTGCAAGTAGGATTCATTTCGCGGACCGCGGAACGCCACCGAGGGCGTTCCCTACAGAACAAAGGCGTTCCGTGAACTGCAAGTAGGATTCATTTCGCGGACCGCGGAACGCCACAGAGAGCGTTCCCTACAGAACAAAGACGGTAACCTAGGAGACAAGGATGTTTCCGCGGAGCGATCGAGCCAAGCGATACGTCGGGATCGTGGCGTTCGTGGGACTGTGCGTCCTGCCGACGCTGGGCATCCTGGCGTGGTCGGTGGGCTGGCGTCTGCCGATGCACGCCCGCTCCGAAGCCCGGGCCCTCAGCCGATTGCTAGGACTGGATGTCTCCTTGGACGGGGTTGAGCACCCGCGTCCCGGCGTGAACCGCTACCACGGCCTCGATCTGGTCGATCCGGAGACCGATCAGGTTGTTCTGCGGTGCCGGAAGCTGCAAACCTCTTGGCGAACGGCGACCTCGTCCGAGGGACTCACCAAGCAGATCCTGTTTCTCTCGGCGTCGGGAGTCGACGTCGAGGCTTCACGGCTGAAACAGTTAGGGCAACTTGTCCGCCGGGCGCTCGCCGTGCAACTTGGCAACGCCGACGTGGACGTCCACCTCGTGGCCGAGGAGCTTGTCGTCCAGGACAAGGGCAAGAACGTCTCGTTGCCGTTTGCCCAGGTCAAGGGAATGCTGTGCGCGTTCGACTCGGGCGCCCGAGCGTCGCTGTCGCTTCGGCCGGCCGATCCGCGAGCCGCCGAGCCGGTCCAGATCATCCTCGGACGCGACCGGCAGATACAGCCACCGAGCGAGTGGTTTGAATTGCGCACAGGCAACACGGCGCTGCCCTGCTCGCTGGTGGCCGAGGTCATCGAGCCGTTGCGGTGCGCGGGCTCCCAAGCGACGTTGCGCGGAAGGCTCGGGGCGAAACGCGCGCCGGGCGGTTGGGAGGGAACCGTTGGGCCGGCCGAGTTCAACGGCGTCGACCTGGCCAGTCTCACGGCCGACTACTTGCCCGGCCAACTCACCGGCACGGCGAGAATCGAAATCATCAGGGCTGCTT
>JAFGFF010000233.1 GCA_016931075.1 Pirellulales bacterium | reverse complement strand
TTCACGGCTCGCGGAAAAGGTGCCAGGCACCTTTTGCCGGAACGGCCCTTCGGGTGCTTCGCACAAAAGGTGCCTGGCACCTTTTCCTTGGGCCCCGTTGGCCGGTCTGGCCGTGTCGTTTGTCCCAGGCATGAGGAACTGGCGACCGGTGCTGTAGTGTCGGCTGGTCAGCTCGCCCGGCCCGCCCGCGGTCACCTCGCCCGTCTGGAGGTTGATCTTCAGGTCCCTGGTCTGGAAGTTTTCGGTCGACATGAGACGCTCATTCTCGACCGTCCGGCTGTTGATCGTCACATCGCCCAGGCACCGGATTTCCTGCAGATCTTGCTTTTCTCGCTGATCGCGCCCGTTGCGTTTGTCGAACTTGAGTTCGGAGAAGCGGATGGGTTCCAGGAGATCGGCTTCAAGCGTTTCGGTGAGGATCTGCTGGTCTTGCGACGCGGCGACGACCGACCCGAGGAATCGGATCGTTCGGCCGTCAAACTCCATCTTCCGTTGCCAAAGCACCCGCATGGGGCCGGTGCTGGTGATCTTACGTCCCTGCAGGTCGCGGGTGAGCGGTGGCAGGTCCATCGCGCCCGGCCCTTCGATCTGGAGACGGTTCAGGCCCCGGTTCAGGTCGATCTCGTTGCCGGTCAACCCCAGGCCGCGGCCTTCGACCTTCGCCTGCTGGCCGACGACGATAATCCGCGCGGCGGGCGACGAGGCGTCGTGGACGCGGATCTGATCCCCTTCGACGACGAACGGTTTCTCGTCGGGCCGGCGCGTGCGGGTCTCGGCCAACCGGACCTGGCCGTTGACGATCAATTCGTTCAGACGCGCCCGCTTCTCTTCTAAGGCGATCTCGGCCAGAACCTGCTTGGCCGTGACATGGAAATGGTTGGTCGGTTCCTCGGGCGAACCGTTGCCGCCCATCGCTGGGTTGGACACCGCCGGAACGAATCCCTCGCCGCCGGGCGAACCGGCCACGGCCGTCGGGTCCAACGCGGGAACCTGGCGATTGAACCAGACCTGCAATTGGTCCAACGGATCGGAGGAGAGCTGCGGGGCGGTGATCGTGACTTGACGATCGGCCTGCATCCGGGACAGTTCGAGCCGCCACCGGTCGGCCGGCGTCGGCCCGGGAATCTCGTTGAAATAGACGTGCATCTCGTCCGCCGACAGGTGCCCGACGCCCCGGTAGTCCAGCGTCGGGTTGCCGTAGAGCGAAATGGTCGGGTAGACGACGCCGTCTTGTTTGAGGGGTTGCAGTACGAGGTTGTCGTTGAAGCGGACTTCGAGCACGTCGTCGGGCCGTTTCTCGGTCCGGCCTTGCAGCACGCCCGGCCCGACCGCCGCCAACCGGCCGATCCGCTTCGGGTCGGGATGGGCATGATAGACCAGCGACGTCGCCTGGAACGAGTTCAGACCGTAACGCAGCCAGACGGTCTTCGGAGTCGAGGGCGCCGCGGCACGGGGCGCCTGGTCCTCGTGACGTTTGTTGTCGAGTTCGATCCGCCGGTCGACCAGATCCAGCGCGAGATGGTCGCCCCGGGCATCGAACTGCTCGTGCGGCGAGCTGACGATCACCGGGTTGCCCCAGGCCTCGAGAAGACGCGGCTGAAGCTCCAACGGGCCGGGTTCGTCCGGCGGTGGTTCGGCCGGCTCGGTCGGCGGCGGTGTGTCTTTTGATTTTGCACCCGGGGGTGGTGATGCCTGAACGGTAGCGCCCGTGGGAGAAGCTTTTCGCCGGCGCGACTCGAAGACGATGTCCAGCACGTCGGCCGACACCCGGTCGTGCAGCCCGTCCGGCTGAATCCCGACCACCTCGACCCGATCGCGAAGCGTGGCCTTCTTTCGGATAACATCGAACAGAAACGTCCCCGCGCACGAAACCTCGACCGGCTGCATCTTCTTCCCTCTCCCATTGGGAGAGGGTGGCGGCGCGGCCGCCGGGTGAGGGCGGGTGGCGGCAGCGGTATTTCCCAATGACAAATTGCCGTTGGTGGGCACCTCCAGATGCAGGCGATCGACGTGGACCAGCTCGAACGATTTGATTCCGGCGACTTGTGGGCCTTGTCCTGGCTCCGAACCGTCCGTCTCGCGAGGCAAGAGCCGGATGGTCATCTGGCGGCCTTGCCCGAAGTGCGGACCGTAGCGGAACGTGACCGGGTGCGGCGTCCAGATCCGCTCTTCGTCGAGTTTTACCTGCCGGGTGGCGATCCACAGGTCGTCGCTCGGGTCGTCGGGCCGGCCCGCGCCGCGGATGACGGTCTGGCCCAGCAGCTCACCGTCCAGCAGCCGGCCGCGCTTCCGCGCGCCGCCCAGGTCGAACGACTCGTCGAACGGCGCGTCGAACCGCAGCAAGGCGCCCTCGGGCACTTCGAGGACGATGGTCCGGCGGCGGCGTTCGTCGGGCGGATCGTCCGGAGCGCCCGGCGTGTAGAGAATCGTGCACGGCTTCAACAACACCCGACCGTCCGGTTGCGGCGTGATTTCACCCACGACCAGCTTGGCCTGATCGGTCTGGATGATTTTCGGACTTTCCAGCACGGGAGAGCCGGGCGGAAAGAACTCGGCCAGCTCGGTGATCCGGCGATCCGAGCGGACCTGCGCCCTCTTGAAGTCTTCGTCCGAAACCTGTGCCCTCTTCGACGGATCGAACGGCGGCTCGATCAACGGGACCGCAACCAGGCAATAGACCCAGTACGCGACCAGGACCGTCGTGAGCGTGCCGCCAATCCGCATCGCGTGTGGCATGGGTTCTCGTTCACTCCAGAACGCGTCGGCTTACCGACCGGACAGGTAGGGCTGGATCAGGTCTTCCCAACGGCCTTGGGCCTGGAGAATGGCTTCGATGATTTCGCGGACCGCGCCTTGGCCGCCCCGGGCTTGGGTGACGTGGTCGGCCGCGCGGCGAACGTCGGCGCACGCGTCGGCCACCGCCACGCCCAGGCCGACGTGTTTCATGACCGGCACGTCGGGCAAGTCGTCGCCCAGGTAGCAAATCTGCTCGGCCGTCAGGTCCAGTTCGCGTTGGATTTCCTCGACCGCGGCCAGCTTGTTTGTCACGCCCTGACGGAGGATGTCGATCTCCAACTCGGTCGCCCGAATGCGGACGATCTGCGAGCTGCGGCCCGTGACGATTCCGAACGGCTTGCCCGACTTGCGCCAGAGATGGATGCCCATCCCGTCGTGAATGTGGAACCGTTTGGCTTCGATGCCCTGGTTGTCGAAGATCACTCCGCCGTCGGTCATCACGCCGTCGACGTCGGAGAGGATCAGTTCGATCGCCTGGCACTGGTGTTTGAAACTCACGATCGGTCCCCCTTCCGGGGTGAACAGGCAGGGGGTATTGTTCTTCTACGCAGCCTCACCCGGTTTGGGTTCACGATAAACCGAGAGCGGTGGTGTCTCGGCGGACGATTCCTCTTCGCCAGGCATCAGACCGACCACGTCGGTAATGTCGATCATGCCGATAGGGCAATTCTGGTCGTCGACCACAGGCAGTTCGCTGATCTTCCGCTTGGCCATCAGCGTCACCGCGTCGGTCAGCAGCCGGCCCGCACTGACGGTCATCGGCCCGGCCGTCATGTATCGTGAGATGGGCACGTCGAGCTGCGGGTCGCGCCGGCTCTCGAACAGTCGGGCGAGGTCGCTGTCGGTGAAGATGCCGGCCAGCCGCCCGGCCGCGTCGACCAGCATGATGGCCCCGCTGCGCCGCCCGGGCACGCTCGCCTCGATCATCACCTCGCGGAGTGTCTTGTCTTCCAGGGCCACCCGACAGTGCTTGCGAGGCCGCATCACCTGCTCGACCTTCTGGAGTTTCTGGCCCAGGGCGCCAGCCGGATGGAACCGGGCGAAATCCTCGCGGCGGAAATCGCGCATCCGGCTGGTGACCAGTGCCAAGGCGTCGCCCACCGCCAGCATGGCCGTCGTGCTCGTGCTCGGGGCCAGGCCTAGCGAACAGGCCTCTTCGATTGAGCCCAATTCGATGACGACCGTCGCCGCGCGGCCGAGCGTGCTGTCCCGCCGGGCCGTGATGGCGAGGATGGGCACGCCCAATTCGGTCAGCGAGGGCAGCAGGCGGACGACTTCCTCGGTCTGACCGCTTTGGGATAGAACGAGCATGACGTCGTCGCGGTGGATGCGTCCCAGGTCGCCGTGGACTGCTTCGGCCGGATGGAGGCAATGGGCCCGGGTGCCCGTCGAGGCCAGCGTGGCCATGATCTTTTGTCCGACCAGCCCGGCCTTGCCCATCCCGGTGACGATCACGCTCCCCTTCACCTGGTAGAGCAGGTCGACCGCCTGACAGAAGGAGCCGTCCAACCGCCCGGCCAATTGGGCCAGCGACCGGCTCTCGATCTGGAGGATCTGCCGGCCCAGCCGGATCTGCTCCTCCGGCGACATTTGGCAGGTCTCGCCGGCGTCCGTGCCTGGCGCATGGTTTCTCATCGTCTCGTCTTCCTTGACAAGAGTCCGTCATGGTCCCGGCGAACGGCGAAAAAGGTGCCAGGCACCATTTGCCGGAACGGCCCAAAGGGTGCTTCGCACAAATGGTGCCTGGCACCTTTTTCGCCTACCGAGATTGAGTTGGTCGATTGTAACGGGTACGGCCCCCAGCGACAACGCAGAGTTTGAAAAACCTACCCCCCATTGGGGCCACTCGACTGTGACGTACAATTACTCGGCGCGGTCCACGCCCTAGAACCTCGGGCCGACCTGCCTTACAATTGCTCGATTCTGGACATTGAACCAAACGCCCCCTGTCGTGAAACGGGGCCAAAACCGTCCAAGGGGGCCCAAGGAGACAAGAAATGATCGTCACCACCAACGACCTGTTCCGACATGCCTACGGCAATTACGCCATCGGGGCCTATAACATCAACAACCTCGAGCAGACCGTGGGCCTGTTCCGTGGTAATTTGGGCAAATCGGGCTCGAACGAAGAGCCGGTCGACGCCTCGAAGGCGGCCCCGTTCATCATCCAGATTTCTCGCGGCGCCCGGGGCTACACCGACAAGCGGTTCCTCGAAGGCATGATCCGCAACGCCGAGGAGGTCTTCCCCGAGGCCATTTTCGCCGTCCACCTGGACCATGGCACCGAAGAGGCCTGCTACGACTGCATCGACAGCGGGTTCTATAGTTCGGTGATGATTGACGCCTCGCACGAGAAGCTGGCCAAGAACATCGAGATCACCCGCCGGGTCGTCGATCGGGCCCACGCCAAGGGCATCGTCGTCGAGGCCGAATTGGGCCAGCTCGGCGGCGTTGAGGAAGACGTCGTCGGCAGCGTCTGCCTGACCGATCCGGCCGAGGCGGTCGAGTTCGTCGAGAAGAGCGGCTGCGACTCGCTGGCCGTGGCCATCGGCACCTCGCACGGGGCCTATAAGTTCTCCGGCAGCCAGGGCCTGCACTTCGACGTGCTCGAAAAGATCCAAAAAGCCCTGCCCGAGGAGTTCCCGCTGGTGATGCACGGCTCGTCCAGCGTGCCCAAGGAGTGGGTCCACCGGATCAACGAAGCGGGCGGCAAGCTGAAGGACGCCAGCGGCGTGAACGAAGAGCAATATCTGCCGGCGGCCAAGCTGGGCGTCTGCAAGATCAACATTGACACCGACGGCCGGCTCGTCTGGTGCGCGATCCACCGCGAATTCTTCCGCGACAAGCCCGAGGAGTTCGACCTCCGCGGCCCGGGCAAGCTCTTCATGCCGGCCTACGCCGACTACATCGTCCACAAGAACCAGATGCTCGGCTCCTCCGGCCAGTTGGACGGCGTCCGCGCCTCCCTCGGCGCCGGCGTCACCGGCTGATCGGCGCGCTCAATATCGACAGGTAGGGTGGGGCACACTTGCCCCACCACACTCTGAGCTGGCATACTGTATCTAATCGCATTGGATTGCGCTAGCGGTTCGCACCAATTCGGCCTTGATCCCCGTACGGATTCTCACATGAGCGTCGACTTCTTCGCCTGTCTCGAACAAATCGCGGGCAAGATGGACCAGGCTCGCTTCTCACCCGAGGCGAAGATCGACTACAACCTGTTTGCCGATGCACTTGTCTGGTCGGATGAGTACCCGTCGGACATCGAAGGGCAGCGGGCCGACTACGATTGCGTCAAGTTGCTTCTGCGATATCGCACGACACTGCTGCTGGGCAATCCCGATAACACATTCAAACCATACTGGGAAGCTGGCAAGAGACTCTTCCCCAATTGGGCCGGCTTTCACGTCAGCCGGGTCACTCCCACAGAGGAGCTAAGGCAACAATTCGAATCCTTTCATGCCCGAGGCGAGCGCCACATACAAGCGTGGGAAAGGCTCTGCCAACAAAAGAAGGGCGGATAGCTCGGTTCCAATCCCCAATCTGAAATCTGAAATCTCAAATCCCCCGCCCCTCGCCCCCCGCCCCTTGCCCCCCTCGTCCCATCGCCCATAATGGGACCAATTCTGGGTCCCCGGCTCGATTCGACTCCGAACAGGGGACTTACGTCCCCCGCTCAGT
>JAFGFF010000232.1 GCA_016931075.1 Pirellulales bacterium | reverse complement strand
GGCCCGCGGAAAAGGTGCCAGGCACCTTTTGCCGGAACGGCCCTTCGGGTGCTTCGCACAAAAGGTGCCTGGCACCTTTTCCGCCGCATTGCCCAGTGTTAACGGTTACACTGGCCCATCCGCCCAATTGAACTCGCCGGCCTGATTCTGTCAACCGGGTGCCCGCACTGGACCGCTCAACCCCCGCCACAAAGGGGTCCCTCGCGTTGTCGTCGAGGCAACCGGCGCTTATGATCGGTAATTAGAGGCATGGAAGCCGGCAGGCCAGAGGGCGGGCCGGTCTGCTCGGGACGGAGTATCTTCCGGGCGACCCCAGCACGGTTTGAAGCCAGCACGGTTCGAGGTTTCCATGCAAGCCAAGTTGCTCGTCATTCGAGGCAAGACCAGCAAACGAGAGATCCTGGTCGATCTGCCCACGTCGATCGGTCGGTCGCGCGACGCCGGCGTCACGATCGCCCATCCGATGGTCAGCCGAAAACACTGCGAGTTGTTCGAGGTCGACTCGCTGCTGATGGTGCGCGACCTTGGATCACTCAACGGGACCTACGTCGCCGGGCGACGCGTTCACGAAGCGCCCCTGCCGCCGAAGACGAAGTTCATCGTCGGACCACTGACGTTCCAGGTGCAGTACGACTACTCGGGCGACCTCGACAACTTGCCTCCCATCATCGACGACGGCCCGGCTACGGTGGAATCGGACATCGACTCGCCTGCCGCGGCTCGAACCACGCAGACCCTGTCGACTGACCCTGCCTCGAAGGAAACGCTTGCTCCCGAGTCGCTGGCTCCCGTCGAAGAGCCGTCGCTACAGGAAGTCGCGTTCGAAGAGGCCCCGGCCGACGAGCTCGATTTCGAGGAGCTTGTGGCCGAGGAGCTCGGAGCCCAAGAACCGGAGATTGCGGAACCCAAGACGTCCGAGCCTGACGACGAGCCCGACTTCAAACTGGGCGGCGGCGTGGACGAAACGTCGGCCGAAGTCTTCGATCTGAAGGAACCGGGCGCCGCCGTGCTCGACGACGAGCCCGACTTCCAGATTTCGACGGGCGAGGACAAGGCGGCCGTCGAGGACATCGCCCTGGAAGACCTTGCTTTCGAGAACGTTTCGGCGGAGGAACCCGAGGCGGCGGTCGGCGACGACGAACAGGCGTTTGACCTGCCCCTGGATCCAGACGAAACGCCCCTCGAGGAACTGGAAGACGTCGCCTTCGAAGGCCTGGCCGTCGAAGAGACCTCGGCCAAGGAGCCTGAGACGGACGAAGCTCCAGCGGAAGAATCTCCAGCCGAAGAGGAGCTTGGTTTTACCCTCGACTTGGGCGACGACGAGGTTTCCGCCAAAGCACCAGCCGACGATGAACTCAAACTCGAAGAACTCGACTTGAGCGAGCCCGAGGCGACCTCATCGGACGACGAGGACGAGCTCGATTTCCACCTCGATCTAGGCGAGGACGAGTCTTTGGCCGGAGAATTGGCCGTCGACGGGCTGGCTCTTGACGGCCTCGATCTGAAAGAGCCCGTGGCGGACGAATCGGGTGAAGACGAATTTGCTCTCAATCTGGATTCAGACGACGAGTCACCTGCCGCCGAATCGGCCGTCGACGGGCTCGAACTCGAAGGACTCGACCTCCAGGAACCCGAAGCAGCGGCCACCGACGACGAAGAAGAACTCGAATTCAACCTGGATTTGAGCGAAGCAGCGCCGGCCCCTGAACCTTCGGCCGTCGACGAGATTGACGAACTTGCTTTTGATGGGCTCGATCTTGAAGAGCCCGAGACGGACAAGGCGGCGGATGAGGATGAGGAGCTTGACTTCCACCTCGACTTGGACGACAACGAATCGCCGGCCAAGGATGCGGACGAACTCGACTTGGAAGACCTCGATCTGGAAGAGCCCAAGGCGGCTGAAACGGATGAAGACGTCGAGGAGCTCGACTTCGAGTTGGCTGCGGGAAAAGAGGAGACGGTCGTCGAAGAGGCTGAACCGGACGAACCCAAGGCGGCCGAGTCGGACAAAGAACTCGACGAGCTTGACTTCGATTTCCTCGCGGACGAGCCGGACGACGAAGCCCCTTCGCCCGAGGATGCCAAGAAGGCCCCGGCTGAGGCGGAAGACGAGCCGGATAACGACGAGCCGCTCAGCCCTGAAGATCAGGCCCTGGAAGACTTCCTCAAAGGTCTCGACTGAGTCCGCTGGCAGTCCCACCGGTCTTTAGACACTCTCCCTTAAAAATTCCTCCGCGGTTGGGCCGGCAAACGCTAGCCCAAAGCACTATTGGAGGATTCGGTCGCTGGGCCTACAATGCCGGCTGCCCCTGCTTTGGGGGGCTGCGATTCGTGTTGTCTACGAGCGGTGTTTCGCGTCCGGACCGACCACGGCCGGGCACGCGCCGTCCGCCTTCCATTCGTCCGAAGCGCAACGGCCGGCCTTTGCCCCGCGATGTTCACCGTCACGATTTCCAAACCGTCGCCACGCATCCTCATCGTCCGCCTCAGCGCGATCGGCGACGTGATCCAAGCGATGCCGCTGGCCAGCGCGCTACGCGACCGTTATCCCGATGCGCGGCTGGCCTGGGTCGTGGGCGAACCGGCCGCTGACCTCTTGCGGGGCCACGCCGCGTTGGACGAAGTGTTCCCCGTACCTCGTGGATTTCTCAAATCGCCCTCGGGCCTTTGGCGGTTGCGCAAACGGCTTCGCGCGTTCCGGCCGGACGTCGTTCTCGAAGCCCAAGGTTTGACCAAGAGCGCCCTGGTCGGCTGGCTCAGCAGTTGCCGGCGGCGGATCGGCTTTCGCGGCGTCTGGGGTCGGGAGTTGAGCCCTTGGTTGAACACCAGGCTGGTCGACGGCGACCGGATGCACGTGGTCGACCGCAACCTGGCCCTGCTCGGGCCGTTGGGCATCGACCGACCTGAGGTGCGATTCGACGTTCCACTGGATGAGGCCGATCGCCGTGCGGCGGACCGAATCCTCGCCGAAGCCGACTTGACCGAGCCGCTGGCAATCATCAATCCGGGAGCCGGCTGGGCGTCAAAACTCTGGCCACCGGAACGTTTTGCCGCCGTGGCTCGCCATCTGGGTGAGACGTGGGACTTGCCGTCGTTGGTTGTCTGGGCGGGCGAGGACGAACGATGTCGGGCCGAGCGAATCGTGACCGAGTCGGCGCTGCACAGCCGGCTGGCTCCGCCGACCACACTTCGCGAGTTGGCCGCCCTATCAACCCGAGCCGTCTTGTTCATCAGCAGCGATACGGGCCCCTTGCACCTGGCGGCTGCCGTAGGCGCGCCCTGCGTCGGCCTGTTCGGCCCCTGGCCGGTTCAGCAGCACGGCCCTTACGGTCCCCGGCACATCGCCCTGCAAGGCCTGCGAATCGACAGAGGCACCCGCCAACGTCGCCGCGCTTCCAGCCGATCGATGGAAGCCATCTCCGTCCAGGCCGTGTGTGAAGCCTGCGACACGATCCTTCACCGCGACCATTGGCAAAACGTCACGCCAACCGAGGTGAGTTCATCGGGTGCCACTGGCTCTGCCAGTGCTGGAATTACCACACTCCAAAGCACTAGCAGAGCCAGTGGCACACCTTGAGCAGATATAACGTCCATATAAAAACAACCTTCCGGGGCATCACACCATTCAAGCGATCAAAGATCAAAAACGCACCTAGGAGAAGACGTTAGAAGGATGAGCATCGCCAAGAAACTGGCCTCGGCCGTTGTATGCCGTGTTGTGGGACGAGTCTTCAATCTCACGCGGGGCGTGTTTCCCCGGAGCGTGCGGATCGAGACGACCAGCGCTTGCAATGCCCAGTGCGTGATTTGCCCTCACCGGCGGATGAAACGGCCCGTGGGCCGAATGAGCGACGAGCTATATACACAACTCATCGACGAGTGCGCTGCCCACGATTGTCACGAGGTCCATTTGCACAACTTCGGCGAGCCGCTGATGGACAAGGCCCTGGAAGAACGGATCCGCTACGCCAAATCGAAGGGCGTCCGCCGCGTGAAGGCCTACTCGAACGGGTCGCTCCTGAACGAGCAACGGGCCGTCGGGTTGATCGAAGCGGGGCTCGACGAGATCAACATCAGCTTCGACGGGGCCACGAAAGAAGAGTTCGAGTCGATCCGCGTCCCGTTGAAGTTCGACGAAGTTGTCAAAAACGTCCGGCGGCTGGTCACGCTGCGAAACGAACGGCAATCGGGCCTTCGCATCCGGGTCGGCTGCTGCAGCACGTCCGATCGTCAAAAGACGATGGACACGCTGGCCGGGATGGTCGACGAGTTCTCTTTCGGCAAGATCCACAACTGGACCGACAATCCCGACCTGGCCTCGCCCGGCGGAGTGCGCAAACCGTGCTCCCGGCTCTGGCGGACGTTCACCGTGCTGGCCAACGGCGACGTGTCCCTGTGTTGTCTGGACTACGACGGGCAGTCCATCCTAGGGCACGTCGACCGGGACCATTCGATCCGGCAGGTCTTTCACTCCAAGCCCTACGAAGCCGTCCGCCGATTGCACCGCCTCGCCCAACAGCACAAGATTCCCTTGTGCAATCACTGCACGAAGTCCTTCTTGTAATTGGCGATTCACGCGGGGATGCTGAACGGCGTTATCCTAGAAAAAGAGCGACTGCCTCGTCTTCGAGGCAGCCGCTGTTGGAATGCCTGTGAATCACGGGAATGCGGGATCAACCAGCCAGACGTCTCCGGACTACAAAACCTAGGCCCAGCAGTCCGACCAGCATTGCCACCGAGGCCGGTTCAGGCACGGCAATCTCGTCGCCGGTCATCGTGAACGCCAGCGGTACGGCGCCGTTGCAGTAAATTGTCGTGCCGCTTCCGCTATTCCAGGGCACGCCGCCGTGGCCCCATTGGCTCCACCCGGCAAATACGTCGGGCGTGGTTACCCAACCGAGTTGAGCATTATCGGTGGCGACCCGAACGACAATCCAGTAGTGCTCGTCCGATTCCAGTTCCGGAGCGCCATCGACAAACGTGAGGTTGTACTGATAGCATGTCGAAACAGCATCGCAAATGCCTGCTCCGGTGCTCGGGTTAAGCCAATCGAGTGTGAGATTGTCAGCGTAGGTTCGCGCTTCGAAGTAGCGAGCCAAGTAACCGCCCGTCGGGGCGATGAAGTTGCCCGACCATATCTTGGTTCCCGGCTTTCCTTCTCCATTGACCGTCGTATGCTCGTGGATTCCAACACTGAACAATAAATCGGACGCGCCGCCAGCAGGCAGGACATCATTCAACCAACCGCCCCAAAGATGAATTCCGGTCAAGACGTCATCCGTGCCGTCGTCGGCTGTATAAAAATCCTCGGCCAAAGTATATGTTGTAACGTCCACTGCCTTGCCGGTGTCCGTTAGATTCGGAAGGAAGTCATCTTCCAGAATGCTCGGATCTCCTGGATCCCAATCGGCCCTTACCGTTGCCGCTAAACACAAACACCCCAGCAATGCAAAACCCAAGTAGCGAATCATGGCACTTTCTCCCGTTCATCTTGCCGGAGGGGAGATCAAGGCATAGTCCCCCAAGACGCACGCCTAAAATCTGACACGGCAAGTCCAGAAACCCCATAAAATCAGCCTTCTTTTATCACGAATATCAACTGCTTGGTCAATCCATCCAGAGTGTGTAGAGCAAATCCCCTGCTAGAGAGTGATTTCTGGGTAGTTCTATTGCTGCCCCGTGATATTCCGATGAACCATCCACTCGACTGGGGGGGCGCTCTTGTGCAGACAGATCGAGGGCCAGATGTCTACAATTGACAGTCCGGCTGTAGGTGGTCGGCACGGAACTTGGAGCATTCCCGTGAGGCAACGACGACCATGAGCATCTTTGTACCTAACAAACCAGCCAAGCGACCAAGGATTGGACTCTATTCCATCGGGCACGCTCATTACTGGAATCAGTTCGACGGTCTGCGCGACCGGCTGTTGGGCTACGGCCGGTTTCTGGAAAGCCGGCTCGGCCAGTGGGGCGAGGTGCATTACGTGGGCATGGTCGACGACGAGTCGAAGGCGCGTCGGGCGGTCGACCAGTTCCGCGCCGCGGGCGTCGACCTGATCTTCTGCCACGCGGCCACCTACGCCATGAGCGGTTCGCACATCGCCATCGCCCGGGACAGCGGCCGGCCGGTCGTGATCCTGAACCTTCAGCCCGCCGCGGCGATGGCCTACGACAAAACAACCACCGGTCAGTGGTTGGCCCAGTGCGGCAGTTGTAGCGTGCCCGAGATCAGCAACGCCCTGAACCGCAGCGGTCTCGATTTTCACGTTGTCACCGGCCTGCTCGGTCTCGACCGGACGCCGGAGTCCTCCGTTTCCGACGAACGGACGGCCGACCATCCCGAGGCAATCGCCGCGTGGGATGAGATCGAGCAGTGGGTCCGCGCGGCCGGCGTCGCGCGAACGCTACGCGAGGGGCGAATGGGCTTTTTGGGCCACACCTACCCGGGCATGCTCGACCTCTACAGCGATTTCACCATGATCACGGCCCAGACCGGCATGCACGTCGAACTGCTCGAAATGTGCGACCTGGCTCGACTTGTCGAAGGGGTGACCGAGGGCGAGAAACGGGCCAAACTCGACGAGGTTCGCGCTATGTTCGAGTTAAGCGAGGACTCGCCCGTCGATCCACTTGCCCGTCGGCCCAAGCCGGAACAACTCGACACGGCCTGCGGCGTGGCCGTCGCTCTGGAGCGGCTGGTCCGCGAGTTCGATCTGGACGCCCTGACCTACTACTATCGCGGTCGTGAGGGGAATGAGTACGAACAGATTCAAGAGGCGTTGATTCTGGGGCTGTCGCTCCTCACGGCCCAGGGCATCCCGTGCAGCGGCGAAGGCGACATGAAGACAGCCGTGGCGATGAAAGCGTGCGATGTCCTGGGCGTCGGCGGGAGCTATTGCGAATTGGTCGCGGCCGACTACGAGCGGGGCACGCTCATCCTGGGCCATGACGGCCCGTTCCATGTGGTCATCGCCGATGGCCGGCCCATCCTCCGCGGCCTGGGGCTCTACCACGGCAAGTGGGGCGCGGGCGTCAGCGTCGAGGCGACCGTCCGCCATGGGCCGGTGACGCTTTTGAACGTGACCCAGACGGGCGACGGCCGGCTCCGGACGATCGTCAACCACGGCGAGGCGATTGACGCGCCCATCCTTCGCATCGGCAACACGATGACCCACGTCCGCTTCGCCCTGGGCCCGACCCCGCTGATGAACGCCTGGTTCGCCCTGGCCCCGACGCACCACTGTGCGATGAGCATTGGCCACAACGGCCCGGTCTTGAAGAAACTGGCCACGCTGATGGACTGGCCGTGCGAGAGCGTGTGTCTTTGAGCCAAGTTCCGGCTCCTGCCCAACGTGAGTGGGTCACCAAGAAATGAAGAGTGGCTGGAACTTGATCGGCCCGGGTGTCAGTCCGTGCTACTGACACCCCACGCCGTTCCGTCCCAGCCACCCGCGCAGCATCGGCAGTCGAGCAACCGCCAATGTCTCGGTCTGCACGCGGGCCGATCTCGAGGATCGTGTCGCGGCCGACTTGGATGCCGGCGAGTGACTCTCATTCCCGCCGGGATCGCCAACCGCTCTCTGGAGCAACCGCCACCAGCCCAGACGCCCGGCGACCTTGCTCCAGCCCACTTGAGACTCATTGTAGGAGAATCGCTCCACGCGTGGAAGTAACCAAAGGACCCAGTTAGTATAAGATATACTAATAGGCCAGGCCCTGGGGGGCAAAGGGCGGAAGAAAGATAACTCTTTATTGAAAGAGAAGTTCCGGATCGTGGCGCTCGTCGAACGTGAGGATTTCGAGAGCGGTCAGGCGGTCGATTAATTCTTCGGGCGTCTGAGGACGACGCAGCGGATCCTTGGCCAGAAGCTCTTGGACCAATCGGACCACGACCGGCGGCAAGCCCGGCGCCAAGCGGCGGAGATCCCGTGGACGTGACTGCCGATGGGCCGTGGCCAGGGCCTCGAGCGATTCGGCCTCGAAGGGCAGCCGGCCCGAGAGCACCTCGAACAGAACCACTCCCAGGCTGTACAGATCGCTCCGGACATCGGCTGCCAAGGTCGAGGTGATCGTCTCGGGGGCCCAATAGGCGGCCGTGCCGGTGATGCACCGGTCGGCAACCGAGTCGGGCTGATTGGCCCGCCGAGCGAAACCCAGGTCCAACAACGTCACATGGCCCTCGGGCGAAAGAAACAGGTTGCTCGGTTTCACGTCCCCGTGACGCCAACCGGCCGATGCCAGACCGCCCAGGGCCTCAACCGTCTGCCTGGCGATCCACAGCGCCTCGGGCAGGCTCAGTGGAAAACTACTGTCGAGCCGTGCACGCAGCGTTTGGCCTTCGAGCCACGGCATGACCAGGTAGTACGGCGGCGCATCCAGCCCGGCCGCCAGAATAGAGATCACGTTCGGATGCCGCACCTGACGCCCCACTTGGGCCTCGCGGCAGAAAAGCGACACGGCCTCGGCGTTCGTCTGCAAACGCTCGTGGAGGATTTTCAGAGCGTAGGAAACAGGCTGCGGGTCGGAGGTCCCTTCCGCCCGGGCACGCCAAACGGTCGCCTGCCGGCCCTCGGCCACCGGCTCGACTAGTTCCCAGCGTCCGACTCGCTGGGCCGGCGCGGTCGCTTCGCTCTGGCGCGTGCCGATCCGGCCGGCGCGCGGACGTGTGCTGGTCTGGGCCATCAGAAAACGTGCGGGAACGGGTCTGAGAATCGCCCGATGGGATTAGGGTCTACTGATGGGATCGGGTTTTCCAACGGCCCAAGTTGAGCCCCGGTGGGGGGTTCACCCAGAATTAGACACCAAAGTGGTGAAAGACCGTAAGGTGGGGCAGGTGTACCCTGCCCGATAATGCCACCAGTTGAGACGCCTAGAGCTGCAACCTGAACTGATTGTCCGGGCTCGTTTCGTATTCCTCGTACAGGGGGCTATAGGTCTTGGCCTGGATCGTCTTGCCGTCGGGCAAGAACTCCAACAGCCGCAGCCAAGCGCCGCCGCCGATCTTCTGGACCTGGTAGTTGACCAGCATCTCGTTGACCCAGTTGCCATGGTCGCCCCGGCTGACTTGGAACCCCAGGCCGTCGCCGCAGACGTGGCCGTTCATGGCCATGAAGACGTTGGCGTGCTTGCGGAGCACCTTCTGCCAGATCTCCTCGCCGTCGTTGAGCGAGCCGGGCGTCTTGTAGCCGTGGGGACTCGACGCCTGTTTCCGGCCTTTCTTGGCCCAGTCGTATCGTGTCGAATCGTTGTAAAGATAGGCGTGGGTGAAGACGAGCGCCTTGCGATCGGCGTATTTCGTCAGGATGGAATCGGCCCACCGGAGTGTTTCGTCACGCGGTCCCCATTCCAGTCCGAGCACGAGCCATTTTTTTCCGCCCGCCTCGAACAGATGGAAGCTGTTCTCGATGCGTCCCTTCTCCATGGTTCCGCCGAACGTAGGCCAGTCCTTAAAGCGGCTGGGCGGGAAGTAGTCGTTGATCTTGGTTTCACGGTTATCGGCGTGGCCCTTGTCACCGTAGTCGTGGTTGCCCGGCACGAGGGCGTAAGGCACCTTGCCGTCCAACAATCCCAGCCCGCGCGAGGCCCGTTCCCATTCGAGCTTGCTGTTGCGGTTGGTAACGTCGCCGCTTTGGAGCACGTAGACGATGTTGCGTTTCTTCTTATTATCGAGAATCCACTGGGCCTGTAGCCGGATCAAGCCGGGGTACCAGGTCGAGTAGTTCTGGATGTCCGGCAGAATCACCAACGACCACGAGCCTGGCACGAACGGCGGGACGGGTAGCTTGGGTTTCTCCGGCTTCTTCGCTGGCTTTTTCTTCTTTTTCTTGTTCGATTCGGTTTCGGCCGCCCAGGCTGCCTGGCCGCCACCCAGCAGGGCCAACAACGTGCCGCCGCGCACGAGAAAATCACGTCGGTCCATGATCGAGCGCCTCGCTACTGGATTTTCATTGTGAACTGATTCTCGGGATCGGTCATGTAGTCGTCGTACAGGGGGCTGTAGGACCTGGCCTGAACCGTCTTGCCGTCGGGCAGGAACTCGAGCAACCGCATCCACGCACCGCCGCCGACCGGTTCTTCCTGGTAGTCGACTAGCATCTCGTTGACCAAGTTGCCGTGGTCGCCTCGGCTGACCTGGAACCCGAATCCGTCGCGCTTGTAGTGGACGTGACCGTTCATAGCCATGAAGACGTTAGCGTGTTTGCGGAGCACCTTCTGCCAGATCTCCTCGCCGTCGTTGACCGGGCCGGGCGTCTTGTACCGGTGCGGATTGCACCGCTGGCTGGCGCCCTTCTTCACCCAATCGAGCCGGGACGAGTCGAAGTACAAATACGCGTGGGTGAACACGATCGCCTTGCGGTCGGCGTACTTGATAAGCAGTCCGTCGGCCCACTCGAGCGACTTGTCTCGTGGGGCCCATTCCAGGCCGATGACGATCCACTTCCGCCCGCCCGCTTCGAACAGATGATAATTATTCTCGATGCGCCCCGGTTCCATCGTCCCGCCGAACGTGGGCCAGTCCTTGAACCGGCTCGTCGGGAAGTAGTCGTTGATTTTTGTGTCGCGAGTGGTCGCGCCGCCGCGGCCGTCGTAGTCATGGTTGCCCGGCACGATGGCGTAGGGCACCTTGCCGTCGAGCAGCCCGAGACCACGCGAGGTGCGCTGCCACTCGATCTTGCTGTTGCGGTTCGTGAGATCGCCGTTCTGCAACACGTAGGCGATGTTCCGCTCGTCCTTGTTGTCGAGAATCCACCGGGTCTGCAACTGGAGCAAGCCCGGATACCAGGTCGCGTAGTTCTGGACGTCGGGCAAGATCGCGATGGTCCACGAGCCGGGCACGAACGGAACGAGCGGATGATTGGAGCGTTGATAGCCCCGTTGCTTCGGTTTGGGTTTCGGTTTCGCGGCAAGGGCCGACGATCCACCCGAGAAGAGAGCCAGAAAAGCACCGGTTCGCAGCAAGAAGTCGCGTCGATCCATGGGGTGAAACCTCGTACGCGTAATGGGTCAGAGGAAAGCGAGGCAAGGGGAGCAATAAGGCGGGGCAGCGAGGGCGGGGCCTCGTGCTACGGTCCATTATACCGTCCGGACGGTCGAGAACATCCCATCCCAGGCGGGTTTGCCAGCCCATTGTCTTGCCAAGCTTGTGTCCCCAAGGTACAACCGCACGGCAGATTTGGGCATTCTTGCGACGGATGGCCGCTGAGCGATACCAGTTTTTTACCCGTGCTCGACACGAGGACTGCGATCATGGCCCATACCACTCAACCAAAATGGTTCCTGTTGCTTGCACTCCTCGCCGCATGCCTGTCGGCCCAGGCGGCCGAGGAGAAGCCGCTGCCCTGGTGGGAAGCCGAGACGGCCCTGTCGGAAGATGGGCGGCTCGATCTGACGGGCAAGCCCTGGTGGAAACGGGCCCAGGGGCTTCGGGTCGGGGAACATTTCACGCTCTCGAGCGATCGACCCGGCGGCGGGCGGATGATCGTCCGGCGCGAGCGGCTCACCTCGCGCAAGGGCAAGACCATCGAGGCGATCGTCTGGGTGTTGGACGACGACGGCGACAAGACCGTCGGCGACACGGACAGCGACTGCTACGTCGTCGACTACGGCAGCGACGGCCGGGTCGATCGGATGGTCGACTACATCGACAACGATGCCGACGGCAAGGCCAACGAGATGGAAATCCGCTACTTCCATCGCGGGCAGCTTCGGATCGCCTGGTTCGGTGTCGATTTGGACAAGGACGGCCGCCTGTGGGATCTTGCTGCTTACGAATACTCGGGCAACTTCTTCCGTAGCGACCCGGACGGCGACAACCTGGTCTTTGCCAACCGCTACGATCCCGAGCGGCGCGAGTGGCTGCCGATTAGCGAATGCCCTTTCACATTTCATGATATAGACGCCGACGGCCACTCCGAGGCGGTGGTTCGCGTGAGCGCCGCGCCGCTGGATTTCGATCCGCGAAAGGAACCCGACCCGGGCAATTCGCTCTTCAAGGAGAAAATCCGGTTCCAGGAACGGTTCCGGCGGCCCGGGGCGGTCAATGTCCGGTACAGCCTCGACGTGGACGGTCTGGCCGGGCCCGAGCGGCCGGGCAGCCCGGCGCGACGGCTGCACTATGACTTGGGTTTCAACCTGATCGGCCGCGTGCCCTATCCCAAGGAAGGAACAGCCTGGGCCAATCCGCTTCGCCGGGCACCGAAGACGACGCGAACGCTTCGGCACGACGCAACCCGACCGTTCGCCGAGACCTATCCGGCCGAGCAGACCGGCATGAGTTGGCGCGAGTATGGCGACGACGGCGTCACGCTGGGCGACGGGCCGCACGCCGACGAGGACCGGCGATGGGAGGGCGTTTTCTGGATGTGGCAACGGCGGTTCATGCACAACACGGGCGGCCCCACTCAGCTCTGGAACATCCGCCGCGAGTTCCGCCCGACGCCGTCGACACGGCGCGAGTTGTACTACTGCCAAGCCGACCGGCGGATTCATCTGGTCGGCGCGACCGACGGCTGGATCCGTGTCGGTCACTTGGGCAACCCCAAGTCCGTCTGGGGCGAGATCCGAATGTTCGACACCGACCGGAACGGTTACTTCGATCGTTGGGAGACCTACCGCGAAGGCCAGACACGGCCGGTCTGGATCGGCACGGTCGCCAAGCCCGAGGTTCGCAAGCTACCAAGCGATTGGGACGAACTGCAGCGTTTCTACACGAAGGAACTGTTGCCCGAGGCGCTGGCGGCCAACGAGAAGCTCATGTCGGCCATGCGTCGCGTGGACAACGACTATAAAGTGTCGGCCGATTTGGCCAAGACACTGAAAGCGGCCACATGTGATACGGAGAAGCGATACGTCCAAGACATCATTCGGCACACGCAGTATCTGGCCCTGCGCGACAAGCTCCTCGAGCGAAGCGGTCCCGTGTTGGCCGCGCCGGTTGCCGAACTCCGAAAACGCCCTGGCCCCGACGGCCCCACGGTCGCCGCCTGGTCGATGGCCGAGGCCGCCGCCCTGCTCGACACCGCCTACGCCGCCGGCCACTACGACGAGGCAATCAAGATCCTCCGGCGGATCGAAGGGCTGATGAAGACGGAACCGTAACCCGAGCCACGGCCTCAGTCGTGCCCGAAGGGCAAGGTCATCTGCGGATCGCGGCCGTCCTTGGGTTTCAGTTCGGTGAACAGCAGGCTCGGCTGGATGTCCTGGTTGTTCTGGTACTTGCTGCTGGAGTACTCCGAGATTTGACCGCGGATGTCGTGGTAGAAGATCTGGCAGATGGGCACGCCGGCGTAGATTCGGACCGGCTGGACGGCAAACATCTCGAGTGTCCAGTAGCCGCAAAATCCCACATCGCCGAATCCGGCCGTGACGTGGACGAACAGGCCCAGGCGGCCGACCGACGAGCGGCCTTCGATCATGGGCACGAGGTTGTGGGTCTCGGTCCGTTCGGCCGTGCGGCCCAGGTAGAGCTGGCCTGGCTGGAGGACGAGCCCTTCCTCGGGGATCGTCATCCGCCGTACACGGTTCGACCGCCGCATGTCGAGCACGACCTCTTCGTAGATAATCAGTTCGTCGTGCAGGGCCAGGTTGTAGCTGTTGGGATTCAGCCGGGCAGGGTCGAACGGCTCGATAACGATGTTCTGGCCGAGTTGGGCTTCGATCTCGTGTCCAGAGAGAATCATGGCTGTTGACCCTGGGCCTTCCGAATATTAAGAGGTTTCCACACCGACCCGAGGACAAACGTCGTTCATCGGGCATGTTTCGCACTTTGGTTTCCGGGCCGTACAGTGCTGACGGCCGAGTTGGATCATCCGGTGGCTGAACGCGACCCACTCCGACTGCGGCAATGCGTCCATCAGGTCGCGTTCGACCTTAACGGGGTCTTTTTCCTCGGTCAGACCCAGCCGGCGGCTCAGGCGACCGACGTGGGTGTCGACCACGACGCCCGAGGCCGTCTTGAACGCCGTGCCGAGGATGACGTTGGCCGTCTTGCGTCCGATGCCGGGCAGCTCGACCAGAGCGTCCAGCGACTTGGGCACCTTGCCCTGGTGCTCGTCGACCAGCTTCTGGCAGCAGCCCTGCAGGCTCTTCGCCTTGTTGCGGAAGAAGCCCGTGCTTTGGATGTCCTTTTCGAGTTCTTCGCGAGGCGCGGTGGCGTAGTCGGCGGCCGAACGGTATTTGGCGAACAGCAACTTCGTGACCTGATTGACCCGCTGGTCGGTGCATTGGGCCGAAAGGATCGTGGCCACCAGCAGTTCCAAGGTATTGCGGAAATCCAGCGAACAGGTCGCCTCGGGATAGGCGCGGGCCAGCCGGCGAAGGACGGCCGCGGCGTGACGTTTGGCTGGGGCGGAGGAGGCCATCCCGATCCCGGGCGATGACGGGGCTTTGCCGGACCGAATTCAACCAGGACACCCGACGACCGCCGGCTCTCCCCGTCGGGGGGAGGCTATTGTGCCTGGGCCCGAGGGAAGTGTCAAGTGGCCGCCACGTCCCGGCCCAGGGGCCCGAACGTTGGCCTGGAGCGGACTGACGGCCTATAATTCTCGTGGCGGGAAAATCACATGCCAAGTGGCGGAAAAGGTGACAGTCACCTTTTGCCGGAACGGCCCTTCGGGTGCTTCGCACAAAAGGTGGCTGTCACCTTTCCGCGGGCCGTGAACGGTTCCAGGGACCGCCCCTGTGAACGGATGCTAGCCCTGAGTCTCATCCACAGCGAGCGGGCCGATGCCGAATTCTGATGCCTATGCGTTTTCTCTGAACGATTTTTGCGGCTCGGTCCGATTGTTCCCGCTGCCCAATCTGGTTCTCTTCCCACACGTCATGCAGCCGCTGCACATCTTCGAGCCGCGCTACCGCCAACTGCTGTCCGACGCGATGAAGGGCGACCGGCTCATTGCCATGGCCGTGCTCCAGCCGGGTTGGGAGGGCGACTACGAGGGGACGCCCGAAATCGGGCCAATCGCCTGCCTCGGACGGATTATCGCCTCACAGAAGCTCGACGACGGCACGCACAACGCCCTGCTGGTCGGCCTGCGGAGGGTTCGACTCCTTGAAGAGCTCGACCGCGACACGCTCTACCGCCAGGCCAAGGCGGCTGTGTGCGAGGAGACCTGTTCGACCAACGGTACGACCCCGTGTTGCGACTTGACTGCTCGACTCCACGACTCGGTCGCCCGGGTGCTGCCCGTGCTGCCCAATGCCGACGAACAGCTCGAATCGTTCCTTTCGGCCGATCTTCCGCTGGGCATCTTGTGCGACGTCGTCGCCTTCAGCCTCGGTCTGGATACCGCCCGAAAGGAGGCCCTGCTGGCCGAGATGAATATCTTCCGCCGGGCCGAGTCGCTGCTGACCTACCTGGACGAAGTGGCCAATGTCGCCTCCAGCGCAATGACCAGTGTTACTGTCTACCCGCCACAATTCAGCCCGAATTGACATTTTGCCCCTTCTCCCTCTGAAAGAGGGTGGCAGCGCAGCCGCCGGGTGAGGGCCGATTCATCCCAGTGGGTGCCGATTAGCCGTTCTTCCGTGGCGGTTGGTTCTCAGGCAACGTCAATTCCCGTATGCTCTTGGGAGCACCGGGCCGGGCCATGCCAACGTGTCCCGGGAGGATTTGCTGCGTTTTTGTTTTTCTTTCTGACGGATGGGCCGGGGGACGCTTCACGTCCCCATGACGCCCGACGGTTTTCGCACGGACTGCCATGGCTTCTTCTTCACGGACGGACAGCTCGCACCACGCCGCCTCGCCGACGCCGGAGATCCTCGACCGGCTGCCGCCCCAGAGTCTCGACGCCGAGAAGGGTGTCTTGGGCAGTCTACTGTTGGACCCGACCCGGTGCGACGACGTGGCCATGGTCGTCCGGGCGGATGACTTCTACGACGAGGCCAACCGGAAGCTCTACGACCACCTCATCACGATGCACAACGACGGTCGGCGGATCGACCTGACGTTGTTGCTCGAACGGCTCAAGTCGACCGGTGACCTCGAAGCGGTCGGCGGGATGGCCTATCTGGCCGAGGTGGCCGGCTCGGTCGCCGTCGCCGCCCATGCCGAGGACTACGCCAGGGTGGTCCGCGATCGGGCCACCCTCCGGGCGTTGATCCACGCCAGCACCGAGATCCTTCGCGATTCCTACGCCCCGACGCTCGACCCGACCGAGCTGGTCAGCCAGGCGGAACAAAAAATCTTCGCCATCCACGACCAGCGGAGCGACAGCCAGGTCAACGGCATCCACGACGTCCTGATGGAGACGTTCGAGCTGATCGACCACCGGATGGAACATGGTGGGGCCACCGGCGTGCCGACGGGGTTCGTCGACCTGGACAGCCTGACCGGCGGGCTGCACGATTCGGAACTGGTCATCCTGGCCGCCCGGCCGAGCATGGGCAAGACGGCCTTCGCCACGAACATCGCCGAAAACGTGGCGATCGAGTCGGGCGTGCCGGTCTTGTTCGTCAGTCTCGAAATGGCCCGGCACGAACTGGCCCAGCGTATGCTCGCCTCGCAGGGCAAGATCGACGGGATCAAGTTCCGCAGCGGGATGATGTCGAAGGAAGACCGGGCCAAGCTGGTCGAGGCCTCGGCCAAGCTGAGCAAATCGCCCTTGTTCGTCGACGACAGCCCCAGCCGCACGATGGCCCAGATCGCAGCCGCCGCCCGGCGGATCAAGCGCCGCCAGGGCCTGGGCCTGATCGTGATCGACTACCTGCAGCTCATCCATCCGGACAACTCGAACGACCCAAGGCAGGAGCAAGTCGCCAAGATCGCCCGGCGTCTGAAGGGCCTTGCCCGCGAGTTGAAGATCCCCGTCCTGTGCCTAGCCCAGCTCAACCGCCAGGTCGAGGCGGGCACGGGCCGCGAAGCCCACCGGCCACGTCTGAGCCACCTCCGCGAGTCGGGCGCGATCGAGCAGGATGCCGACGTCGTCATGTTCGTCCACCGCGAGGAGTACTACCACAAGCGGGAGGACGCCGAACGCGACGGTATCGTCGGCCAGGGCGACATCTTCGTCGCCAAGCAGCGCAACGGCCCCACCGGCGACATCAAACTCACTTGGCTGCACAAATTCACCCGCTTCGAGAACATGTCCCAACAGGCCTACACCGAGTTCGAGCCCTACGAACCGGGCGCCGAAGAGCCCTTCTAACAAAAAACCCTCTCCCTCCGGGAGAGGGTGGCGGCGCAGCCGCCGGGTGAGGGCGGGTCACTAACCAGACGATCCTCTATCAAACGCCCTGCACGCCGTGTGTGCGCCAGGCAGCTCTCATGGAGGGCCACGCTCCGTCGTGGCCGAGTGCCAAGAATGTGTCCCACTCTCGGACAATTTCCCAACGCCAATCAACCTCCGCCGTGATCTCTTCGTTTTCCGAATCCCCCTAACCCGGGGGCTTCAAGGGTGCCTCGAAGTGTCGTAAACTAAAGGTTTCCGTAGTCCATTAGGGAACCTCGCACATTCGACCTGCCCAAGCACGGATACGCGAGAGCGATCCAGCCGGTGAAGGAGTATAGACGCAATGAAACGATTCCAAGGGCTTCTATGCTTCGCGGCGATTCTCGGGCTGGCCTTCTCAACCTCGGCCGCTTCGGCCGGACTGGTGGACGGTAGTGTCGAATCGATCGAAACCAAGACCAGTTGGCGCGGCTTTGAGCCCGACTTCAAACCGGCCTGGGACGGCGAGACCGAACTCGTCCGGTGGATACCCCCATCGCCAGGTCAGCCGTCCAGTGGAGTATGGACTTCAGGTATAATGATGTATCAGGGACCCATGTATCGTGGTTGGGACGGGACGTCTTACACTATGAATACTGGAGGGTATTGGGTAACGCGATGGACCGTGAATAAGATCTCTTCCTCCAGTTGGGCTTCGACCTCGGTGTCAGCGAGCGTGCAGGGCCTGGAGGAAGTGTTCACCGCATCCAAAGAGCATTCTGATGACGACGGCGCCCTGTACGCCGATTTCGCGAGAGTCATGACGACCGACGGCCATCTGCTCACCCAGGGTTCGGCTATCGCCGTTCAGGATCTATCGATCGAAGACCACGAGTTCAATGTTGGCGGCCGAATTATGGCCATGTCCTTGGCGCTGGACGAAGCGTTGGACGGATCGGCCTCAGCAGAAGCCCAGTCGATCTTCGACGCCGTTTATGATTTGGAGCAAGACACGCCATACATCCTTAACCTGAACCTGGCTTCATTTGGCGATACGGACATCGCTTTCACCGTGACCGATGTCAATAGCGACGAAGTCGTCCTGTCCTATATTCCGACGTCCAGGGTTGACTGGCAGGTGGAACAGACGGGCACGCTTGAACCGGGCCGCTACAAGTTCGAGCTGCAGTGCTCCGCCGTGAGTTCGGCCGACACCGACGGCACCCGCGATCCGGGCGGCATGGCTTCTTATGCCATTGACCTAGCCTTCGCCGCCGAGCAATACGATGTCTGGGTTGGTGGGTTAGTCAGCTTAATCCCTATCCCCGTGCCCGGCAGCACCTCTTCTGTCCCCGAGCCCGGCAGTATCGCCCTGCTCATCGCCGCGGTTGGCTCCCTGGCCCTACTGGCACGGCGGAAGACCAAGATCAGTCTCTCACGCTGTTGATGCCTGCTTCCCAATTGGGCTGATGGGTGTGTTGCCTACCGATGGTCTCCTTCCACTTTCTCATTTGCTGCCCACCGCCTGCGGCGTGGAAAAAGAAACGAAAAGGGGTTGGGGGAAGGGGCTCACACTAAAGCACCAAGACGCGAAGGCAGAGGGGATGAGGTGCTTGTCCGACGCCCTGGGCGTTGACCGCACCTATCCGAGTCCCCAGCCCCTAGCCCCCAATCCCTCCCTTCTCACCGCACCAGACGCGGCGGCTGGCCGACGAAGCAGTTCTGTGCCTGAGGGCGAGCCAAGCAGAAGTAGCCCAGGTCCTCGGCATAAGTAAAGCATGCTGCCATGACCACCTTGAAGAAGGCGGCCAGCATGAGAATCGATCCTCACCGGCGACGCCTAGCGGTCGCCGGCCGAGGTCTCGGGCCAAGATTCAAAGATTTCATACGCGCATCTCCAAAGGTGATTAACCATCATGTCCGGGTACATTGGCGATTCCCGTGAATGGTTCCCTTTGCAGTGCGTTCGGATGAAAGCTCTGTAAGTGACCGCTGATGAGAAGCCGTCGCGGTGGCTCACGCGCCACGCACCACGGACACTACGATATTGCCCATCTGAAATATACGTCGACTTTGACCAACTTGGTCAACTCGGAAAGGATTACTCGATCAAACACCCCATGGCCGGATGCCTAAAAGCCCAAAAGGTCCGATTTTTCGTAACCGTTCACACCCTGAGCAACGCAGCGGAAAAGGTGCCAGGCACCTTTTGTGCGAAGCACCCGAAGGGCCGTTCCGGCAAAAGGTGCCTGGCACCTTTTCCGCGAGCCGT
>JAFGFF010000231.1 GCA_016931075.1 Pirellulales bacterium | reverse complement strand
GGCCCGCGGAAAAGGTGCCAGGCACCTTTTGCCGGAACGGCCCTTCGGGTGCTTCGCACAAAAGGTGCCTGGCACCTTTTCCGCCGCTAAGCCGGTTCAGCTCCTCTAGGAGCCGGCGTCGCACGGCGTCCAGTTCGGCCCGGTCCTCGACGATGCCCGGCCACAAAGCCGCGCGTTCGAGCCGTCCTAACTGTCCGGCAAGGCTGGCTGGGTTCATCGCGTCGTAGCACGCGGCCGCCTCGTCCATTTTTTCTTGATGCGTCAGGGCCGTGGCCAGGTTCGCCCGGGCTTCGTCCCAGTCGGGTCGAAGCTCCAACGCCCGACGCAGCATGGCCACCGCCGCGTCGTACTGCCCGTCGGTCCGCAGTGAGACGCCCAGATTGTTGTAGGCCTCCGGATAGTCGGGGTTACACATGATCGCCCGGCGGTAGGACGCGATTGCCTCCTTGCATCGTTCGAGCGAATGGAGCACGTTGCCCAGGTTGTTGTGCGCCTTGGCATAGTCGGGCCGAAGTTCCAGGACCCGGCGAAACGCGGCGGCCGCGCCTTCCCAATCCCCCAGACGCGCCAATGCACAGCCCAAATTATTGTGGGCGTCGACCTGCTCGGGCTGCAAACGCGTGATCTGCCGATAGCAGGCCGCCGCGTCTTCCAGTCGGCCCTCGGCCAGGCAAACCGTGGCCAGGTCGTCGTGAAACGGCACGGCAGACGGCTGCAACGCGACCGCTTCGCGCAGACGCTCAATCGCCGCCTGGTTCTGGCCCATCTGATGGGCGACCACGCCGAGCAAATGGATCGCGTCGGCCTGATTCGGCTCGTGGCGCAGCACTTCCTCATAGCCGGACGCCGCCTCGTCCAGCCGGCCCGCCTGGTGGCACGACAACGCCGCGTTGAGCAACTCGGGCACCGATTTCACAAGCTGACTCCCTGGGGATCTCTCACGGGTGGCCCGGATAGCTTGGCTATCCGGGGGCCGTCAGGCCCAAGAGGTTTCGGACTCTGGTTTGAACTGATAACAACGGTCAAGGACAACGCACACCGTGTCTCGATACCTCTTGTCGCTTCGCGACCCCGATAGCGGAGCTATCGGGGCTACCCTATTCTGATTCTTGGACTAATTCTCTCTCGGGCCGTTTTCGAGCATTTCAACGAACATCTCTTCATACGCCCGCACGGCGGATTCATCTTGGAACAAGGCCGGGCTCGCTCGGCGAAGGGTGGCCTGGGCCGTGTGTCGGGCGTCGGGGTCGGTGCCCAGGCGGACGGCCCGGTCGATGTAGTCGGCCGTGTCCCGGGCGATGTGGTGCTCCAGGCCCATCTTGCGGTAGCAAGCGGCCGTGTAGCGTCCTCGGCGGAACCGGCCGGGCCGGGTCACAATCGGTTGGTTCAGCGAAAATGCGTCGTAGGTTGTGTTCATGCCGTCGAAATACGGTGGGTCCAAGAGCACGTCGGCCGTGGCGACCAGGCCCAAGTAGTCGGGCCGAGCCAGCCGGGGCAACAGGACCACTCGGTCGACGGTGTCGGGCATCGTTCGTTCGTAGCGCTCATGGAGTCCACGTCCCACGCCGCTCTCCAGGGCGACCGTCAGCACGACTTTCCCTCGTGGGTCGCGGCGAAGAATCTCGGCCAGGATCGGATCGAAGTCGGGGTGCAGCTTGCCTGGATGCTGGGGACAGACGTAAAGGTGGTCGGTCGGGTCGAAGCCAAACTGCTCCCGCGTTTTGGCTCCCGCCGGCACGGTGTTCCGCTTCCGGAAAGTCAGCAGCGTGTCGGCCGTCAACAGCCGTTCGCTGTAGTGGTCCTCGGCATCATCCGGTTCAGCCAGCCGGCTGCTTAGGTAGTAGTCGACCGCTCCGATGCCCGAAGTGGCCTGCATTCCGATCGACGTACACTGCACCGGGGCCAACCGGCAATGGGCCAGGAAGTAGTTGATCGGATCGGTCCCGATCTCCCAGTGATAGAGCACGTCGCAACGCGACTGGCGAACTACCTCGACGATCCGTGGAAACGAGTCGGGCAGAACGACCGCCCGGATTTCATCCCGACCGAGCGATTCTTGCAGCCGTCTGGCGCCGCCGGCTTGGGTGAGCAGCATGATTTCAAACCGCTCCGTGTCGATCCGTCGCAGCACGCTGCCGAGCGTGCGGAGGAAGACGTCTTCATGCCCGGAGGTCACAACAACGCCTACCCTAGGCCGCGACTGGCCCGAGCCCTCCGGCGCTGGCCCGGCGGCAAACGTCTTTTCAAACCGGCGAGCAAAGGCCTCCTTGATCGGCCGGACGTCCTCGCGGTCGAATTGCAGTTGGAATGGAGGATAACAGGCCGCCGCGACCAGTTCCTCCGGCCGCGGGCGGTAATCTCGTTGGTCGAAGTGATTCAGGGCGTCAAGCACACGCTGCCGGTACGCGTCCCACTGCTCGGTGTCCTCGAACACGGTTGGGCAGAGCGCGGCCGCCCGCAGAGCCCAAAGTGGTTCTTCCGGACACCGCGCGCCGAGGAGTCGATAGCACTCGGCCGCTTCGTCAAGCCGCCCTTGGGCTTCGAGGACCAGGCCCAGGTTGTTGCCCGGCTCGATCGACTCGGGCCGCAGCGTCCACGCCCGGCGGCAATAGGTCTCGGCCTCGTCCAGGGCCCCCGACTCCTTGAGCACGGCGGCCAGGTTGCCCAGCGCCTCGACACAGTCGGGCTGCAGGCCAAGCGCCTGACGGTAACACTCGATCGCCTGGTCGGTCTTTCGTTGCCGGTGCAAGGCGTTACCCAGGTGGCAAAACAGATCGGCCGAGTCGGGCCGCACGGCCAGCGCCCGGCGGTAGGTCTGGGCAGCCAGTTCGATCTGGCCCTGGTCCAGGTACAGATTGGCCAGGTTGTTCAGCGCCCCGACGTGGTCGGGCTGTTGTTCGAGGACTTGCTGGTAACACTGGACCGCCTCGTCCAGCCGGCCCTGGCGTTTCAGGACGTTGGCCAGGCAGAACTGCATCTCGGCGTTTTCCGGTCGGAGCGAAACGGCGTGGCGGCAGTGCGCGGCCGCTTCGTCCAGCTCGCCGCCAGCCGACAGGGCATTGCCCAGCGTGCAATGGGCTTCGGCAAAGTCGGGCCGCAACGCAACCGCCCGGCGACACCGCGACGCCGCCTCGGCCGCGTTGCCCGACGCCAGATGGGCCGTGGCCAGGTCGGTCTGCAGCTCGGGCACGTCGGGCCGAAGCGTTGCCGCCCGGGTCAGGTACTCCAACGCGGCCTGTTGCCGGCCCACTTGATGGGCGATCAGACCCAACAGATGGATGGCGTCGACGTGGTCGGGCTGCTGACGGAGGATCTCCCGATACATCGTCTCGGCCGAGTCGAACCGGCCGGCACGATGATGGTCGATCGCTGAGGCAAGGGTTTCGGAAAGCGTCTGAACCACGCTAGGCTTCCGTAAAAGAACAACTTACCGAATTGAGGTCATCGCCGTCACTGTAGGGAACGCCCTCTGTGGCGTTCCGTGAACCACAAGTTTTACTCCTTTTCGCGGCCCGCGGAACGCCACAGAGGGCGTTCCCTACAGGACAAAAACGGCAACCTAGTTCTTGACCGCTTCTAGGCTTCCTATTGAATAAAAATGGGCGCCCGCATCTCGTCCTGTTTCAGGACCTCGTCCTGGTCGATCAGGTAGTCGATCGCCCGGACGAAGGCTTCCGGCTCGGCCGTGTCGAAAATCCGCTCGCGGAGGTTCATCGACGCCAGCCGCGTGGTCAATTCTTCTCGATAGTCGTCGTCTTCGATCAGCCGGACCGTCCGCTCGATGTATTCCTCGTCGTTTCCGGCGATCAGTTCTCCGAGGCCGATCCGCCGCAGCAGGGCCGACGCCGCGCGGTTGTAGAACCGATTGCCTTCGTAGGTGACCACCGGCCGGGCAAGGTGTAGCGAATCGACGATCGTGTTGTAGCCGCCGAACGGGAATGAGTCGACCGACAGATGGGCCCGTTCCATGAGCTGCATGTAACCTTGGTACGGTTGGTTGCCCACCACGAGCACCGCGTCGCCCAGCGCCTCGTATGCCTGTTGCCGGAAGGGGCACATCGCGTTGTAGTTCGAGACCGACCACGACGGGAAAAACTGAAACCGGATCGGCCGGCTCACCCGACGGCGAATCTCCTGGAGATTGCGGATCATCGGGTAGTTGAACTTGGCATAACCCCACGAGCAGTTGATCCAGATCAGGTCCGACGTTCGCACCGGGCGTTGCGGCACGTAGTCGGGATAGACCGGATGGGCGCCGATGCCCGGAATGAGCACCAGACGCTCCGAGTAGTTTCGCCGCGCGTCGGCGGCGATCTCGACGTCCGCCCCGCCGATGAAATAGTCGATCCGCGAGCCGAACGTGCTGACCGGGTGGCCGTAGCCCATCACTTGGATCGGCGCCAGACGCAGATTCGACAGCCAAATGGACTCCGGATTCATGCCGATATCCGGGTAGTAGGCCACTTGGTAGTCGTTGCTCACCTGGCCCTGCATGTCCAGCGTGCCCTTGCGGACCGTGACGTTTCGCACCTCGTCGAACAGCGACGTGTCCAGATCTTTGCGCATCGGGCCGAAGTGGATCAACGTCAAGCGACGCTTCTTGGCCAATTCGGCGATGAACGGATAGCTGCTCTTATAGACCGCGCTGGCGGGGAACCACTTCTCGGTCAGGATGGCCACATGGTTCGGGTCGGGCCGGTTGGTGATCCGGAAACCCTCCAATTGCCGGCGGATTTTCCGGTTCAACTCGCCCTTGACCAGATGGTCGTTGTCCGGGTTCCAATACGTCGACAGGAAGTAGATCGGCGCGATCCGCTCGTCCGGCACGACGAAGTTCTCATCCATCGCCCTGACGTGCTCGCTTAGATTCTTCCACGCCGTTTCCGTGGTGTGCCCGTCCTGCGCCACCGGGCTGAGCATGTACCAGAGCGACGCCAGGTAGGGATCGGCCTGGAACAGTCGCTCCGTCTCGAGCCGGACCGAGTTCTGCGGCGAATAGAGCATCAACAGCTTGACCAGGTTGCCCGCCTGGTTCATCAAGATCCGGATCTGCGGATCGGTCGTCCGGAACGACGAGATGGCCACGAGGTTGGTGATGATGTGGTTGTGGCTGATCAGCACGGGCGCCAGTTCGTTGAGGATGCCGAAGTCGGGCTTCGTCAAGATGTAGAGAAACACCTCGACGAACTTGTCGATCCGGGCTTGAAGCTGGAACGACACATCCTCGTAGTTGTTCTTCTCGAAATGGCCCAGGACCTTCAGGAAGATCTTGGCGACCTCGCCGAAACGCTTCTGGTCGTACAGCGCCAACAGTGCCTCCTGGTTCACGTCTGTCACGTCGGCGCCGAAAAGGGGCCGATCGGCCTGCGCCGGACTGGGCGAGGCACTGCCCGGCATGAGCAAATTCAGCGAAGGCGTCTGCGGAACGCCGGGCATCGCCGGCAACGCCGACAGGTCGCCGGGAACGGGCGGCAACGGTCCAGGCGGCGGCAATAGCCCCAAATCGGGCAAGGCCTTGCTCTCGGGAGCGGGCGTCGGAGGAATGTTGATTTCGGGCGAACCGGCGGAAAGACCAGGCGAACCACCCGGCATGAAACCCGGGGCGATCAACAAATGCTCGGCCACGCCGCCCAACGGCCTCGCGTCGGACAGCACCGCGCCAGGTCGGGCGGTCAGGCTAAACGGCGCAGCGATTTGGCTGGTCCCCGGTTCAAGCCGCCTGGGTGTTGGCCGTCGATTCTTGTGTTTTTTGGGTTTAGCCATCCGCTTTCGTCTCCCTCGTAGGGCTGGAGTTCGTTCGACGCCAGGACCAACACCTCACGGCACGCGATGCCCCGACGCTGGATCTCGTCGAAGATGTCTCTTGCCCGCCAACGTGTCGTGATGACGATCACGTCGACCGGATTCTGTCTGAGCCAGTCGGGCGGCCGGATCTCCTGACCCGTGCCCGGCACGAAACGCCCCACCTTCTGTTCGTCCGAATCGACGACGACCGGAAACGTTTCGGCATCGACGCCGAATGCATTCAAAAACGCGGCCCCCTTGCCCGTCCCGCCCCAAAATGCCACGCTCCGGCCGGCTTGGCGCAGGGCGGCAAGCTGCTCGGTCACCCGGGCGTGCTGCGCGTCAACCCGACGGCGAAAGCCCTCGCTGGCTCGCCAGGTGGTCTCGATCCGCGGCAGCCGTTTTGGACGCCCGATCAGGACGATCACCTCGCCGTCGTAGCACGGTTCCTGTTCGAGGACCTCGTACCCGGCCGTCTCGAACATGTTTTTGAGGCTGAAATCGGTGAAGTTCGAGACGTGCTCGTAGAGGAAATCGGAGACCCGGCCCTGCTGAATCGCCTTTTCGATCCGCGGCACCTCGGCTACGAAGAGCGGGAAAAGCTCGTAGCGGTTGCCCCAGTAGGCGATCGACTCGACCAGCTCGCGAGGCCGGCTCAAGTGCTCGATCACATGGCGGCAGACGACCACGTCGGGCCGAATCCGCTGCAAGTCACGTTGGGCGTGGAAGTAGTCCTTGTGAACGGTCAGGCCGTTGCGCCTGGCGTTGTGCGCTTCGACGCCCGGCTCGAACCCGATGCACCGGCAGCCCAGGTCCCGATCCAGCAGCCGCTTCAAGAAGAGCCCGTCGCCGCAGCCGATGTCCACCAGCGTCTTTCCGGCCACGTCGTAGCCTTCGACCAAGACGTCGATCAACTGGTCGAGATGCCCTTGCCAACCCCGCCCCCGGTTGTACATCAGGTTTGAGTCGTCCTCGTAAGGCACCTGGTAGTAGTCGAACTGCCGGTTGAACACGTGGCCGCAGAACCCACACGCCTGAAAGTCCATCGGGTAGCGCAGCGCCTCCCGGGCCGCCTCGCGCGACCGGGGCAGGTTCAACGCCGCCAGCGGCTGCGGTTCCGATCGATAGACCGGGTGCAGAATCCGATAGCCGCAAGCCGGACATGCGTCATGCATGGTCTTTCCCCGTCGTCGGTTGTCCTTAACCGCCGGTCACGTCGCACCCAGGGCGTCCCGAGTGCAACCCATCAAGAAAAGCCGTCTCCTCCCTGCACCGCGAGCATCCTCGCCCAGGAAGGCCGATGATCAAATACCAAAATGCCCAACCCAGTAACGGCCGTAGATCTCGCGGTCACGTTTCCTGAGCAGGAAGGTCGTTACTCAAATATCAAAAATGCCCAACCCGTTCCCCGCCAACCGTTTCGGCGAGGCCCAGGCGGTCCAGAGTGGGGCGGCATCATATCGGGATAGCCGACCGGGGACCAGAGGAAATTGGGGCATAAGACAAGAATATGGGGTATCTGGGTGATATGCGCAAGTTCATTCCATGCAACCAAACTCCATCTAGCGAAAGAGTCCATCAAGGCTCCGACAGAAACCCAGCTTGAACTACCTAGGAAAACTCCGGGGGATAGTGAAATCCCGGCATCGCCTGTGATAACAGAGGGATAACTGTCACCAGGCGGGGGGGATAATGCCTTTGGAAGGAGTCCGTGAGATGAGAAGCAGATTTCTGGCGAGGATCTCGCGAGACGCAGAGGAAGCATCCGTTGCGTTGAACTGCTAATGGCCCTTTGGGCAACCCTCTTTCAGAAGGAGTATTCCGATGAAGCGCAGTCTCCTGTACTCTCTAGTTGCCATGTTGGTGGTCGTGATCAGCGCATCAGACCTTTACGCCGGCCGTTTTCGACGCCAGTGCCGCCGGAAGCCCACGTGCGTCAGGCAAGTGTGCACTGCCAGTCAGCCGTCCCTGACACGGAACACGTTCCCGCCCGGCAACAATGCCGGCAAGTGGTATCCTTACGGCTTTTAAAAAATGTCAGACGCCGATAAGTAATTTCGTAGGTCAGGCTGTGCCTGACAATGGGGGCGATCGGTGGTTCGTGTCAAGCACAACCTGACCTACCACTGGCGCCACGCCAGTGCCATCCTGCAAGCAGAACTTAATGCCCAGACGCACTACTTCCCAGCCAAAATCAGATCGAGGCGTTTGTTCCGTTCGTCCAGGGGGAGGCGGCCGCTGCCTTCGATGGTCATCCAGCCTTCGTAGCCAACCTTGGCCAACTCGTGGCGAGCCAGGGGCCAGTTGATGCTGCCGTCGCGGATGTTGACGAACTGGCCGCCGTGCCCGTCGGGATTCAGGCGGAAGCCTTTCACGTGGCACTTGACGATCAGCTTGCCTAACGCCTGGATCCAGTCCTCCGTCAATGCGTACTTCACGCCGTTGGCCAGGTCGAGATAGGCCTGAACCCAGTGGCTGTTGAACGAGCCGACGAAGTGGGCAAACGGCTCCGGAGTGACCCAGAGGTTGTTCCAGACGTTTTCCAGGGCGATCACGACGCCGGTCCGCTCGGCGACGGGCAGCAGCTTGGCAACGGCCTTCTTCGAGGCGTCGGTCGAGGCATTGTGGGCCTCGATGTACTTTTCATATTTCGAGTTGTCGCCCGCGACGACCTGGCGGAGGTGGCCCGTCTTCTCGTCGAAACGGATGTCAAATTCCCACGGCTGGGGCATGGGGATCTTCTTGTCCTCGACCTTGCACGGCACCAGCAGGAGCGTATCCGCGCCGAATCCTTGGGCCGCACGTAGAGCCGTCTTGACGTCGTCGATCTCCCGGGCGACCTGGCCGGCGTCGGGGCTGTTGAAATTGGTCCAGCCAAACATGACGGAGTGGATCCGCATCCCCAACTTCTCGGCCGTCAGGTGCATCTTGGCGGCTTCGACCGGCGAGGCGGTCAGAGCCGCTTTGCCATACGCTTCGATCCCCTCGAACCCGGCCGCCTTGAACTGGCGAAGCACCTTCTCGGTCGGAGGTCCGATCAGGGCCTTCGGCAGGGGCTGGAACTCCTCGGCAGAATCCTCGGTTGAAGAGGACGCGGTAGCGGGCGTCTCGGCACGAAGCCGACCGCCGACCAGGGTTCCCATACCCACAGCGGCAGTCGTGGCAAGAAAACGACGTCGATCAAGAGAAGACTTCACTGGAGGGACCTCCGGGCATCTGGTTTTAAGGTAGGGCAGCGCTGCGTCTGGCGCTGTTTCATGGTGGTGTCTTGAATAGCGAGCCTGACGGCGGAGCACTCAGCAACACACCACTCCCAGTATGGCAACCTTCCACCCGGGGTGTCAAGCCAGGTGGCAGGTCCCGGGTAATTGTATACCTTTCCACCGGAAGAAGTCACTGTGGGGGTCGCAATACAGACACGATGTTGTCTGACACGGACTGCAAAATGCCCCAAATCCGCGGGTAAGGCTTCGCTTGACAGCGAGACAATTTGAATAGCCCAGACCAGTTGTGCGGGATAAGAACGCGACAGGCCGCGAAGGAAAACCCGATCAACAATGTTTTGCTGGGCTTGACGTCGGTCAGCCCTCAGTCATTGGGCTGAATGGTCAATGTTACTGTAGCGGTGGCGGTAGGTTCTTCGAGATCAATACCCAGCCGAGTTGGAATACGATGATCGGGCAGGTCTTCGTGGATCTCCTCGGAGTGGATGTCAAAGGCCGCGCCGTGGGCGTCGATCTCGACCACGATGGCGCCGGCGCCTTGGCCGACCACGAGACGATCGGGGGCCGTGCGACGCCATTTGTCGAACGTGATCAGGGCAACGCCAAACCGCTCGGGCGTGGCCATCTCGACGCGATCGGTGACCGTCAGGCTGCCGCGATTCTCGCGTGAGAAGACAAACGTCCGCTCTAGCTTCTTCAAACCGTCGACCTCGTAGGCACTGCGGAGGTCGAGCACGAGTGTGTCGTTCTTGTCGGTGAAATCGGTCCGAAGGACCTTAGCCTGGGCGTCGCGGCCCGTGTGCTGACGCTTGCCGGCCACCAGCGGCACGGGGTGGCCCCAGGAATTGAGCACACCGCTCTTATAGCGCCGCGAGCCGAACGTCCGCCGGGTGTAGACCTCGCTGCCCGGGTCGACCAAGGGCGTCTTGCCAGCCAAGGCCACGACGAACGAGCCGACGTCGTTGTGATTGTGGTGCTCGGCGTTGTGGCCGCCCTTCAAGGCCACGCCCAACGCGTTGTCCGTTCCCGGAGCGGGCCGGCCGATCAGCACGCCGGCGTCGGGGAACCAATCGCGCCGCGGTTGTGTCGCCGGCGGCTCGATCGGCTCGGGCCGGGGCGTGACCGAGTTCGGGAACGCCAGCAGGCCAAAGTCGGCCAGCGAAGCGACGCTGCTCAGTCCATCGAGTGGTCCTCTATCCTGCGTCCAGCCGAAACCGTAACGCCGGTCGACGTAACGCATCATCCATGGGCCCGGCCGAGAACCCGGTTTGCAGTCGGCCAACGCGGGATACACGCCCGGCATCATCTCCATGCGACGGCCGAATTGGGAAATGGCGCGGATCTGGTCACTGTCCATCAGGTCGACTCGGCCGCCGGTCTGCTGGTGGAGCGTCTCGGCCAACCTCAGGAAGTTCCCAAACCCGTAGTTCCAATAGCCCAGGCCCTCGGAGCAGTAGCCGTCGGACGTGAATCCTTCGAGGAAGTTGCGAATGTTCGCCTCGGCCGCCGCCGCGAAGAAGGCTCGGCGCGAAGGGGATTCGATCGCCGTCAACGCCGCGCCGGTCACGTTGGCCAGGCAGACCGCGTTCCAGTTGTTCGTGCACTGAATCCACCACATCCTCGGCTCGCCCTGGCGGATCATCGACTCGAACGGGCCGAACACGCGACGCTCCAGTTCTTCTTGCACTTCGTCGCGCACCTTCGCGCCGAGCCGGTCTCCCAGCCAATACACGGCCGTGGCCAGCTCCCATGCAACGGCCGACGAGCGCAGATCGATCGTGATCTCCTTCCCTTTGAAATTCGTCAATGCTCGATCGTGCGCCGGGAGCACCCAGGTCTTCTCGCTAAGGATCTCCCGAATCGTCTTTTCGATCTCCGGCAGGAACCGGCCCTGGTTTTCGAGACATTCGGCCACGACCAACGGCCCAAGCCGCTTGTGGCGTTGTCCGATGACCGACTGGCACCGCGACCGGTTGCCGTTCTTCGAAAACTCCAGATACAACGCGTCGGTCAGCTCGGGAAACGGCTTGCCCTGCCACTGTTCGGCATGGCGAATCACGCTTTTCCAGTTTCGGTCCTTCTTCAACCCCTCCCACACCTCGCGATCCGTGATCGGCCGGCCTACACCCCGAGGCGTTGCGGGCAGCATCTCTTTCCATTGCGCAATCCGGTCTGCCTCCGGCCTGCGAGTCGAAGCCGCTTCGGCCTGAAAAGCAGTCAGACATGAAAACAACACGAGCGAGCCGAGAATGATCGATTTCATCAGACGTGCTCCAGCGGTGGGCAAGACTCGAAGATCGGGCTCGGCATGCCGAGATGTCCAATCAACGAGGCCTGTACAGGAGGAAAGGCGGGAAGGCAGGTGGTTACAACCCAAAACGCCCCAAAACGATTTCGAAGACGTCCGTGTCGCGGACAATGTGGTGGGGAAAATGGCCTGGCTCGTTGGCCAACAGGACACTTTGCTGTGACGGGTCGCGCGCCGGGGCGCCGTGCGAACCGGCAACCAGCGTGGCGTCCAAGGGGATGGACTTGGTGGGTGGGTCGAAATGCAACTCCACCGGATCGTAACCCGGCTTCCGGTGGATGTCAACAGAGCGGGCAAACCCCGGGGCGTGGGCGTCATCCAGCCACCAGTAGTAGGCCTGCCAGCTCTCGGAGCTCGAAACGAGAACCAATTCGCCGCTGCGGGGATGGTCCAGATCGTATCGGGCCAGGCCTTCGCCCGACAGGACCTCCTCGATCCCCTCGCGGCCTGTAAACAACTCGACCACGCGTTGGATCGTCGTCCGATCGGCGTTTTTGATGAAGACGTGCGAGAACTGATGATCGACCATCGCCCAGGCGCGGCTGCCGGCCAGGTCGAGATGTTCGCCGTCGTCCTTCTTCTCGACTTCGAGCAACCCGGCCTCGCGCAAGATCCGATTCGGATAGCTCACGTGCGAGACGCTCGTGATCGCGTACTCGCCCGCCACGAGCCAGAACAATCGCGTGTCAGCGCCGTAGGCCTCGCCGAATCCTTCAGCCAGTTGGCCGATCATCTCGTCCAGCTCGTCTACTGCCTTCAGCGCCTCGGGGCTATCCGGGCCGGTCCGCTGCGCGGCGTAGTCGAGATGTTGTAGATAGATGTAGAAGAAATGAGGTCGATAGGTTTTCGCCGCATGGACGGCCGAGTCGACGATCCACCGGCTCGACGGCAGCCCGGCCATCGGGCCCCAGTAGTGATGCAACGGGAAGTGCCCCAGCTTGTCGCGCAGCGTCCCATAGAGCCCCTCGGGCCGGGTGTAGCACCAAAGCGATTCGGAACCGTCGGGGTTGTGGATCGGGGCGGGCGTGCAGACATAATCGGCCGGACAGCCCTTGCTGTGCAGCGGGAACCAGACGGCCGACGTGACGCCCGGCAGACGCTCGTGCAACACGTCCCAGATCTGCGGTCCGCCGATGCAGTCGCTCGGCGACGTCCACATCTCGACGCGGTTCTGCTCCCGCCAATAAAACCCGTTAGCCACGACGCCGTGCTGCCGGGCCGACTTGCCCGTGGTCATGGCGGCCTGCACCGGACACGTCACGCCCGGGAAGCTGGGAACCAGATTGGCGATCTCGCCCCCGGCCGTCAGTTCCTTCAACCGCTTCATCTTCGCCACGTCCATCTCGCGCAGGCCGGGAATCGAGAGGAGAATGACGTGTTGGGACATGGTCGGTTCCTATTTTGATGTCAAAAGCGGTCGAAGGAATCCCATCGCGCGCCGGGCCGCCTCGGGCGCTTCGCGGCTGTGACCGGGCAGCTCGACGTAGACGCCGCCCTTGTAGCCGATCTCGCGAAGGGCCGTGAAGACGGGCGGGAACTCGATCTCGCCTTCGCCGAACATGAGATGCTCGTGCCGGCCGGCACGCATGTCTTCGAGGTGGACGTTCACCAGCCGCGACGCCCAAAGATGCAGGTAATGGCTCACGGGCGTCTCGCCCTGGCAGTGCAGATGGCCGACGTCCAGGGTCAATCGCAGCCGGCGGTCGTCGATCTTGCCTAGGAGCTGCTCGAACCGGAACATCGAGTCGATCAACATGTCCGGCTCGGGTTCGAAGCCCAAGTCGACGCCCCGCTCGTGGGCGTATTCCAACAGCGACCTCAGCCCGTCGACCAGCCACTCAATGGCCTGCTTTGGTTCGACGCCCTCGCGGAGCCGGCCGGAGAAGAGCGAGACGCAATCGCTGCCCAGCGCGGCCGCGCAGTCGACGGCGTATTCCAAAAATGCAAGCCGTCGTGCCCTGCCTTCCGGCTCGGGTGAAATGAGCGTCGGTTCGTGTTTTTGCTTTGGATCGAGCAGATAGCGAGCGCCCGTCTCGATGACCGACCGCATCCCGGCCAGTTCCAGCCGTTCGCGGAGCCGCTCAAGCTGCTCGGCCCGATCGGCTTCGCCGGGATTCAACGCATGTTGATCGATCGTCACCGCCACACCCCGGTAGCCCAGCCCGGCCAGAAGCGCGACCGCCTCGAGCAAGTCGTGATGCGCCAGTCCGTTGGTGTTGTAGCCGAGGTACATGGGGGATGGGGGATTGGGGATTGGGGATTGGGGCCGAGCGGGGGACGTTAGTCCCCTGTTATGTCATGGGGCCCGGCCAGTCTCTAAAAAAATGGAGAGTACGAGGTTCAGGTGGACGAAATGGATTTTCCCAACGCCACGGTCGGCACAAGCAGGAGGACGATGGCCAACGCGGGCACGGGGCCGGCGGCGGCCAGGCAGACCGAGGCGTCGAGGATGACTAACGACAGGATACACTGTTTCACGGCTTGTTGCACCCGCTCGGGCGACGGTTCGAGCAAGGCCCCGCGGCACTGCCAGGCGATCAGCAGGCCAAAAACGGTCATGAACAGATGCCACTTGTCGGCCGGGATGTGCAGCGACCTCCACGCCGGCAACCAGGCCAGCAGACCGACGCCGCCCATCATCAGGGCGATACCCAGCACGAGCAGCCCTCGGCGGCTCTGCTTGGTCTCCTGCCGGGCGAACGTCGTCACGCCCACGATATAGAGTCCAATCCCGCCCGCGGCGATCCAACAGGCGTTTTGGGCCGGATAGCCGGCCGCGCTCATGCCCAGCAAGACGTTGCCCATCCGACATGCGCCCATCATCAGTACGGCCAGCGGACCTCGCCCGGGCCAGAAGTCATAGCTGACAATCGCCGCCGCCAGCGCCCCGGCAACCACCAGCGGGGCTGGTGTCATGCTCAGCAGGCTCGCCCCGCCTGACGCCGCCATGGCCACGACCAGCAACACGCCGGCCAACGTCCAGGCCCCGCGCACGGCAACCCGGCCCGAGGGTAGTGGCCGCTCGGGCCGCTCCTGCCTGTCGATCTCCATGTCGGCCAGGTCGTTCAGCACGATGCCGAAGCTATAGAGACAAACCGACACCGTCAGAAGCAGCCCCAGGGCCAGCCCATCACCCGGTGAGCCCATTGCCCCGATAAAAAAGAACCCCATCCCCACGTCAGCCATCGCCGTGAAGACGTTGGGCAGCCGGATCAGCTCGATATACGCTCGGATGTTCATGTCACAACCTCCCCTCTCCCTTTGGGAGAGGGGTCGGGGGTGAGGGTGGTGGTTGGTGGCTGGTGGTTAGTGATACGTGACTAGAGGGAAGTGGGAGTTGGCAAAACACAGGGACCATTTTTTGGGTAGGACATAGGTATTGCTAGACGTTATCCAATTCCACCCACCCTCACCCGGCGGCTGCGCCGCCACCCTCTCCCAAAAGGAGAGGGGAAGCTCCAGCGGAAAACAACTCTCGTATTGTGACATGAACCTGGCTCACGGAGAAGTAGGGGCAGACCGCCAAGACTATGGCACGTAGCGGGCATCGGTTGACGTGACGTTCCGACCACTGGACAATGGTGGGCATCTCCGAACCGGAAAGGGCCCCATGACAACGTCCCCACGCACCGCCGAGCTTGAACGAATCCGCCGAAAGGTCGAGGCAGCCGAGCGGCTGTCGGCCGGGGAGGGGACGTTGCTGTTCGAGCCCGAGGTCGACTTGCACGCGGTGGGCCAACTGGCCGACGAGGTCCGGCGGCGGAAGAACGGCGACGTGGTCTATTACAACGTCAACGCTCACCTCAACCCAACGAACGCCTGCGTCTATCGCTGCCGGTTGTGTGCCTACAGTTGTGACGCCGATTCGCCCGAGGCTTACGTGCTGGACGACGAGGCCATGCTCGCCCGGGCACGCGAGGCGACCGAGGCCGGAGCGACCGAGCTGCACCTCGTCGGCGGGCTGCACCCGGAGCGAGATTACGATTGGTATCTGGGCATCGTCCGCATGTTGCACGAGGCGTACCCCGCGCTGCACCTGAAAGCCTTCTCGGCGGTCGAGATCGCCCGATTCGCCGAGCTGTCAGGCAAACCGATTGAGGCTGTGCTTGAGGAATTGCACAAAGCCGGGCTCGGCAGTCTGCCGGGCGGCGGGGCCGAAATTTTCGATCCGGCTGTGCGAGAGAAGATCTGCCCAAGGAAGGCCGACGCCGACACATGGCTCGACGTCCATCGGACCGCGCACCGGTTGGGCATCCGCTCCAACGCAACGATGCTCTTCGGCCATGTCGAAACGGCGGCCCAACGGATCGACCACCTCATTCGGCTTCGCGACCTGCAAGACGAGACGGGTGGGTTCCAGGCGTTCGTGCCGTTGAGTTTCCATCCCCAGGGCACAGCCCTGTCCGACTTGCCCCGCGCGTCGGCCTTCGATGCACTGCGGACCGTCGCCGTCAGCCGGCTGATGCTGGACAACGTCGACCACATCAAGGCCTATTGGATTTCGTTGGGCATCGGCACGGCCCAGACCGCGTTGGCCTACGGGGCCGATGACCTGGACGGGACGGTCCGTCACGAAGAGATCCACCACCGGGCCGGGGCCGACTCGCCCGAGATTCTCTCCGTGGCCCAACTCCGCCGCCTCATCCGCGAAGCCGGCCGCCAGCCCCTCGAACGCGCCAGCCTCTACCGGCCTGTCGAGACGCAAAACAACAGCGAATAGCGCTATCGAGCACCATTTTTCCTTCTCTTATTCTGCGTCTTTGTGCCTCAGCGGTATAATCTGGCGTAGGACCATTGATTTTCCACCGAGGCACAGGAGTGGAGAGGTTTCTTTTTTGGAGTAGCCACTGGTTTGGACCGCCCAAACGAGGTATAGAAACCCCATCGTCTGTTTTCGAACAACACGCCATTGCTACGTGTCGTAAGGACTCGCAAAATCATGTCCCACGCTGCCTTTCTCCCCACTATCGTCAGTCTTCTGCTGGCCGCTGTGCCAAGTCGGACGTGGACCGATTCGACGGGCAAGTATCAAACCCAGGCTGAGATGATCGCCCAAAGCGACAAGCTGGTTGTCTTGAAGAGGAAGGACCATTCTCTGGTGGCTGTTCCGATCGACAAGCTATCTCAAAAGGACCGGGACTTCCTCAAGTCCAAGGAGACAAAAAACCGTATCCGGCAAGCCGTCGATCAGGTGCAAACATGGACGCTGCAGTCCGGATTGAAGGTGAACGGTCGCGTGGTGGACTATGGGCAAAAGAAAATCACGATCCAACGTCGCCGGGGCAAGACCTACGTCAACGACAAGGCTTATAAGAACTTGCCGGAAATCTATCGGCGAATGATTTCAGAAATCGTGAACCACTTTGAAAACCTTAGGTTGTCGGGCGAGGCGGCCTTCGAAAACTGGGTGCTCCGACAGGGCGGTGTGCTGAAGAACTACACCATCGAGGGCGTCATCATGGAACTGGAAAACGGCGACGAGTATGTCGTGCCCTTCTTCCTCTTCTCCGACGCGGACCAGAAGGTTCTTCAGCCCGGCTGGAAGCGGTGGCAGGCCGCACAGAAGACGCCCGCCCGAGATGACGACCGACAAGAGACCTTTCTTCTTCAGTCGGCCGCACAAGCCTATCGCCAGAACCAGCGGGTCAATCGGCAAATATCCATCATCCAGCTTCAACTCCACGCGATCCAGGCCGGACTCACCGGCTTATGGGAAGTCCACCTGATGCCCGGCCCGGGCGCCTACGGCTATCCCTTAAATGTTATCGTCTTGGCGCGCGACAGCCGCCAAGCCACATTCAAAGCGTTACGCCGTAATTCGGGCTACATCGCCGGACCGGTGAGGAAGGTGGCAGGGTGGTAATCTGGCCTGGTTGCTTACTTGGAAGAGAACGCCTAGTGGTTATGGAATAGGGATGCACTCACTGCCGAGGTGCCGAGGCGCAGAGAGATGTTTCTGAAAGGCATCCACTGGCTTAGACCGCCCAAATGAGGTATAGAAGACATATTATTTCGTTTCTGAACCAACCACGGCTAGGCCCACCCTTATAGGACTCACATCACCATGTTTCACGCCATCGTGCTCCCCACCCTCGTCAGTCTTCTGCTGGCCGCCGCGCCGGCTCGGACGTGGACCGATTCGACGGGCCAGTATCGAATCAAGGCCGATCTGATCGCCCAAAGCGACAAGCTGGCCGTTCTCAAGAAGGAGGACCACTCTCTGGTGGCCGTGCCGATCGACCAACTGTCCAAGGAGGACCAGGAGTTTCTCAAGTCGAAGGAAGCCCAAGACCATGTACGGAAGGCGGCCGACCAGATGCAAACGTGGACGATGCAGTCTGGGCTGAAGGTGAACGGTCGCGTGGTGGACTATGGACAAAAGGAAATCTCGATCCAGCGTCGCCGGGGCAAAACGTACATCAACGACAAGGTCTACCAAAACCTGCCCGAGGTCTACCGGCAAATGATCCCGCGGATTGTGAACCACTTCCAAAACCTCAAGTTGTCGGGCGAGGCGGCCTTCGAGGACTGGGTGCTCCGGCAGGGCGGTGTGCCGAAGAACTACACGCTCGAAGGTGTGATCCTGGAATTGGAGAACGGCGACGAGTACGGCGTGCCCTTCTTCCTCTTCTCCGAAGAAGACCAGAAGGTCCTTCAGCCCGGCTGGCAGCGGTGGCTGGCCGCACGGAAGACGACCGATCGGGCCGACGACCAGCAAGAGGCCTTCATGCTCCAATCGTCCGCACAGGCCTACAAGCAAAATCAACAGGCCAATCGGCAGATTTCCATGATGCAACTTCAGCTCCAGGCCGTTCAAGCCGGCTTGACCAGCCTCTGGGAAGTCCACTTGATGCCCGGCCCAGGCACTTACGGCTATCCCCTGAACGTCGTCGTCCCAGGCCGCAACAGTCGTGACGCGGCCGAGCAGGCCTTGGGCCGCAACCCGGGCTACATCGTCGGGCCGGTGCGGAAAGTGGCGGGGTGGTGATCAAATAGTCTGATTTCCCATGTTCTGTAGGGAACGCCCTCCGTGGCGTTCCTGCGGGATAACGACATTCCAGCAAGATTGTTGCCCTAGAACCGGAACACCACAGAGAACCGGAACGCCACGGAGGGCGTTCCCTACAGGGAGGATCGGCGGGTGCCAGTCCTTTCTGGGGGTCGTGGAATCCAATTGAAGGCCGATCCGAGTCGAGATACAATGAGGATTGGCAGGGAACTCGTTTCTTTTCAACCACTTGGGCGTTCGCCCAACGTCGGAATCCGGACTTAAACGGGGCCGATGTGACGGAACTCTTGTTGTGTGGCCGTTTTTCGCGGATGCGTGTGCATCCCCGAGTGTCGTGCCCCGCGCCATGCGTGGCAGGTTGGTAATGAGCCAGACGAACCCCGGCGAAAAATCCTTGGAATCATCGTCGCAGGGCGTCGGCCCGAGCGGCGCCGGCGGTCCGTCGGGCAACGGCGGCTCGGTGCCTCCGACCGAGAGCCTTCCTCCTGGCAAGTTCAGCCCTCCGGCGAATCCCGCTCCGGCCGAAGACCTCATTCCGCCCAACGGCTCGCTGCCGGTGGATGACGGCGAGAAGACGATCATCTCGAACCGGCCGCCGCTGGTCGCGCCGGGTCATGCCGAGATGCCCAACCAGGGCGATCTGGGCGAGTTCCGCCCCGGCGACGTGATCGGCCCTTACGAGCTGATCGAATACGTCGGGGGCGGCGGGATGGGCCGCGTGTTTCGGGCGTTGGACACCCAGTTGGGCCGGATCGTGGCGTTGAAAGTCCTGCCCCAGGACCAGGCCGGTCAGACCGAGACACTGCTGCGGTTTCGCAACGAGGCCCGCTCGGCCGCCCGGCTCGACCACGAGTCGATTGCCCGGGTGCACCATGTGGGCGACGACCGGGGGTTCCCCTACGTGGCGTTCGAGTTCATCCATGGGCAGACGATCCGGCGAATGGTCGAACAGGGCGGGCCGCTGTCGCTGGTCGACGCGTTGAGCTACACGTTGCAGATCGCCGAAGCGCTCGCCCACATGAACCAGCGGGGTGTGATCCACCGCGACATCAAGCCCTCGAACGTGCTGATCACGCCGACCAATCGGGCGAAAGTGATCGACCTGGGCCTGGCGAAGCTTGAAGAGGTGGACGAGGCGCAAAGCGACCTGACGGCCAGCGGCGTGACCCTCGGAACATTCGATTACATCTCGCCCGAGCAGGCCCGGGACCCGCGCCACGTCGACATCCGCGGCGACATCTATTCCTTGGGCTGCACATTCTTCTACATGCTCGCTGGGCGTCCGCCGTTTCCCGAAGGGACCGTGTTGCAGAAGTTGCTCCAACACCAAGGGGACGATCCGCCTGAACTGGCCCAATTCCGGTCCGACGTGCCGGAGGACGTTTCGGCGATTCTCCGCCGGATGTTGGCCAAGGACCGCGCGGCTCGTTACCAGACACCCGACGAGTTGGTCGGCCATCTACAGGTGCTGGCCGAACGGCTCGGGCTTCGGCCCAGCGGGCTGACCAGCGGTATTTGGGCGGTGCCCAAGCCGACTCGCGAGTCGTTCTTGCACCGTCATCTGCCTTGGATCGCACCGGTCGCCGTCCTTTTGTGCGCGGTGCTGGTGCTCGATTCGCTCTGGCGTTCGCCCGGTGGGTCGACTACTGCCGTAATGCCCAACGGCCAACGATCGGTTCCCAAAACGCCCGAGACCGTCGTGAAAAACCTCCCGCCGGCCACGCCGTTGGCCGGCCAGGGCACGGACGCGCCTGGCCCGGGCGAAACACCCTCTCCGGCGAACAACGGCGCGCCGTCGCCTTCTCCTTCTTCCGGAACGACGACCGCTCTGAAGACGCCCGACCCGGCGACGGCCGGACCGATCGAGTCCTCGGTCGCGCCGGGCGTGACCAGCAGCGGACTGGGTCCGCCGGACGTCTCGGCCGGGCTGTCGACCATCGACCCGAACGACACGGCAGCGCAATTGGGCCCTGACGTCGATCCGGGCGGCGGTTCGTTCGACCTGGCCAAACTGCTCAACCAGGGCGGGCCGATCGAGCCGGCGCCGATGCCACCGGTCCTGCCGTCGAAGCTCTCGGGCGTGTTGACGGTGGCCGAATCGGGCGACGGCGTCCGGACGTTCGCCAGCCTGGCGTCGGCCTGCGCGGCGGCGCAACCCGGCAACGTCATCGAGTTGTGCTACAACGGCCCTCGCGTCGAACGGCCGATCACCCTGCCCGGCACGAAGCTCACCCTTCGAGCCGGCAAGGGCTATCGGCCCGTGATCGTCTTCCGGCCCGACGAGTCCGATCCGAATAAATACCCCCGCGCGATGTTCCGCCTTTCCGGCGGCGAGCTCCACCTGTTCAAGGTCGCGATCGAAATGGACCTGTCGCGCAACGTGCCCGCCGACCGGTGGTCGCTTTGGGACATTGGGCGTGCCGAATCGGTCATCCTGGAACAATGCTCGCTGACGATCCGCAACACGTTCCATGACGAGGCGGCCTTCTTCAATCTCCGGTCGGCCCCGGACATCGAGTACCTCGACGAGGAGGAGCTTGCCCTGTCCGAGCCGGCCGCCAAGATCGCGCTGGTCGATTGTATCGTCCGCGGCGACGCCACCGTCGTTCGCTCCGACGGACTGCAGCCGCTCGTTTTTTCCTGGACCAACGGGCTGCTGGCCACCGATCAGCAGTTGCTCTGGGCCGCCGGCAGCGAGATGGCCCCCGAGCCGGGCGAGGAAATCCGCATCACGCTCAAACACCTGACCGCCCTGGTCCGCGACGGGCTCTGCCGGCTGGACACGGGCCGGTTCGACGGCTACCAACTGCCCGTCCACGTCGATTGCTCCGACAGCATCCTTATCGTCGACCCGGAAAACGCCCTGATCGACCAGTCGAGCGTCGAAGCGACCGCCACCGGCCTGACCTTCAGCGGAGACCGCAACTTTTACCAGGGCACGCGGACGTTCTGGAAAGTCGACGACCCGACGTTCCGGGCGCCCTCGGTGACCCTGGATTTCGAGGCGTGGCGACGGCATTGGGAGCCGGACCACGAAGGCAACTCCTATCGGGGCCGGGTCGACTTCACCCGCCTGCCCGACGCCAGCCGCTCCGTCGACACCCACACCCCGGCCGACTACAGCCTGATCGATTCCGACAACAACTGGGCCCACAACGCCGCCTCCAACGGCGGCGACGTCGGCCTGATCGCCGACCGGTTGCAAGAGGTCGCCGCGGAAAATCCGTGATCGACACGGGTGGCACTCAACGCCGTTCACTAGGTGTTGAGGTTTATGGGCGTTAGTTGTTTGGCGAGAAGGCGTTGCTTCTCGGTTGGCGAT
>JAFGFF010000230.1 GCA_016931075.1 Pirellulales bacterium | reverse complement strand
TTCGTTTCATGGCCGGTTTGGACATTTCATCTCGAACCCACGCTGACGGTCTGACAGCGACGTGGAATCGGGAGATCGACGAGAAGCTGAATCTGGCGCACTATTGGCAGCAGGACGACTCATTTTCCCTTCAAATCAACTACAAACAGGGTGTCCTGTACTTTGAGATTACCGACAAGACCGGAGCGACATATACATTCAAGGAACGGAGTTCCGGCCTGCGATACTTCCTCAGTTACTACATCCAGGCCAAGGCGCTGGAGAGCACGTCACGAGGGCGTAATGCGATCGTGCTGATGGACGAACCGGATTCGTTCTTGTCCATACTCGGGCAACGAAACCTTCTGTCCGTCTTTGAATCACTTGTCCGGGCCGAGTCCTCGGGTCAGTCGTGCCAACTTGTATACACAACCCACTCGCCATTTCTCGTCAACCGCAACTATCCTCGCCGTCTGCGATTGGTTCGGAAAGGGGACGCAGAGGAGGGAACGCAATTGGTTGACCAGGCAATGCTGCGCCGATACGAACCTGTTCGGTCAGCCCTCGGTATCGACTGTGCCCAAACACTTTTCATGGGTGCCACGAACGTCGTGGTCGAAGGACCAACTGACCAGTACATTCTATGCGAACTGATCCGTTTGTTGGCAACGCCCGAGAACATCAACGATCTGCTCGACCTCAACTCCGTCCTGATGGTTTCCGCCGAAAGCGCTCCTAGCGTCGAGAAACTCTTGGCGGCCTCCCAGTGGGGCGATGAGCCGATTCCCGCAACGGTGGTCTTGCTGGATAGTGATGCGGGCGGGAATGACGCCAAGGCACGTATCACGGGCAAGGCCCGAAACTGCAAGAAGCTGATTGACGATAAGTTTGTGTTACAGATCGACAGTGTGCTGGGAACCGGTGGTACAGGGCCGCAGATTGTAACGACCGAGGACATTCTTCCGCCCGAACTCTACGGGGCTGCGATACTCCGGTATGTCGAGCGATGGCATCCCGAAGTGCAAGCGGAAAGGAAGAAACAGATTGACGCCGCTATCGCGCAGCCGGAGTTCTCTGCAAAAGGCGTCGTGAAAGGGGCGACGGACCTACTAAACAAGTACGTTCACGAGAGCGCAAAGGATTACGACAAGTTCGGCGTCTTGCAGGAGGTTGTTGCCTTGCTTAACGAGTCATCGGAGGATGCGAAGCAGCATCTGCCGGCGCTGAAGACAAGATTGACGACACTTTGCCAGGAGCTGCGCCGTGCTGTCGCCGCAAGCCAGCAGGCCGCACGTCGCATGACCGGCAAGCAGGCCATCCAACGGCTGATCGACGATTACTTCGTAATCCATCAACAGTCATCCTCCGTCTTTGAGATTCAACTCCTTCTGGAGCGCATTCAGAAGGACACCGAGTTGCTCGGTGTCGATGGCGAAAGCCTTGATGCGTCACTTAAACGGCTTCTCGGGGAATTGAAGAAGGTGCGAGGGTCCGGGCAACAACGATTTGTGGGAGATATTTGGCAAAAATGGAAACTCGTGATAGAGGCGGTTCGCAAGAACCCACTCAACACCACCGTCAGGATAACGGATGGCGTTCCCGACATCGTTGATCCGGCTCAAGTAATTGCTCCGTCAGCAACTCCGTCGATCCCGCCGGTGAGCGACGAGGGGAAGGCGGCGGCTCCTGCAACGGAACTGGCGGTTACAGCAGGCGTGAAGTAGACGACGAAGTGGGATGATCGCCTGTCGGGACGAAGGTATCCGATCTTGCCGGTGTCCAGCCGGGGGCTGGTTCACCGAGCCGCCGGCCACGAGCTTCATGCGGCACGGTATGACGGTCGTCAAGATCATCAGCCGCTGGGGACTTGGCCATAAAAGCCGCCTGCCACCGGCCGGTCGCCAAGGTGGGGCAGAAACCGAGGCAACTCGGACCGGGGCAGACGTTGTGGCTATTCGTCAGCGTTTGGTGGGAAAACGTCTTCGGGATACGAATAGCGATCGGGCAACAGTCGTTCGATCTCGACAAGCCGACGCTCGACGGTGTTGGATTGCACGTCGAGTTCGTGGGCCAGCTTCCGCAGCCGCTCATATTCTCGAATGAGCTTGGCTCTCTCCTCGCGGTTCATGCTCGTCGCTCCAACAAAAAAAGGGAACGCCGAACCAAGGCTGCTCCCACGACCTCCGCGAAGAGGCACTAGTGAACAGCACGAGGCCGGCGTTCCCCATTGGAGAACGGGCTTGAGCTGCTTCACTAGTTCAAGAGCCTTGTGGCCCAGGTTCGCGGTTTCGTGGGAAGCAGTTTGACGCTGATTCTGGCGTCGATTCAAATTGTCGCCGCTATTTTACCACAGCCTGCTCTTTCGACAATAGGATGCAATTCCGCCAATAGGTATTGCAGCGCCACCGAAATGGTCCGAGTGTTGATCGACTGGGCGTTCGCCAAACCGTGCGTATTGCGAATCGTCGCCAAACAACCGAAGAGAACGCCGCCTCGATGCGGCTTCTGCACCGCTTTGGCTTCACCTGCGCCGAACCGGCCGTCAAGCCAGGCCACGTCCGGCTTGTGCTCAACGGCTGAGCGTGAGCGCCCCTCGTCCAGTGGCCCAAAAACTCGACTTGATATTGAACCGTCGGCCTGGTATAGTATACACCTGTTTACATGCGGTCGGCGCGTCGCGCCGTGGCAGACTCAACGGGCGTCAGTCGATGTTCAAGGGCGTGGAATCCAAGAACGACTACCTGCCGAGAGCCGCGCCGCTGTTCCAGCCCTCCAGGATCGTGCTGGCAAAGGGGAGTAATCACACGGAGGGCCGTCGGCGATTGGCCGAGCGGATTTGCGCGGCGCACCCGGACGCGGAGGTCGTCGAGGCGTTTGGCGTCCCGCACAATCGAGTCGATCTGGGCGAAACCGACCCCTTGCGGCTGCACGAGCGGGGCAAGCAGACACTCGTGCTGGGCGAGCATCGCAGCGCGGTGCGATTCAGCGCAGAGGACGGCAACTCCTGTCCGAACTACTGGCATTTTTCGCCTTACGGTTTCTGCCCTTATGGCTGCCATTATTGCTACCTGGCGGGCACGCCGGGCGTCTGGTTCTCGCCAACGGTCAAGATATTCCTGAACTTGGATGAGATTCTTGTCGA
>JAFGFF010000229.1 GCA_016931075.1 Pirellulales bacterium | reverse complement strand
ATGCTCGTCTGGCTCGTCGGCAGCATCGGGCTGGTGGTGCTGCAATTCGAGAACGAGGGCGAGAAGTATCTCGGCCACTATCACGTGGCGATGATTCCGCAGCGCGGCGACGAGCCGGCGGCGGGGGCGGCGCGCCCTATGCCGCCGATGGCGCCGCCCGCGCCGCTGCTGGTCGAGCCAAAGGTGCTGGACGAACTGAGAAGCAACGACCTGGTGATGCAAGTCTCGCCCGCACGGCAGATCCGCGGGAGCTTCGGGAAGTACACGATGGCGAAGTATACGGACAAGAACAGCGTTCTCCGTCGCCAGCGCGCCGGCCACGGAACGCCGATGGGGAGCCCGACCATCGTGGGCATCGACGCCGATCAGCCGCCGTTTGAGCTGGAGGAGGGTGATTGGTTCGACGCGAGTAGCGACCAGATGCAGGGTGTGATGGGAACGGCGGCCGCACGAAGCCTGGGCATTTGGGGCCAGAAGGAAGAACCCGTCCGGGTCGGCGACGATGTGGCTGTGCGACTTAACGAGAAGGAATACAAGATCAAGATCGTCGGGCTGGTCGATCAAAAAGCGGGCGGCGGTTTCGGTTTCGGCGGCGGCATCTCGCCGGTCGTCAGCGCGGTCTATGTTTCCATGGCAACCGCCGAGAAGATTCAGCCGCGCAGTGAAGCGGACAAGGGCAAGGCGCAATATCTGTACGTCCGCCTGCGGGACGGGGCGAATGTCGCGCAGTTCAAGCAGTCGTGGTCCGAGCACCTGGCCTCCGAAGGGATCCAGATGGAATTCATGGATGCCGCCGATATCCAGGAGTCGTTCAATCATCGGGGCGGTCCGCGCGGCGGCGGGCTGATGGGCCGCGCGTCGTCGATGAGCGCGATCATCCTCTTCACGACGCTCGTTTCGACGCTGATCGTCTTCACCGCGCTGAGTATGGGCGTGGGTGAACGTAGTCGCGTCTTCGCCATGATGCGGACCGTGGGGATGCAGCGGTGGCACATCGTCGTGCTCATCTTCGGCGAAAGCATGATCCTCTGCGTGCTCGGGTGGATCGTCGGGATGACGGCCGGCTGGCTCGTGCTCCAGGCGACCGTCTGGTTGCAACCCGACGTGTTCGGCAGCGGCAAGACGGTATCGCTCGACGCTTCGTCGATTATCACGTCGGGCGTGGCGGCGTTTTTGGGAGCGATGCTCGCGGCGATCATTCCGGCGTGGCGCGGGGCAAAAGTTAGCCCGCTCGAAGGCATGAACCGCGGATACGTCTACAACGTCAAGAAGCGGTGGTTCTACCTCTTCGGGATCGTCGGCGGCGCGATGCTTATCGTCAATCCACTCGTCATCTATTACGGCGTCAGCGCGGAGACCTCCTTGCTGCGATTGGCGCTGTACACCTACGTCGGATTGCCGACGCAAATCCTGGGGCTGGTGCTGCTGACGCCGACGGTGGTGCTGCTTGTCGAGCGTTTCCTCTCCGCGCCGGTCGCGAAGATGCTGTTTATCGAAAAGAGTCTGCTCAAGAATCAGCTCAGCGCGAACCTTTGGCGGACGCTCGGAACGACCGTGGCCCTGACCATCGGGCTGGGTGTGTACAGCTTCCTCGAGATTTCGGGATATTCCATGCTTGTTCCGTTCACGCATAGCCAGCGGCTGCCCAACACGCTCGTGGCATGCCTGCCGAAAGGTCTGCCGCTCGACCGGATCGCTGCGGTCCGAAATCTGGATGGCGTCGATCGAGACAAGTTCCTGCCCATGGCACTGGAGCAGCCCTTGTTTTCGACGCGCCAGGCGAAGCAGTTCAGCGAGTTCGGCATGTCGCCCATGCAGGCGGGGGCGGGCGTTGTCGTTTTCGGCCTGGATGTCGCCAGAGCGTTCGAGCCGAGGGATCTTGGCGTCGACGGGAGAAATCGCACGCGTCTGGTCGACGTCGACCTGGTCGAAGGAACGTGGGACGACGCGCTGGCGAAACTTAAAAGTGGGGGACGATATTGCATCATCCCCGATTCGTTCGCGTTCCGCGCGCGGCTGCACGTCGGCGATAAGCTCGAATTGATGAAACCGAAGCCCGGCGAACGCGGGATGCGCGGACCGGGCGGCAGGATGCGAAGACGAGGCCCAGGCAGACCGGGTGAAGGTCCATCGGGGGACCACGCGAAGCCGATCGAATATGAGGTCTGCGGCGTCGCCAGCGTCCCGGGCTGGCTTTGGATGGCGAAGCTCAGCGGCGTCCGGAAGTATGGATACCGCTCGGGCTCGCTGATGTTCGCTCCTTACAAAACCGTCCAGGACGATTTCAAACTCAGCGACGCGGCCTATTTCTGGTTTGACCGAACCTTGGACGCGAGCGGCGGACCGACGGTTTCCGACGCGGACCTGGAACGGTCGCTCCAAAAGCTGCTGGACGAGGAAGCGCGGCTGGACGATGGCGGCGGCGCGATTTCTCGTCCGATGGTGAAGGTCAGTTCGCACAAGTACCTCAACGACCGTGTAGGGAGCAGAGGGGACAGCGTGATTCAGGCGGCGGCAAGGCTGCCGCTGATCCTGCTGATGATTTCGTCGCTCGGTATGATGGGAACGGTTGCCGCCTCGATTCGGACGCGGCGGTTCGAACTTGGTATGCTGCGATGTCTGGGAATCACCCGATTCGGCCTGGTGCGGTTGATCCTGGCCGAGGCGCTGCTGATCGCGCTGTCGGCAGTGATCATCAGCATCGTTTTCGGGATTCTCGGTGCATGGTGCTTCGTCGGTCTGATGCGCTACGTTTCGTTCTTCGGTGGTTTCCTTTCGCCGCTGACAATTCCGTGGTATTACCTGTCGCTCGGTTTCGCCGCGACGCTTCTGCTGTGTGGTCTGGCGGCATTGTTTCCGGCAATAGTGGCAGGGCGCAAACATCCAGCCGATTTGGTAAAATCGACGTAGATCTGGAAAACGATGCGGTGGACCATTTTGATACTGTACGAATACACCCTGCAAGAAAACGGACGGCTGGTGTAGGGTCGGCATCTCGCAATATGTCGGCTTCTTCGGCGGGCTGGAGCCCACGCTGGTCGTGCCCTGGCTCAAACTGTTGCCCGGCATGGCCCTGGCTCTTTGCCTAGCCTCCGCCCTGGCCCAACCCTGCCGCCTGCTCCAAGCCGGCCGGGCGGCGAAGTGAGGCAGGTGGGAGAAACGCGCTCCGTCGAAACCATGTACATCGCACAGCGGACGCGACAGAGTGCGTCCCTCCAACAATAACCGTTGCCTCACAGCACTGGCACGCGGATTCGGCGCCCAGACAGCCAAAATCCGCCCTGTCCTTCCAACCACAACCCGATTTCTGCCCCTTGGCCCGATTCTCTTCCAATACTGCTGGCCGTCTGACGAATGACTTCGTAGGATGAGGTGTTTCTTCAGCCCACTAGAATAGGGGAGACATAAAATGGGCGAAACACTCCAAATGCTCTTCATGCAAGAGGATGCGATTGCTCTCTGCCTGGTCTTCTCCATCCCCATCTTCGGCATCATCGGGGGCACGATCATCGTTGTCACCAAATCCATCATCCGCCACCGCGAACGCATGGCCATGATCCAACAGGGCTTCAATCCGGACGAGCTGCGCGACGAGGACGAGAAAGAAACGGGGGAGTAAAATTCTCATGAACAGGTGGCTCCCCCAACATTCTCATGAACAGGTGGCTCCCCCAACAGACTGCTCCTATTTCTTTCTATTGCCGGACCCTTTTCGTTAATGGAGGGTGTGGCTGATGGGAACCACCGGCAACCAGGACGAATGGAATAGGATGACGCCCGAGGCAGAGTCGAGCGGTCCTTCTGTTGGTCCAGTTGAGGAATTGCAGCTTGGACGAGATGACAAGTTATTTAGGTCGCATGTGGTTTACGAAGAGACTGATTCATATGGTCCGGTCACTTTCACACGAACTCACTTTGTCTGGAATGCCAAACGATCATTCATGCGGTCAGTTCTTGGTGATCATTCCATTGAGAACGACTTTCTCACTGTCCCATGGTCGGAAATTCTTGCCGTTGAGTTCGAACTCTCCAATTCTATTCTCGGTCCCGATCGAGTGATTCGCGTGACGTGGAAAATTGCGTCAGGTCAGTCTCGGACAATTAGCCTAAAGATCGGAAAGCTGCCCTACTTCTCTCCCTGGATTCGGGCATTTGGCCAAGTCGGCCTATCGCCCGTCGGCGAAAACCCGTTCTCCCGCTCGCACCTCGGTGGATTTCTTTACGAATATGGCACAACCATCTGGATTCTCTTCATTGCACTCTGTTCTTTTGCCATCCTGAAGTTGTCTCAAAACCTCCGAGAGGCAATGGTATTCGTGGGTATATTGATAGCAGTCTGTTCGCCAGGAGCAATCCTCTTCTGGGCTTGGCTTCGGACACGGCTTCCTCCCAAGCTGTCCTTTCGACTGGAGAAACAGCGAACCAACGATGCTCGCGGGTGACCCGAATAGCTATCCGGGAGCCGTCAGGCCTCAGAAGCGTTTCGATTGGAGGTAAACAAGCCAGTTGACGTCCTTTGCTCATCGATCCATGCCTGGGCGCAAACTCGAACCGAGCGGAGGACGTCAGTCCCTGTTCTGCCGCCGTCTTTTGTTCTTGCGTACTGTCGTGATCACTCAATCCGCGCGCACGGGCAGCGTTGGCCGTCTCTACGACCTCGATCGGCGCCGCTTTGGAGCGGACAAACTGGCATGAGACGTGACCCGGTCAGGTGGTCCCTAGCCATGCCAGATAGGGGTTTCTTGCGCGTGCAAAGGTGGTCCGCGTGGTGCGTTTACTGTGGACTGCATGGCGAATGAATGCCGGGTGCCCTGCCCAGACATCGCTTCAGCGGCGGATGGGCATGCTGTTGGGCATGGCAGCACCGACATGCTCATCCGCCGCCGGCTGGCAGTTGAACATAGAGACCGTGTACTGGGCGGCGTCTGAGCATGGCACCCGGGCAGTATTCGCTTGATATGCCATGGGCACGCGGCTGCCGGGGGGTATTTCCGGTCGCAGCAGATGTTGACTCCAAGTTGATCCTTCGGCGGCAATGCCCACACGCTGAATGGTGGTTGAAAACGGCTTGATATTCCATCAACGCGCGCATTCCCAGGTTTTGTGACGGCGATCGCAGACAATATTTCCGAACCGCGGATGCGTGGTTTTCCCTGAGCGCTCGATCCTGGTTGAAAACCGCTTGTTTTCGCATGGACGCAGAAAATTCGGGGGGATTCGAGCGTCAACCGACGCCGATTCCGAACCGATTCTGTGCGGCGCTGCCCGGGCACTGTATCTGGGCATAATACCGCTTGATATAGCCTGTGCTCTCGTTCCCTCCCGCCCGGTCGACGTGCATCTCGTTGGGTGCCATGCCCAGACGTCGCTTCAGCGGCGGATGGGCATGCTGTTCGGGACAGCAGCGCCAACATGCTCATCCGCCGCCGGCAGGTCGCCCGACAAGGGGACCGCTTCCTGAGCGGCGTCTGAGCATGGCACCCAGGCACTGCATCTGGGCACAAAACCGCTTGATTTGGCCAGCGCCCTCGTTCCCTCCAGTCCGCTGGGCATGCCGCGAGCCAGGAGGGCTCTCTGTTGGGGGGCTGCCGTTGGTCGAGGTTCCTCTTCCGCCGGGCGACTGGGGTATTTACCCCAGGCTGCTTGAATTGCAGCCCTAGCATCTGGGGTAAATGCCCTAACCACCCGACCGGGATTCGCTCTTCGTTGATCATTATCTTTCTGTCGTCGCTTCCCATCCTTGACATCCTCATTCGGGCACCATAAAAAAAAGAGCCCGCCGGCAGAGAGATCTCCCCACGAACTCTCTCCACCGGCGGGCTCTTTTTGATACCTGGCGAACCAGGCTCTGCGGATACCCGCTTAACGTCCCCGAACCTAACAAATCGCTTGCCGAATTGCAAGCTTTCTTTTTAATCCACCTTTCCGGGGGCCACCTTTTTTAAGCCACTTTTTAGGCCACCTTTCTTTGACCTCCAAACCATCAACGCCCACGACCCCACCCTCTACGCCGTGTCGATCTGGGGGCAGAGCGCACTTTGTCATTATGCAAACCGTTCTGGTGACAAAGAGTATTCTGACTAATGGAGTCGAGCTAGTTCGACGAAGCGAGATGCTGGACGTGTAGAACGGAAAAGGTCCTTAGCTGGTTTGAGGCCAAGGCCAATGTTGAAGACCGTATGCTCGTACCACCAATTGCCCGTATCCATGTCAACAAAGCGTCCATTGTAAACCAATTGGCCCCATTGCTCAGGTTCCAGCACAAACGCGTCAACTTCGAGGATCTCGTTTCCCTGAAGATCAACCTGGATTCGGTCCACCAAGGCTGCATTCGCGGAATCATGGAGGAAAGATACTGCCAATTGGCGGTTGCAAAGCTTGAACCGCAGAACTCGAATGCCGAGAACATCGGGTGAATCGGTTTTCTTGATCACTTCTTCCTTGGTGAAGTCATTGCTCTCGTGATAGTAGATACTGTGGAGAGTCCAAGGGGCAGTGAATGCTTCCAACGGGAGCGGCAGTGCATCGGGTAGCGCGTTGCGGATTCTCGCTCCATCGCCCCCACGGGAAGCTTTGGTCCAGGTCACATTAATGCGTTGGACCAAAACTCGGGAAACGGCGGACTCCGTGGGAGAACTCCGCGCATCGGCTTGCCGACGTTTTTGTGTTGCCATCGTTACGTGCGAAACTCGGGCTAGCCCGCATTGAAGCTCCGCCCCGTGATCCGCTCGTAGGCCTCGACGTACTTCGCGCGGGTTTTGGCGATGATGTCGGCGGGCAGGGAGGGTGGGGGGCTGTTTTTGTCCCAGGTGGTCGCTTCGAGCCAGTCGCGGACGAATTGCTTGTCGAACGAGGGCTGGCTGCGGCCCGGGGCGTATTGATCGGCGGGCCAGAAGCGGGAGCTGTCGGGCGTGAGGACTTCGTCGATCAGGAGGATCTGGCCATCGATCTGGCCGAACTCGAACTTCGTGTCGGCGATGATGATGCCCTGCTCCTGAGCATGGGCGACGCCACGGTTGAAGATGGCCAGGCTCCGGTCGCGGAGTTCTTCGGCCACCTCGCCGCCGACCAGTTCGACCATCCGGTCGAACGAGATGTTTTCATCGTGGCCCTGCTCGGCCTTGGTCGACGGGGTGAAGATGGGCTTTTCGAGCCGGGACGATTCGACCAGTCCCTCGGGCAGACGGATGCCGCAGACGGTGCCGCTGCGCTGGTATTCCTTCCAGCCCGAGCCGACCAGGTAGCCGCGGACGACGCACTCGATCGGCACGACTTGCGTCTTGCGGCAGAGGGTCGAGCGTCCGGCCAGGGCGGCCCGATCGGCGCCGTCGGGCAGGGGCATCTGGTCGACGTCGGTCGTGATCAGGTGGTTCGGCTCGCCGAGCAGTTCGAACCAGAACGCGGCGATCTGCGTCAGCACCCGGCCCTTGTCGGGAATGCCGCTGGGCAACACCCAATCGAACGCGCTGATCCGATCGGTGCTGACCAACAGCAGTTGTTCGCCCAGGTCGTAGATATCGCGGACCTTACCTCGCCGGCCCTCGACGCCGGGCAGACTCGTTTCGAGAATCACAGAATCGCTCATGGTTTCACTCCAGGGCTGAGTGTGTTCGTGTTTTTTCAAATTCGCTAGTGGGTGCCATGCCCAGACGACCGCCTTGGCGGCGGATGGGCATGAGATTGGGACCACCCTTGCCAACATGCCCATCCGCCGCTGAAGCGACGTCTGGGCATGGCACCCGGCCCGGATAGCTCGGCTATCCGGGGGCCGTCAGGCCCAAGAGGTTTCGGACTTTGGTTTGCACGGTTTCCAACGGTCAAGGCCGGTGCACACCACGTCTCGATTCCTCTTGTCGCTTCGCGACCCCGATAGCGGAGCTATCGGGGCTACCCAGTTTTCGGCAAGACTGGCAAGATGCCAGTGCCACCCGATCGAATCCCGGGGAGTATACCAACCGGGCATCCGTCTGACCACCGGCGGGCCGGGTATTGGTCGGGTTGTAGGGGATTTTTCATGAGTGACGAGAAGGGGACAGGTCCCTGTTTTCGGCCAGCGGTTTCCGCGCGAAACACGACTGCCCACCGAAAAATGGACCAGTCCCCAGGCGGGCTGCAAGCGGGTGCGTCAGGTTGAATAAGGTGGAAAAGACCGGTAGAATCGAGGCATTGGGCACGGGCTTACTTTGACACAGGGCCGATCGGGCTGGCCTGCGGAAAAGGTGCCAGACACCT
>JAFGFF010000228.1 GCA_016931075.1 Pirellulales bacterium | reverse complement strand
GCTCTTCTCCTCCGACGGCGCCGGGTCGTTGCTCGATCTGTCCTCGTTCCAGTCGTTCAATTCCGGATTCGATGACAGCACGTCGAGCTACACGACGGTCCATCGCATCATCGCCACCAACGGCGGATCGATCGATCTGTCGGGCGTGCAGACGATCCTGGGCCCGGTCCGCGGCGAAGATCGGGTCGAGTTCATCGTCGGGCCGGGCGGCTCGATGGACCTCTCCAGCCTGCAAGTCGCCCAGCGCAACGTCCGGTTCGAGGTCCAAGCCAACGGCAACATGGTGCTGGGCAACCTGGCCGCCACCTCGGGCACCACGATCGCCCTGACCGACGTGACCAGCGCGCTTTCGATGCAAGGCACACTCTACCTCGACCCGGCCAGCAAGATCACCGTCGCCGCCGGAGGCCAACTCAGCGTCCACGACGATTTCTGGATCACCCAGACGAGCGAGTCCTCGGTCGATCTGGATGAGGCCGTCGTCTATCTCAACGGCTCGGGCGTCCAGTATCTCGAAGTCGGCGGCGAGGACTTGGGCCTGACCGGCAGCACGTCAAGTAACTTCGGCATCGGCCGGTTGGTGATCGGCGAGGTCGGCAGCCCGACCACCGTGATGCTCTTGGACCTGTTCGACAACGGCAACCGCACCGGTGGCGAGAGTGAGGCGTTGTACCTCTACGGCCTCGGCGGCCTGGACGGCCTGGAGATCGCCGACGGGTCGACGCTCGTGCTCGACGGCCTGGACGTCTACGCCATGCAAGACCTGGGCGGCGGCACGCCCGAATGGGTCCACCTGAACAGCCTGTTCACCGGCGGTACGACCTCGATCCCCTTCGCCGGCGGCACGGTCATGGTGGCCGAGCCGTCAACCCTCGCCCTGCTGGCCGCGCTTGCCGCGACGCTCGCGTTCCTGCGTCGCCGCAAGTAGCCGTTGGGTGAAACAAGCCCAGCCCGAAGGGCTGTAACATATCAGCCCAGGGCAACGCCCTGGGGAAAAGGGATGACCTATTGGAAGAATGCCCTGAAGGGGCGAAACAAAGTCGGCGCGAATCGTTGTGTCGCTCCTTCAGAGCTTTCGTTGACATAACCGAACCGGTTCCCAGGGCGTTGCCCTGGGCTGGCATGTGTGAGCCCTTTGGGCTCCCGTGCCGGCGGACGAATAGATGATAATCCAACTCGTTGCCGCCATGAAGCAACCTGCGACGTTGGCTAATCAACCAACCACTACCATGAAACTTCGAGGCTGAAGAAATGACCGCTCGACGTTTTCTGCCAAGAAGATCCAAACAAAACAAAAACCAACGCCGTCGCCGATGCGACTGCCGAATCGGTTGCCGCAGGCCGCCGCAGTTCGAAACGCTCGAACCGCGCCACCTCCTCTCGGGCAACCCGGTCATCACGGCCACCAACCCGAGCGGCTGGGTCACCGAACCGGCCGACTCGGTCTGGCTCGACCTGTCCGAGCCGGTCCTGGGCTCCGGGGCCCGCGACGCGACGAATTATATTCTGACCCATCTGGGCGCCGATCAGCTTCCCGGCGGGGGCGACGACCAGGACCTGCGGATCCTGCCCCGCTACGTCGACGGGACCACGCAGATCGAAATCACGACGATCGAAGACCTCACCACGTGGAGCGAGCTGGACTACGGCTTTCCGGCGGGCATCCACGGCGATTGGCAGGTCGAGCCCGACGGATCGAGCGTCGTCCAGGCGGCCAACGGCGGCGCGACGTTCTTTATTAGCGGCGCAACCCAAACTGGTGGACACCTGCTTGCGCGGATCGTCGTCGAGGACGCCGGCGGGGACGACGACTACCTGGGCGTGGTCTTTGGCCTGAGTCAGAACAGTGAGACGGGCTTGCCCGATGAATATTACCTCTTGGCCTGGAAAGGCGGCGGCGCAGGCGAAGGCCTGACCCTGGCCAAGGTGACCGGAACCGGCACGCTGGGCAACCGACCCGACTTGTACACGCTTGATCCGGCCGATCCGCACCTCGAGATCCTGGCCACCGGTCCGGCCGTCGGGTGGCAGGAATCGGTCGTCTACGACTTCCAGGTCGACTACGAATCGGACGGCTCGATCGACGTCGCCATCCGCGAGGAAGACGGCACGCCCGTGTGGACCCTTTCGACGACTGACCCCGCGCCCTTGGGCGACGGGACCACAGGCTTCTACAACTTGGGTCAGGCGAGCGTGCGGTATACAAACCTCGGCGGACTCGACGGGCTGCCCGAGGGAGCCTATCAGCTCATCGTTCATGCCACCGATCCGGGCATCCAGGACCTCGAAGGCAATCCGTTGGACGGCGACGGTGACGGCACGGGCGGCGACGATTTCGTCACCACCTTCGGCATCAACGCCTACCCGGCCGCCGTGACGCTCGACCTCGACGCGGCGAGCGACTCGGGCGCGTCCGATTCCGACAATCTGACCAACGACACCTCGCCCACCTTCAACGTCACGGTCAACGAGATCGGCCTCGTGTCGATCGATTTCGACGGCGACTTGACGCCCGACGATTCGTACTACTTCACCGCGCCGGGCACCCACGCGTTCACGGCGTCCTATTCGGCTGACGACACCTACTCGGTGAGCGTCGATTTCCAGTCGGCCTCGGACGGACTGGTCCAGGACACGCTCGACGTGACGATCGACACGGCCGCGCCGGTTCTGCAGCCCGGCGATACGACGGCCGACGCGCCCTGGTCGCAATACGCGCTGACATTCGACGAGCCGATCGACCCGGCTACGTTCACGCTGGATGACGTCACGCTGGACGAACTGCCCGGCGATCCGATCACGCTCGGCGACCTGACCGGCGCGGGCACCGACTGGACGGTCGGCTTCCCGATCCAGCTCACGGCGGGCAACTACGTCTTCCACGTCGGGCCCAACCTGACCGACCTGGCCGGCAACCCGATGGCCGCCCAGGCCGAGCGGATCGTCGCCCTGAATCCCGACGTCCTTGGCCCCGTGGTGACCAATGTCACGCTCCAACCGAGTGCCCTGGCGGTCACGTTTTTCGACATCGGTGGCCTGGACGCGACGACCGTTGAAAACACGGCCAATTACACGCTGCTGGCCAGCGGCGGCGACGGCACGTTCGGCGACGCCAACGAGGTCGACGTCTCCGGCCAAATCTCGTCGATTGCGTTCGAGCCGACGACCGGCGTGGCGACCGTTTCGTTCAGCGGCATGTTGCCCGACGAGCGATATCGCCTGAGCGTCAACGGCACGACGCCCACGGCCGTTCAGGACCTGTCGGGCAATCCGCTGTTGGGCGGGAGCGACTACGTGACCACGCTGGACCTGGACGCCAAGGCGGCCGCCGTGGCGATCGACCTTCTGGCCGGCAGCGACTCGGGCGTCTCGCAGACCGACAACATCACCAACGTCACCCAGCCGCAGTTCGATGTTTTCGTCAACGAGGCGGGCCTGATCGAAGTCGACTACAACAACGACGGCACGCCGGAGGAAACCCGTCTGGTCGCCGCCCCCGGCAACTACGCCTTCACGGCGCCGGTGCTTTCGGACGCCATCTATTCGGTCAAGGCGCGTCTCGTGCCGGCCGCCGATACGCCGGTCCAGTCGTTCCTCACGTTGACCATCGACACGCAGGCCCCGACGATTCCCACCACGTCGCACACCGCGCAAGCCCCGTGGAAGCAACTTGCCTTCGCATTCGACGCCCCGATCGCCGGCTCGACGCTCTCGGAGGCCGACATTACACTGCTGGACCCCGGCAGTACGCCCGTCACGCCGTTTACGCTCGTGGCCGACAGCGGGGCCAACTTCCATCTGGTGTTCGACTACCAGGTCACGCCGGGCGACTACACGTTCTCGCTCGGACCCAATGTGACCGACGTGGCGGGCAACCCGATGACCGGGCCCGACGGATTCACCGTTACCCTGATCGCCGACGTCAACCGGCCCTACGTCATCAGCCTCAGCCCGGTCGGGGCGACGAATCAAAACTTCGCCCAGTTGACCGTCACGTTCAACGAACCGATCCTCGCCGGCAGCTTCACCGTGGCCGATCTGTCGATCACCAGTCCGGCCGGACCGCTCGACCCGGGCGACTTGGGCGTCACGCCAACCGGCGAAAAGACCTTCCAGATCGACCTGCCCGAGCAGTCGGACGAAGGGGCCTACACGGTCCAGATCGGGCCCGACGTGACCGACTTGTCCAGCAACGCGATGACCTCGGCCTATCAGGCGGTCGTCACGATCGACAAGACCCCGCCGAGCGTCGTGGGCATGGTTCCTTCAGGCGTCGTTGGCCAGGTTGTCCAATACGTCGACATCACGTTCGACGCCCCGATCAGCCAAAGCACGCTCACGGCCGCCGACGTGGTGCTGACCGACCCCTCGGCCTCGCCCCTCTCGATCCAGTCGATCCAGTCGTTGGGCGGGGGCGTCTACCGGTTCCACTTCGCTCCGCAGAGCGCGAACGGGACGTATTCGCTCACATTGGGACCCGACGTGCTCGACCCGGCCGGCAATCCGATGGTCGACGCCTACGCGGGCCAGTTCGGCATCGCGCTGCCCGACCTGGCGATCGACTCGACCGACCCGTCGGCTCTGGTCGCGCCGAGTACAGGTCTGTTCGGCCAGGCGATCGACGTGAGTTGGATCGTCGACAACTTCGGCACGGTCGCGGCCGGCGCCGCTTGGACCGATCGGGTGTGGCTCTCGACTGACGCGGCCCTCGATTCGGGCGATGTACTCCTCTTGGGCCTGGCCGGAGCCAACCCGCTGGACGCCGCCAGCCAGTACGGCCGGACCCAATCGGTCACGCTCCCGCTGAGCGAGACGTCGCTCGAGGGGACGTACTACGTGCTGGTCGAGACGGGCGCCCAGAGTTCGCTGATCGAAGTCACGAAAACCAACAACGTCCTGGCCCGGCCGATCGACCTGACGTTGCCGCCGCTGCCCGATCTGGTGGTTAGCGACGTCGTCGG
>JAFGFF010000227.1 GCA_016931075.1 Pirellulales bacterium | reverse complement strand
GGAAAAGGTGCCAGGCACCTTTTGTGCGAAGCACCCGAAGGGCCGTTCCGGCAAAAGGTGCCTGGCACCTTTTCCGCGGGCCGTGAACGGTTACGCCGTCCACCATGCCGTCGACCGCCTCGGCCCCGGGGCTTCCGTGATGCCTGACCGTTCAAGGGCGAGATGGCCAGGAAGAAAAGAGGCCCTTGCCCCACTCCGGATTCTGCACGGGGTGAGACAAGGGCTTGGCGATGTGCGATCGGCTATTGATGTTTGGCTAGTTTCGTCGCCGCCGGAACAGGAGCAGGCCAAGCCCCAGACCGACCATCAGGGCGACGCTTCCCGGCTCGGGCACGCCGACTTCCTCGCTAATGCCGTCCCAATTGGCCGCCAGGATCGAAGCGTCCAGATCGTCGACCTTGCCGTCGCCGTTGAAGTCCCCCTCTTCCCAGAGGGCGTCGGCCTGTTTGAGCCAGTTGGCGGCCAGGGCCTGAGCGTCATATTGGTCGACCACGCCGTCCCCGGTGGCATCGCCGGGCTTCTTTGAGACCTCGTACTTGAACGTACCACCGAAATAATCATCCGGCCCGGTGCCATGCACGGGGTCATTATGACCGATCGTGAATGTGGTGGTATTTGCCAGTTCCGGCATCTCCGGTTGGGCAGGATTGGCCGGCGTGGCAAAACCACCACACTCGGATCGCTCGAACGGCCGGTTGTCGTCATTGAGAAACGTGGCCGAGAAGCAGTAGTCTCGGTTTATAACCCGGGCCGCGATGAAATAGTCGGTGCCAGCGGTCAGAGTGATTGGATCGATGTCAACATAGTAAGCGTTGGCGTTGCCAGCCGCCTCGGCGGTTGCATCGACGGGAACGGTTGCGGACACCAAGCATTGGCCGGCATTAGGATCGGCGCCGCCCCATTCAAACAGGCAGACGGGCTGCCCTCCATCGACGATGTCGTTCACGCCGTCGCCCAGGATGTCAAAGACCCCCAGCGCCGTGATCACCATGTTCTTGGTCGGCGTGAATTTCCATCCCAAGGAAAACGGATAGTTATAGCCGTTCGTGAAGGTGTCGAGCTCAACGGCGTGGGTCGACGGCTTGGGGGGATCTCCTGGTTCCCATGTGTTTTGGGGTAATTCGAAATAGTCGACCACCGCATCGGACCATTGCTGGCCGTGCTCTCGCAGGCCCGCGTCGTTGAAATGGGGTCCATCATTCTTGACCAGCCCGATTTCGTGAAAGGTATCCGTGGAGGCGCCTTGGAAGACGAGCGGGTCGCCGGCGATGACAGCCTGCTGCCCTGCAATGATTTCGGCCTGTTGGGCCGGTGTTGTGCTGCCGAGCCACGAGGCCAGGGCCACGCCCCAGGGCACGTCGTAGCCCGCGTCGACGCGCGACTGGGCGATGATCGAGTTCAATCGTGAAGCGTACGTCGTCGCCGAAGTCGAAGCATAGCCGTCCGATTCGCCCTGGTGCCATAAAATGGCCCGGACGCCGTTGGGACCGGCCGCTGCCAGGGCGCTGTTGATCTTGTTGTAATTGCTCGTCCCGGGCAACCACTGCTGCACCGTGGTCGAACCGACGCCGACGGCGATCACGCCCACGGGCACCTGCTGGTGCTCGACCAGAATGCTGCCGAAGTCGGGCCAGGGCGAACCGGCCGTGCCCGTGGCCAACGGCTGTGGATCCACCGCGAACTGCCAGCTTGTACCGTTCCATGCCGAGACGCGGCTGTCGGAAGGCATCTGAGCCGGCTCGCCGTAGTTGGCCGAATTGGACTGGCCGGCCGTGATGAATACCTCTCCCACGCCTACCGAATCCAGAGTATCCGAAGCGACCTCGGCACCGAGGAGCATGGCCCGGGCTTCAAGTTGATACCAGCCGGCTGGAACCGTGAGTGTGCCAGAAAAAGTGCTGCCAGGCCACGTGGCAATCTCCACCCAATCGGTGGCCGTACCGTAATAACCCTCCATCGGGACGGCCCGCACCTCGATCCCCGATGCCGAACCGTCGAAGACCCCTGCAATAGGCACTTGTGCGACGTCCGAGGCGTCACGCTGGAAAACCGCATGATAGAGCGCGTCGGAGAGCGTCAAGGAGTCGCCGTGAACTCCTCCTGCCCACATTCCCAAAACAATCGCAATCGCCGTAACTTGTTGTTTCATGATTTCCGTCCCGGTACCGTCCATTCAAGAGGGAAGAATGCCCAGAATCGGAACCGTGACCCACGGTCCCTCCCACTGCCAAGGCATGGCTTGGCAAACTCGTGCTCCCGGTGCATGCTCTGGCGATCGGCGTGCGGCGCTCGAACCAAACAAGGCCCCATGACAGGACCTTGCGGGCCTGGGAACGGCGGCTGGTGGTCCGCCCGCTCCCAGGCTTGGGCAAGATTATCTTCAGCGCCTCCGGCGCCAGGCCATCAAAGCGACTACGCCGGTCGCCAGAAGCCAGAGCGTCGACGGCTCGGGAACGGGCACGTATTTGAACGTGCCGCCGTAGTAGTTAGTCTCGATCGTGGGACCAATGGTGAACGTCGCGTCATTCCCATAGAGCGGCATATCGGGAGGACCGGCCGATGGCGTCGCATGACCCGAAACACGAGTGAATGCCTTCGATTCGTCGTTGACGAACGATACGAGGTACACGTAGTCCCTTTTCTTCACTCGGGCGGCGACCATGTACTCCGTGCCGGCAGTCAGCGTGATCGGATCGATCTCGACGTAATACGCAGGCAGGCTTCCGGCCGACTCCATGGTTGCCGTGGTCGGAACCGTCGCGACGCGCAGGCGCTGTCCCGCTGTGGGATTGTCTTCGCCCGCATACCACTCGTACAGAGCCACCGTCTGGCCGCCATCGACGATGTTGTCGACGCCGTCTTGCAGCGCATCGATGAGCCCAAGGTGAGTGACGATGATGTCCTCGGTCGGCGTGAAGTTCCATCCCAACGAAAACGCGTAGTTTGCTCCCATGGTGTACGTCGAGCCGAGCTCGACTGCGATCGTTTCGGCGGGCGCCTGGTTCGCCACGCCTATCGCAACAGCGCATACCATCACCGCCAACCAGACTCTCAATAACTTCATTGTGGTCCTCCTTCTTCGAGAGAGCGTATACAAGCACAACTCAACGCCGCCTTCTTCTCTGGACACAACGCTTGCATGCTCATGCGATGGACCAACCGCCCGCAGTATAAAGCGACGTGTGCAAACACCGTACAGACACGGCTCAATTCACCTCAACGCGGGCCGCTTTCCACACTTTCCACCTTCTCTTCAGGTCCATTCTGGACACGCCAATTCTCTGTTGTCAACGCAAAAACATTAACGTGAACCTGGATCCGTTGAACATCGGCCCGTTCCTTTATTGCAGATAGTGAACGCAATCCGCTTATAATGCGCTTACGATCTGTCAATGTGTGCATTTGAACGTGCCTGGAGTGAACTTCTGTCCGAGTGACAAGACGATGTGCGGACGAAGAAAATGCCGAAAATGAGAAAGTGGCATGCAAATAATCATCACCGAAGAGAACCAGAGATGTTCTGCTCCGTCGACAAGAGCTGGCGGATTCCGAGCAAGTGCGACCAAGCTCGTCGCGTTCGCGCTTCCGACGAGCGCAACCTCCCCGACGAAAAGCGGAACACACAAGAAGCCGTTCGCCTTCTGGCGTTGCAGCAGAGCGAAGCTGGCGTATGAGCGGCCAGCTCTATTTGCCCGGTGGATTATTTGAGGAAGGCAGATCTGGTTGAGTGGAAGGGACGGCGGCGACGATGTCGAAGCTGTTACCGCGGCGGTTGGTGGTGATGGTCCAGAGGCAGTGTTTCACGTCTTCCTGGTCGAGTTGGCGTTTGCCGTCCCAGCGTTCGAGGCTGGTGTCGTCGTCGAAGAACCAGATCTGGAAACGATCTGCATCAAAGACGAGCCGGCGGCTGAGCTGGGCGGCGGCGGCCTGGGCGTCCTGGGCCGACATCTTGTCCCCCTCGGCCTGGGCGCGGATGAAGCTGACTTGACCGAAGGGCCTGATCTTGTAGCGGTGCCGTATCGGTCCGTCGCCGTCCTTGGGCCGATTGGCCAAGGCAGCCGGATCGGCAGCCGGCATGGAAGTAGGCGTCGGCGTGCCGCTCTTGAAGGCAGGTCTTTTGGCCGGTTTCATCGCCTGGCCGCGCATCTTGCCCATGGTCATTGTGGCTTTCGGAGAGGGGGTTTCCGAGGCGGTCTTGGTATCTTCGTCCGATTTGGCGATCATGCCGTAGAGTCCGTATCCAAGTCCACCCAATAGAGAGAGGATCGCCACGGCCACCAGCAGCTTTCCCGCCGTGCCCTGCAAGAGTCGGATCAATGCTTCCATCGTCGGTTCCTTCTACATTATCACTGGAGTGCATTCCGCACTTTATTCCATGGAGAACGCTCTCCATCGGAATTCCTACTGGGCCGAAGGTCCTGCGGTTCTCCCAGCCCGGGGCATCGCCCTGGGGACTGAGTAGGTAAAACTCGGCGCGTCCGGCCCAACGGGCCAACCGTTCTCTCGGCGGAACCGTTGGCCCGTTGGGCCGAAAAACACCTTCCCGGCCCCTTTTCCTCAGGGCGGCGCCCTGGGCTGGGAGAACGGCTGCCCCTTCGGGGCGTTGTTCAGACCGAGGGGAGGCGGAATGCCAAGCAATCACGATGGTAAAGTGAGGAATGCACCCTTATCACTGCTGATGCGAGTATCAGTATTGCGTTGTGCATCGTCAACGTCGTGTGTTCAAATCGAGCCAATCAGTTTACGGCGTCGCCAGCCGAGTTGGAGCGCCATCAAGATGCCGGCGGCCGCCATGGCGAGGTGGTCGGGTTCGGGGACGGTCGTCGACCGGCCTTCGTATCCGGCGTGCCAGTTGCCGGCCAGGATCGAGGCGTCCCGGTCGTCGACCACGCCGTCGTCGTTGAAGTCGCCTTCGGCCCAATCGACCTCGTCGGTCTGGAGCCAATGCAATGCAAGCGCGCGGGCGTCGATCTCGTCGACCTTGCCGTCCTCGTTCGCGTCGCCCGGGATGCGGGACTTGGCGGTGATGGTCAGGCTCCACTGCAGCAGTTGGCCATGTTCGCTGTCGGGCCAGTTGTCGATGATCCAGAGTCGCCAATCGCCTGCAATATCCAGACCGTCGAACAGGCCCAGATCGCGGCTGAATCCACTCTCGGGATAGGCGGTCGGTTGGTACGTGCCCGGCGCCAGGGGGTACGTGGCCTGACTGATCGGCGCGGCCGCATTCATGTCGAAGACGACGGACGGAAGGTTTTGCGTATTCGGCCCGTGCTGATTGAAGAGTTGAACGGTCCTTCCGTCCTTGCAGAGGAAGATGTCCAGATCGCCCACGTCCTGATGGGTCAGGTCGAGGAAAACCTCGACTTGCTGGACGACACCGGGATCGGAGAGGGTCATCGTGGCGATCGTCGAAAGGGAGATCTCGGGAATCGGCAGAGGGAGGTCGTCGGCCACGTAGGTGACCGGTTCGCTCATGCCCGGCGAGGCCATGAGGACGGCCAGAAGAAGTGCGGTGAACAAGCAAAATCCGCGTGTCATGAGGAGTCCTCCGCAGGCGAGAATGGTGCGGGAGTCGAAGCAGTCTTGGTCGATCTCTTATGGCCCATTTGAATCGGTCCGCATCGTAAGTGTCTCAGCAGCCCGTGCGTCTGGAACCCGCCACCGGCGCCGACCATCCGCGAGACGTCGTGTCGGGCGTTGCTGGCGGCGAACAGGGCCAGGGAACGTTGGATTTCCCGAACGAGGTCCTCGAACAAGGGCTCGATCGTCTCGTGGAGGATGTGCAGCCAGGGCGCTTCGGCCGGGCGGTGCAGCAGCCATCGGGCCTCGGCCAAGGGAATGTGCAGCTCGGCGGCCAGTCGCTTCACGAATCGGTCGGCGCCCAGGGCCATGCTGTTGGCCCAGACCAGGCCCGGCGCGCTGACGACGATGTTCGTCGCGTTGCTGCCCATGTCGATGACGGCCAGGGCCGGGCGGCGGTCGTCGTCGGACACGGCCGGATCGGCCTTGAAGTCGTCGAGATACCCCTCGAAGGCGAACAGGTTGTGCAGGGCCAACGAATCGCTCTGCAACACCCGGGGCCGGATCCCAAGTTCCTCGAACAGGGCGACCCTTTGCTGGGCAAGGATGTTTTTCGTGGCGGTGATCAGGAATTGTTGCTTGGCCGGCGACGTGGTCCCGTCTTCATCGAACGGCTGGAAGTCCCAGGTCATCTCGTCGAGCGGGTAGGGCGCGTGGCGCTGCCATTGCAGCTCGACGGCCCCGGCCGCCTTCGCCTGTTTTTGGGGCGGCAGGGCGATCACGCGAAACAGGGCGTTGCGGCCGGGAAAACCGACGCACACGCACTCATTCCCGAGCGGGTGGCGTTCGAGAAACGCGTCGACCGTGGTCCGGAGACACTGTATCTGTTCGGCCGCGTCCGCCGTCTGACCCAAGGGTTTGGAATGGGCCAGGTGTTCGCAATCGGCGATGGCGACGCCGCCCGTCTCCTTGTCCATCGCGAGCCGGACGGCCTTCAGGCCCGAGGGGCTCAGGTCCAGGCCCCAGGCGACTGGGGCGGCCACCTTGCCGGCCCGGCCGATCACCCGCGCGAGAATGCCCGTCTTCCGGTCGGGAATCAGATTGATCGCGACGGGCCCCTGCCCCAGGCCTTGCAGGGCCAGCCCGGCAGCCACCCAAAAACAACCGGGTTGGGCGCGCAACCGCTGTGCGACGGACGCGTCGGCAACCGTCAAACGCCGCAATCCGGTGGCCCAATCGACCGGACAACCCAGGTAATGTTCCTCCGAGCGGGCCTGCCACTCGGGCAAGGTCAGGTCGGGCGCCTGACTGGCCGCCTGGGCACGGCGACGCACCTGCTCGACCAGACCGGCGAATCGGGTGTCACGCGGCGCCAGCTTGACCAGCTTTTCGGCGACCTCCGGTAGAACCCGATCGACGACCGGCGCGGTGCGGACGTCGTCGACCAACCAGACCAGTTCGGCCAGACGCTGGCGCTGGGCGTCCATTTCCGGCGTGCTGGCCGACGCGGGAATCAACTCCCACGCCCGAAGCGCCGCACGGTATTCCCGTTTGGCCAGATGGTGCCGGGCCGTGGCCTGGAGCCGATCCCGCAGGCGCTCGGCGCAACGCCGCGCTTCTTCGTGGTCGGGAACCAGCGTCAAGAGCCGCTCGACTTTTACCGGCACGGTCGGCGACCACCGCCCATTGGTCGCGCCCGGCAACTCGGCTTCGAGCGACGCGATTTCCTCGATCGTGTTGGCGGCCCGACGGCCAAGCTGCTGGAGTTCCTCGTCGCGGAGCCCCTCGGGCGTTTCGTCCACCACCCGTCGGGCCTCGGCGTAGTCGCGTCGATTGAAGGCTTCCTTGGCCAACCGAAGCGCCTCGGCCGCTTGGGCCGAGCCTCGTTCACGCTCTTCGGCGATCTGGCGAATGAGTTTCTTAGCCCGAACGTAGGGGGGCGTTTCCTGGGCGTTTTTATCTTCGGTCAACGATCGTAGTGTGAGGATGGCCCGTTCGTGATAGCCCTGGGCTCGAAACTCCTCGGCGCGAGTGAAGGTCTGCTCGATTTTGGCAATTTTCTCGGCCTGAATCTCGGCCAGGTTCGCGCCGCACGCGCCGCAGTAGGTCTCGCCGATCGGGCCGGGGACTTCGCACCGTGGGCAGGGTTCCCAGAGCGGGGCGCCGCAATGGGTGCAGAACCGGCCGTCCTGGGGCCGGGGATGGCCGCACTCGGGACAACGGAGCACCGCGGAAGCCGCCGCGGCGCCATTGGCTCCGCGTAGGCCGTTCGACCCGGACATGCTGGAATCAGGAGGCATCGAAGGCGACCGGTTTTTATGTGGGGGCGTTGCCGAAACACCGGATATCGTGTCCGCGGCCCGGCCGGCGCCCGTGCCGCTGCAAGTGTCTTGTGAGCAGTCCGTGGCAATCTCGATCATCGCTTCTTCCCGCATTCGAGGCGTGCTCCACTGTTTGCCCTGGTCAACGGGACAAGGGATGTTCTTCATCGCCGACGACCGCGAAGTCGACGGGTAGTGTGATGACACCGAGGTCAGGGTGATCCGTCTTCAAGACAACTTTGCCTCGGGCTGTTCCGGTATGGTTTCCTGGCGGGGCATCGGCCGGGATTTCGACGTCGACGCGAAACACGCGCGAGCGCGACGCGGCCGTCTTGCCCGATTGAATCCTCGCAATCAGAAAGTCGGGGGTTGTTTCCACCGATTCGATGTTCACGGGCCGGCGGATGTCTCGGAGCCGGAAGAGGACATGCTCCCGGATCGCTTGGCCGGCCGTGACGGCTCCGAGTCGCAACACGCCCTGCCCGTCGATCCGGCGTCCCAACGGCGTCGCGCCGCGCGAAACGGCCCCGGAAAGGACGACCGGGAGCGACCGGAAGGAGCCGGGATTGTCGGGCGGGTTGACAACCAGCATGAGCGTTTCGTGAAAACGTCGCGCCGTGGGCTCAAACGCGCCGGACGGGACGGTGACACGGAGCCGGTAGCCCGATGTGGCCCCCAGCTTCGTCAGCTTCTCGGCCGCGGCTGGTTCCGTCTCCCAACTCAGGCATTCCAGCGACGGATCCACCTTGTGAATCTCGAAGCGGTCCCATACCTGCGAATAGACGACCACTTCGGCCGTGTTGTCCCGCGACGCCCGCATGTCGGTCCACTGGAGCCGGGGCGGATCGCATCCGAGGAACGTTCGGATCGTGCCCGTCATTTCCAGGACGATGGTCGGGTTGTTCGTGTCGTTGGAGAAGATTTCGATCCGGTCGGTGAAGGGGCCCGTCCGGTCGCGGGTGACCACTTCGACCCGGGCACGGACCACCTGGCCGGGCCCCAACACCCGGGCTGGCAGCTTGCTTAAAACACACTTACAGGAGCTTTCGCTCGTGCGGAGCTTCAGGTATCCCGTGCCCGCGTTGCGAATCACGAAGACGTGCTGGCACTTGCCATCGGGATCGACCAGGCCGAAATCGTGCTTGGGATTGTCGACGACCGCGCGGGGTTGGCCGCCGCCCAGATCGACCGGGTCGGCCGCGGTAGGGTCTATCTCCGGCTCGGCTTCTCGTGTCGATGAAGCAAGGAATCCCGGAAGCAAAATCACTCCCGCCAATAGGATACAGACCGAAATCGCAAGGAACCAACGCATGGCAGGTTAGTCTCTGGAAAGGGATAGAGAGCTGGGTGGCACTCTACGCCGTTCACCCTTCGGGTTGAGTTGTTTTCGTTGATCCGTGTTGAGCATGGCTCTTCGCCACACGGGCCGAAGGCCCAGCCGTTCTCCCAGCCCAGGGCAACGCCCTGGGGACCGGTTTGGCGCGACATCGGGTGTTTCGGCCCAACGGGCCAACCGTTTTTTCCGAACCGTTGGGCCGTTGGCCCGAAAAACAATCGTGTTGCCGGCCTGAATCCCCAGGGCGGCGCCCTGGGCTAGGAGAACCAGGCCCCGTTGGGGCGGATTGAAAAGACCCACCCTGGCCAAGTGCCGCCCAGCCTTTTCGTCTGGTTGGCCCGAACGGTAAAGGATTAACGGCGTAAGGTGGCACTGGCGCAAGCGCCAGTGTTTTATCGCCAACAACTCTGGCGCTCGCGCCAGTGCCACCGCGCTACAGGTTCTCGGGAAATGCTCTTTAGGCATAGCTATCGGGATGGAATGGAAATAGAGGAACGCAGGCGGGAGAGCGAGTCTCCCGCCTGCGCGGCCGTTGCCGAATGCGCGTGGTGAGTGTCGGGTGATGCGGTTCGGCAGATGGCCCGGGTTTTCGTAGGGGGCGGTCCCCAACCCATTCGAGCACAAGTTGCTAGAAGCTCGTCTCGAGGTCGATCGGTTTGGCAGCGCTGTTCTCGAGGAACACGCCGCTGAAGATCCGTGCTTCGTGCAATTCCTTGACGTCGCTGCGATAGCCGATCGCATCGTATTCTGCTTCACTGAGACCCTTGGGAATGGGGAAGCCCGGGTTCAGGTACTTGTCGCCGTTGCGGTCGACGAACGACTTGACGCTGCCGTCGGCCATGAGGATGTTGCAGGTGCCGTTATGCAGGGCGAACCAGTCGCGGGTATCCTGCAGCCAGCCGCCGCTGGTGCTGTCGGCGGGCGGGCAACCGTCCAGACCCGACTCGCATCGCATCTGGCCGGTCACGTCGGTGCCGCCTTCGATCAGCACGACGCCGCCGGCGGTGGAATCGTAGGTGGCCGGACCGTCGTTAAACGATTCGACCAGACGCTCACCTGCTTCAAGGTAGGTCAGCGATTCGGTGTCCTGCGAAGGTCCCATGCTCACGTTGGACATCCAGGCGGTGGCGGCCGTTTGGTTCTTGCCGACAGCCGTGGTCAGGATCGCCTCGCCCGGGTCGCCGGGGGCTCCGTCTCCCAACAGCGGCACGTTCGAGCTGGGAATCGACGACGATTCCAGCAAGCGTCGCGTGAGCGGGCCGCGAGTCTGTTCCAGCCCTTTGGCGTTTCCACTGCCCGTGACAAACGCCATCGCTCCGGCGCCGTCGTTGGTCAGTTTCAGGGCCGAACGGACCAGATACCAACTGGCGACGTAGTTTGTGTTGTAGCCCTTTTCCCAGAAAGCGCGGGCGAGGAAGTCGGCCCGCTCGGGCGTGTCCTCGGTCGTCTGGGCGAAGTAGCCTTCCCAGGTGTCGGGCGCAGTCTCGGTGGCGCCCAGACCGCAGGCTCCGTCGGCGAGCCGGTCCGGAGGGCAGCCGTTCTTGCCGTTGGTCGTGCTGGTGCCGCCGACCATGTCGTTCCACTTTTCAGGGGCCCGCAGAGGGTTCGTCGGGCAAAGCAGCTTGCCCGGCTCGCACACGCCCAGGTTTTTCACGTCGGCGACCCAACCCCACGTGTCGGGGCAGCCGTCGCGTCGCCAGTCGAAGGCCCCGGTGCAGAGCCGGCCTTCCGGATCGAGGTCGCCAAACATCTGGATGCCGATTCCGATCTGCCGGAGATTTTCCTTGCACTGCGTGCTTCGTGCCGATTCGCGCGCCGCGACCAGCGCCGGCAGCAACAAGGCGGCCAACAGGCCGATGATCGCGATGACCACGAGCATTTCGACGAGGGTGAAGCCCCTCTTCGTTTTGCGTTTCATTTCTTTTCTCCCGTGTTGAATCCAACAGTCAAGTTCATTATTCAAGAAGTACCCCTCTCACCGTGAGCGTCCGCGCCGAGACGCCTGAAAGCGTCCTCGGGGAGGACTCCTTCGTTTCCCGGCAGCCGCTTCTTATTCCACAGTCACCTCCTTTCTCCGAATTCGCTGGGTATCCATTCGTTTGAGGTCTTTGATTAAGCCGGGTGCCATGCTCCACGCTTGCGTGGGCATGTTTTCGCGGTTCCACATGCCCACGCAAGCGTGGAGCAGGGCACCCGATCCTCTTTTTCAGCAGGCTGCTATCAGCCTGGTGCTATCGTCGCTTTCCCAAGGACCAGCGGCTCACGACTTCCTCGGGGGGCAGTTCCACGGTGTCGTCGACAAATCCGTTGGTCTCGGTCGGTTCGAATCCGTTGTTCAGCAAATCGTCGTCGTTCGTGTCGGTGAAGGCGCGGACGCTGCCGTCGGCGAACAGGATGTTGCACGCTCGCTGATGCACCGTGGCGAAACCACGGTAGTCTTGCAGCGTCGATTTGTCCCACGTCGCCCACCATCCGGTTGGACCCGTGCGGGACGTGCCGGCGGGGAAACCGGGCGTTTCCATCGACGGATTGAGCACCGGCCCGCCGGTGAAGGACATGGCCAAGGGCGTCCCGGACTGGTGCGGCCCGATCGTATCCGACAGCGTCCCCCCCCGTGCCCCGCACGCCATCAGCGGAACGAAGCTCGAAACAGCCTGGCGTCCCGAGTCGGTCTTGGTCTGCGTCAGCGGCCCTCGGGTACAGTGGCGCGAGCGGAGCGAGGCGGGACACCCGTCCTTCGGCACGACCAGGTTGCCGCTTGTGTCCAAGACGACGTCGCTTCGGACCAGGTACCACGTGGCCGTGTAGTTCGTGTTGAAGTGCTTTTCGAAGATTTGCTGTTCGACCAGCAGTCTTCGGGCTTCGCTCTCGGGCACCAGGCCGTCTTCGACGATCGCCCGGCACGGATTGACCACGGTCGTTCCGTCGGGTTGCGTCTGGGGGCCGCTTCCCAGCAGGTTGACGCATCCGGGCGCTTCCGTAGTGTCCCAAGCCAACAGATCGTTGTACGTCTGGCTGAGTAGACAATCGTTCGAGGGGCAAAGCATTTTGCCCACCGGGCTGCCCGCCCGGACCTGGTCGGCCACCCAGCCGATCTCCGTCACGCAACCGTCCTGTTTCCAGTCGAAAGCCCCCGAACAGTAGGTCCCGTGTGCGTCCGCGTGGGCGAAAAGGCCGACGCCGATTTGACGCAGGTTGTTCTGGCACGTCACTTTACGGCTGGCCTGGCGAGCCGCGTTCAACGCCGGCATCAACAAAGCCAGCAGAGTGCTGATGATCGTGATGACCACCAGCAGCTCGACCAGGGTCATAGCGCGCCGTCCCTGGCCTTCCGCATGTTTTCCGTACATTTACTCACTCACCGTTCCCCGGGCTGGGAAGCCCCGCAAACCATGCCGATCTATGGTTTGGGTCTTTCCCGTGCGTCTCTATCTCAGAAATGAAGGCGTGTTCTGCTCGTTGGCAACCACATCACCTCCGCCCTTCGATGGTGTAAACATAGATGGGCCTAATTAGGGCGTGATGACCGATTTGTTTTTCTTCCGTTAGATCTGGGATGGAATCGTGATTCTCCGCTGGCCGAAACGCGCGAATCGGGTATTCTCTGTGAAACGGGGCAAAACACGTGGGAATGAACGAGGTGATCGGCAACCTGGGTGGTTGCCTCGTCAACGGGGTACACGGCAAGTGAACGACGGAGTCGGACAATGAGCCGAAAAGGCGGAAGTTTGCGCCGGTTGGCGGCCGGTTGCCTGCTGGGTCTGATGATCGTGTGGAGCGGATGCGGCGGCGACGAGGATCGCCTGGCCAGCAAAGAGGAAATCGCCCGCGCGAAGGAACAACGAAAAAAACAGCAAGCCAAGGACGCGGAAGCGGCTCAAAAAGCCCGGGCGACCAAAGCCCAGACCGCCGCGAAGAAGGCGGCCGAGTACGAACAGAAACGGCAGGAACAACTCGCCGAACGTCAGAAGCGCAAGGAACAACGTACCCGACCGGTCGATCGGCGACCCGACAACTTCACCACCTGGTCGAAACGCGATTACTACGAGGCCAAGGCCGAAGGGGATCGCCGCATGATCAACGCGATCGAACACTTGGGCCGCGCGTTCCCCGGCGATACGCATGCGGCCGACCTGCTAAGCGACCTTCTCCAGCCGGGTCTGCCCGCCGGATTCGTCTCGTCCCATCCGGTGTCGCGGGTACAAAGCAGCCGGACGAAGGCCAGCGCCGTCGAGCGGGCGGTCGTGTTGGCGCTGATCGAGAACGGAAGCGATTCGGCATGGCAAACGATCGACGCGGTCGTCTCCGGCCAGGCGTCCACGTTGGACTCGCTCGAAATGTTGCGCGACACGATCCTCACGACCTTGGCAAATCTGCCCAACCCACGATCGGAACCGATCTTTTTGAAGGCCCTGCTGTCGCCTCTGGAAATCGCTTCCGACACAAAACGCAACCGGACGGACGCCCAAGTCAAGAAGCGGCTCGACCTGGCCCGCGAGGCTATGACCAAGGGGGCCTCGTCCTCGTTCCGGTTAGCGCTGGCCCAGCGGTTGGCGCGAGGCGAGGGGCCGGTGGAGCTGCAACTGGGCCTGCGAAGTCTGCTGACGGAGCCCTGGCCGGAGAATCTGCCTGCCCAGGTGATGCTCCTCCAAGACGCGCGTTTGGACGCACCCGTGCGGATCGACCTCGAGACGCAATGGGCCGCCTATGGTTCGGAGACTTTACGACGGCTCCTCAGCCAGACCGAGGGCCCCACAATGTCCTCCGTGTCGCCGCCACCGTCTTCCCCATTGCGCCGGACGGGCCGCAACGATTCGCGATTGGCCCGAGCCACCGAGGCCGCTGCCGCCGACATGGGCCTGGCGCCCCGCGTCATGCAGCATCTCTGGGCCAAGCCCGTCACGACCCTGGTAGAGGACCAGTTATACCGGGCAGGCTCGCTGGACGAACAGGCCACGGTGATCCTGCTGGCCAGCACGATTCCCAGCGACGCCATCCGCCGCCAGTTGCACGGGGCTCTCTCGCGGAATTGGCAGGACGGGCCCGACGCGCTGGAAGAGACCGGCGCGTTCGACAAAGTGGCCTGCGAACCGGGAGCCTGGGTGGCGCTGAAGGACTGTTTTCTCGCTCATCAACCGTCGAGGCGGGCGCGCGTCGATCGACGCATGACGGCCAATGGAAAGAACCAGACCGAAGGGCCCGATCCCCAAGCCCAGTGGCACGCCGCCGTCGGGCGACGCCTGTTGTCGCTCTGCCGGTATTTGGAAGAGGCGGCCACGCTCCGTTGGACCCAGGCACTCCGCTCGGGCGTTTCGCGGGACGACCGGAAGTCGTTCGAGTTGCCCATTTCGATGCACGACGAGGCCCACCTGGTCGCTCGGCTGCGGTTGGATTGGCCCGCCCAGGCGTCCGCTCCTTCCGGCGCGCCTGGCCCTAGCCCGACCCGGCTCTGGTACGCCCGGTGCGTCGAGACGGGCGTGCTGGCCCAGTTGGTCGCCCATTATCGCAGCCGGATGGAGTCCGAGCAGGAATTCTCCGGTCCTCAGGGGACGTGGCTCACGGAGTTGGGGCCGGCCGGCACGCCCGGGAACGTCCGGTCGATCGACGTCCTGATTCAACGAACGGCCGAGTTGACGTCGGATACGGTCGCCGCGCGTTCCAAGGAAGAGAAACTGATTATCGAGATCCTCGTTGTCGAAATACGCGACCCGACGGAACGTTCCGATCGACTTGCGCACCGTCTGTGACGGTGTGTCCCTACTGTAGCACTCGCGTGACGCCGCATCATGCCACTCGATCCGTGGAGCGTGTCCGCCCTGGACTACCCGGAGTCGGCCAGCGTCTCCGAGCGGCTGCGTTTTTTTCTCCAGTTCGCCGTGCTGGCTCCGTCGATCTACAACGTCCAGCCCTGGCAGTTCCGGATCACCGAGCAAGCGGTCGAGCTGTGGTTGGATCGGGCCGACTCGCTCCCGGTCGTCGATCCGTGGAATCGGCAACTGATCCTCAGTTGCGGGGCGGCCCTGACCCATTTGAAATTGGCGGTCCGCTACTACCGGTTCACGCCTCATGTCCAGCTTGTGCCCTCGCCAGACCACCCGCACCTGTTGGCCCGGCTGCGTGTTGGCCCCGGTCCCGGTCCAACGCCCGAGGAAGATCGCCTTTTTCGCGCGATTCCGCGCCGGCGCACGTACCGGCTGCCATTTGACGATCGGCCCGTGTCCCCGTCGCTCGAAACGGCGATCCGCGATCTGGCACAGCGCGAGGAGACGATTCTGAGCGTGATTCCGGCAGGCGAATCGAGAGAGCCGCTGGCCGAGTTGGTCGCCGAGGGCACGAAACGTCATGGGAACCATTCGGCCTTCCGCTGGGAATACGCCCGCTGGGTCCGTTCCAACCGCAATCGCCGCCGCGACGGCCTGCCCGGCTACGCGTTCGGCGCCGGTCTGGCCCTTTCCTACGCGCTGCCCACGCTGCTGCGTCTGTTCAGTTGGGGAACGGCCCAAGCTCAGCAAGACAAACAATCGGCCCTCGACGCTCCCCTCTTGCTCGTCCTGGGCACGGCGACCGATTCGCCCGAGGCTTGGCTGGCCACGGGCCAAACCCTGGCGACCATCCTCCTGATGACTTGCGCCCAAGGGTATCACGCCTCGTATCTGAACGGCCCGATCACGATCCCCGAGCTGCGCACGAAGCTAAGCGAACAGATCGCAGCCGCCGAGCCGAATCCCATGCCCTGTCCTCAACTCCTCCTCCGCATCGGCCACGGCCAGACCATGCGTCCCACTCCCCGCCACCGGCCCCGCGAAATCCAGTTCATCGGCTTGGCGAACCGCCATGTCTCGTGAATCATTCACGCTGCTGAGGGACGCTCTTGTACATTTCCTTGCTGACCAGCAGGCTCGTCATGCCGCCGTCGGCCAGAAGGTTGGCGCCGGTGATGTACGAAGCGTCGTCGGAGGCGAGAAAAGCGGCGGCGTGGCCCATCTCGCGGATCGTGCCGACGCGACCCATGGGGATGTTTGCCCGCCAGTGCGCCAGACAGGCTTCCAGATCCTCGGCGCCTTCTTGAATGTCCTGCCAGATTTGGGTGTCGATCAGGCCCGGGCTGAGGCAATTGAATCGGATGCCACGCGAAGCATACTCTACGGCCAGCGACTTCGTCAGGCCCACCATACCCCATTTCGCGGCGTCGTAGGGGGCGGCGCCCGGCAGGCAAGCCGACGTGTGAACCGTGGCGATGTTGACCACGCTTCCGGATCCTTGACGCAGAAACGGCTCGATGCACGCCCGGATGCACAGGAACGTGCCGCGCAGGTCGACGCCTAGCACGCGGTCCCAGTCGTCGACGGTGATTTGCTCGAACGCCTTGACGAAGTTCACTCCGGCGTTATTGACCAGGGCGTCGATCCGTCCGAACTGCCGGAGCGTCTCGTCCACCATCCGGTGGACTTGCTCTTCGACGGAAACGTCGCACGCGAGAAAGACGGCCTTGCCGCCGCGATCGCGGATTTGTGCGGCGACGGCATTCCCTTCCCGCTCCCGCCGCGCCACGCACACCACTTGAGCGCCTTCTTCGGCGAACACCTCGGCGATGCCGATGCCGATGCCGCTGCTGGCCCCGGTGACAATGGCCACCTTATCCTTCAATCGCATGGTGGATCTCCCTGTGTTTTCCAGTGACGGGACCTTGCGGCCGCGGGTCGGAAATGCGGTTTATTCGGTAATCGTGTTCGCCAATGCCATGACAGCCACCGCGACGACGAGCGCGACGATGGCCAAGCAAATCTGGAACAGGGGCTTGCCGCGGACGCCGCGCCATTCGCCGCCGAAGAATCCGACGGCCTGACCGCCCAGGATCTGCGTGGCCTGTTGGACGCCGAGTCCCACGCTCGCGCCGAGCGGGCCGAGGAGAACCATGCCCTTGCCCATCAGGGCGAAGCCCGAGAAAAAGGTCAAACCGAAAATCAACGCGAGAGGGATTTCGCGCGGGTGACGGACCAAAACATGCCAAGAGCGATTTCGGCACATCAGCCAGGCTGGATAGAGCACGTTGAGCGTAGCGCCGGCCATCAGGCCCGCGGCCCAAACGGCCACGTTGGCGGAAATATCGTCCGCGCCGCGTTCCTTCATCGCCGCGATGATTGGACCCTGGCTGTAGACGAACGACAAGCCGATTCCGGCCGAAAGGACGCCGGCGACGACGACCATCAAGAGCGAGGTGGCATACCGGCCGCGCCGGTCGTCTTGCGATGATATTCCCTTCTCTCGTCCCATGCCCGCCAGCGAGGTCAATACGACACCGAGGAGCATGATGCCGACAGCCGCCAGCATGGTCATACCCGCGGGCGACCCAAGATCGGGGGCCTTTTCGAATGGACCGGTGCCTTTGAACACCATCGGCATGGTCACCCCGACCGAGAGCCCCAGGCCGGTGACGATCCCCGTCGTGAGGCTCATCCCGATTCGCTCGAAGCAGATCAGGAACAGGATATTCGCAACGCCCCAACACAGGGAAAAGAGATTCGACTTGAGCAATACACCGCCGCCGACGCTTCGGAAGGCGTCGAAGGGCCCCGGGCAGAAGCAAAGCACGACGACCCACGGGGTGAGGATCAGCCCCACGAACATCGCCAGAAAGCCCCAGTGTTCATATCGAAAGGCCTTCATCCGCTTGACCGGCCAAGCCGCGCCGCCCACGGCGAAACCGGCAGCCGTCGCCAACAGCACCCCCAAGCAGGCATTGGCTTCCACCGGCAACACTCCTTTCAAAGGAAATCAGCCCGATGACAGCTCGATGGAAAACCCCCAACTGGTCGTCTGGTCGGGTTGAAGGCAACCATGCCTCTTCCACTCGTTTACGGCCAGGTCGAGCGCGTCCGGGGCAGCGTTGGTCGGCTCGATCGCGATATGTTGATATCCGTTCCACCCACCGCGGTTGATCCAGATTCCCATTGTGTCCAACTGCTTGTGGTCAAAGCGAAACGTCAACGACTCGCCCGAATCCTCGTTTTGGATCGTTGCCCAGCCTTCGTTCATCGGCAACGTATAGAGCTTCACGGCGCGATCAGGGCCGCCCAGGTCGAACCGAGCCAGGTCCACGCCGGGAACCGGCGCGGGCCAGTCCCACTCGTCGCCCCGCTGGCCCAATGGACAACCGCCCAAGCACGTGTCGGTACGCACCTTGCGGCAATCGTCGGGCAGGATCAATCGGTCGCCCGGCGAGAGGTTCATCATCGGATGGAACGCCCACAGATACTCGAACGGCTCGTCCGAGCGGTTGCGCAACTGATAATCAAATCGAACGACCTCGCCAGAGAGACGGATCCGCCGTTCCATCCAGAGCGGCGATATCGGCAATTGAAGACGGGTAACGACGTGCCCGTCGGCCGTCGCGTCACGGTCCAGTTCCCATGCCTCGGTCCATGCGTCGCCGTGGTCGGGCAGGTCCAGTCCACGCCAACGACACGGGGCGATCGTGGGCAGGCACTCATCGGCGCCGACCAAGGGGCCCTGGTCGAACGGAGCCCCCGTTGGTACTCGTGGAAACTGCGGCTGACGCGGCGCTTTCCACATCCATTGGCGATCCGTTGGCACGTGGAGCAAGTGGATGACCTTGGCGCCCAGCCCGGGCATCACGCCTATGCGTACCGCCTCGCTGGCCAATTCGATCACCTCGTGGCCTTCGACTTCCGCCTGTCGGATCTGGACGTTTTGTTTCATGGACGCGATGGGAGACGGTTTGGACCTCGATCCTAGTGTAGTGCCTCGCAATGGGTGGCATTTATCATGGACAATCCTGGCAATCTGTAGGGAACGGCCTCTGTGCCGTTCCGCGGTTAGCCGAGCCATCGGAACGGCACGGAGGCCGTTCCCTACAGGCATGTGTCATAGTGATAAATCACGATCAGGTTGAGACACTACGCTAGTTGATGACGTTGCGCACCTGTTGTCCACTCAGCGCGAGCCGGCAGGCTATGGCTCCTTTTATCCGGATATCGAGCAGGCTTTCTTCGCTGTAGAACGCGCTATGAGGATTGATCAGCACGCGGTGGAAGGCCGGATGGTTCGGGTCGCGCCATGCTCGAAGGATCGGGTCGTCCTCGGCCGGCGGCTCTCGCTCGAGCACGTCGATTCCCGCGCCGGCAAGCCGGCCGGACTCGATCGCCGCGACGAGAGCCGTCTGATCGACGATTGCGCCGCGAGCCGTATTGACCAGATAGGATCCCATCGGCAGCAACGAAAGCGTGCTGTGATTGATCAAATATCGAGTTTCCTCCGTCAGCGGGCAATGAAGGCTGAGCATACTCGCGGCGCGCAAGAGCTTCTCCAGGCTTTCGGCCCGTCGTATCCCCAGGGCCTTGTCGAATCCGTCCGGTTTGTACGGATCGAAGAAGACGACGTCCATGCCGAACGACTTGGCTCGCATCGCCACGGCCGTGCCGATTCTGCCTAGGCCGACGATTCCCAGCACCCAATTTCGAAGTCGGTACAATGGCGCCACGTGGCCGGGCTCCCAGGTTTGCTGGCCGGCACGCAATAGCGAGTTCAGATACCCGATTCCGCGAGTGAGGCTCAACATCATCCCCAGACTGGAATCGGCCACTTCCTCGCAACCGTAGTCGGGAACGTTCGCCACGGGGATTCCGTATTGACGTGCCTCTTCGCAGTCGACGTTGTCGAATCCAACGCCGCACCGCACGATCAGCTTGCATCGCCGCAATCGCTGAATGGTCTTTGCCGACATGGTGATGTCGTGATAGAGCATGATCGCGTCGGCATCGTCGACCTGGCCGTTCAGATCATCCTCGCTCCTTGCACACAGCGCCGTCAGCTCCGCCACGTCGCCGAGAATTTTCCGTTCCGGCTCGAGATCGTCTTGGATGAAATCGGTGACGACAATTCGGTGTTTCTGCGTCATGGTGAATCAGTCTTGCAGGTCCTCTGCAGCCATGGCCAGGTGGTGGAGCATCGCCTCGCGGGCAGCCTGGGCGTCACCGGCCTTCACGGCGGCGAGGATATCGCGATGCCCCTCGAGAGCCCGTTGCTGCCCTACCCGAGTGATCGTCGTCTGAAGCGACAGTCTTAAGAGTTGCGTCACCGTGGTTAAGAAGATCTGAAACACGGCGTTCCCCGAAGCGGCCGCGAGAAGATCGTGAAACTCCATGTCGGCGTGGACCTGATCCTCCAGGTTGTCGGCCGATTCCAGCCGGCGATACGCCTCCACGATCGCCGCTATCTGCGAGTCGGTGGCGCGCTGCGCGGCGAGCGCGGCGATTTCGGCTTCCAGGGGTTTCCGAGCTTCCACCAGCGCCAAGAGCGATGTGTCCGATCGCTGAAGAACCGATTGGAAGCTCTGAACGGCGACAACGGGATCCACCGGCCGCACCTGGGGACGACGCCCCTGCGACACGTCAATAAGCCCCTCGGCCCGCAGAATATGCATCGCCCCCCGGATCACCGTCTGCGAGACGCGGAACGCTCGAGCCATCTCGCCTTCGGAAGGCAACACGCCGTCGGCGCCAAATGAGTTCGAGAGAATCTGCTCACGCAAGCGCGAAGCGACCTCCTGCACGAGATTGACCCTTTCAACGGGTCGGAGACGTCCCGCTTCTTGGCGAACGCCGAGCGGTGCTTGAGCCGGACTGTCTTGCTTGCCTGAAACAGATTGCATTACCATAGTATATCACATGGGTTCTATGCGTCAACGACACATAAACCTCGCCACTATTGCCGTTCTCTGTTCAACTCGACTCGTTACACATCACTAACGGGTGCGCCTGCTCTCTTTCTCCTCCGGATCCGGAACATGGGATCTTGCACCGCTATGGTTTGGGCAGGCGCCACGGGCAGCTTTTTCTACCCCCTGATTAAAGGATAAGCCGCCCATGACGCCCGACCGTTGGCCGTGCAGGGGCACACAGCCATCAGCAGCGCCTCCGGCGCTTGCGCAGCGCGCTCAAGCCGAGCACCATGCCCAGCGCGAGCACGAAGCAGGATGGTTCAGGTACTTGGGAACCTTCCGAGGTCTCCGACCAGTTCGCCGCGAGGATCGACGCATCGAGGTCGTCAACCTTGCCGTCGCCGTTGAAATCACCTTTGGTAATATCTCCGTTGGGGACGTCCATCAACCAGTAGGTTGCCAGAGTCCTGGCGTCCGTTTTATCGACCTTGTGGTCATTGTTCGTGTCGCCCGGAATGGGAGTCCCGGTCAGCAACGCCAGCCGGATGCCGGCCAGATCACCTTCACCGCTGGTACCTGGGAAGACGATCGAACCGGTAAGCTTGCCATCCGCATTCGCCGTGAAACAAACAGTCTTTTCCATCAACATGCTATTGATCGTGGTGACCGTCTCGTCCCCCAGATCATAGTCGCCGTCGGTATCGACCGTGAT
>JAFGFF010000226.1 GCA_016931075.1 Pirellulales bacterium | reverse complement strand
GTCGAGGCCAACCACCGGCTGTCGGGACTGACAACGACCGTGTTGATCCAGCCCTTGTGCCCTTCGAGCACGATCGGCTCGTTCAGGCCCTCGGCCGCCGTCAGGTCCCACAGCCGGACCGTGCTGTCGCAACTGCCGGTGACAAGCCATCGGTTGTCCGGGCTGATGACCAAAGTGCTAATCCAGCCTTCATGTCCGCGGAGGACGACCTGTTGGGCGGCCGGATGCGCGGCGTGCAGGTCGTAGAGCCGGACCGTTTTGTCCTGGCCGGCCGTGGCGGCCCAGCGCCCGTCGGGGCTGATGCCCACGCACAAAATCGGCATCCGGTGGCCCCGCAATACGATCGACGAGGCGGCTGGGTCGGCGGCCGTGAGGTTCCACACCCGGGCGGCGTTGTCCCGCGAGCCGTAGCTTCCCCCGGCCGTGATGAGCCACTGGCCGTCGGGGCTGATCGCCGCGCAGGTGATCCGCCCGTCGTGACCGCTCAGGACGACGCTCGATGCGGCCGGGTCGGCGGACTTCAGGTCCCAGCGTCGGGCCGTGCCGTCGTAACCGGTCGTGATCAGCCAGCGGCTGTCGGGGCTGAACAACGCGCAGCTAATCCAACCCTCGTGGCCTTGCAACTCACGCCGGCTCTCGCCCGGTTGGGCCGCGTGCATGTCCCAGAGCCAGGCGATCTTGTCCTGACCGCCGCTGACCAGCCACCGCCCGTCGGGACTGATGGCCACGGTCTGGATGTTCCCCTGCGGGCCACGCAGCATCTGTCCGCCGACCAGCGAAAGGGCGTCACGGAGGACCTGCTCGATGCCGGCCTCGGGCTTGCGCCCTTCGGTCAGCAACACGCGGACTGACTCGCCCGCCTGGAAGACGCTGTAGAGCGGATTCTCGGCCAGGCACTGCTGCGAGTCTTCGAGCAACTGCCGTGCAAGGGCCAGGCGGCCCTCTTTCTCCATCCGCAGACGCTCTTTCTCGGCAAGTCGGCGTCGTCGCTCGGCCTCTTCACGATCGCGTTGAGCCTGCTGGAAACGCTCCTCGGCATCAAGTCGCGCCTGCTCGGCGGTTTTGGCTTCGCTGGCCTTTTGCTCGGCCTCGCGGGCCTGATCGGCGGCCAGTTGCTCGGCCCGACGGCGGAGCACTTTCGATTGCCGCGCTTCGTCCTGGACGTCGGCCAGCCGGACCGATTTATACAAGAAGCCCGAGACTCCCAATACGGCCACGACCACAATGCCGACAATCGCCAGCGCCAGCGAACCGGCCACCACGGGCCGACGCCTGCACCACGCCACGAAATGCTCGGTCTCCGTCTGGCGGCGAGGCGTAATTGGGTCGCCGGCCAGCCAGCGTTCCAGCTTGCCCTGCGGCGAGATGCCCTGGGCAGGGTCGGAAGAATCGGCCCCTCGCTCTTTGTGCGTCTTGAGTGTCGGGTGGTCGGCCAACGACACGGTCATGCCGCAAGCCGCGCAGATCGCTTCCTCGGACCTGCTGTCGCGTTGAACCTGCATCGGACCTCCACACAGAGGACAAGTCACCGATCGGCATACGCGGCTGCACTTCGGCTCGAACTGAGGTGAAGACAGCGGAGCGATTCTCGGAAATGGATCTTCCATGGCACATGCGGCGCGGGCCGCACCAGGCTGTCGGTGTCGTCTCGGTGTCGGGGGGGCCGGGGATGCCTTGCCAGGACAGTCGCAACCGGTCGCGGCCGTCTCTGCCGGCAAATCCCCTATCCGCCGAACAGAACCTACAATCAGGAATCGACCAAACCCGATGGGGTCCACCCAAAAACGGGTGCCTCCGCTACAGGCGACACAGTCCGCACACACCGGAAAGGAGGTACGACCGTCCGAATACCGACGACCGGAACCTCAGAGCTCCTTTCAGCAGGTTCCCCTAGGCGGATCGTCGGCTGGGCAATTGCCCACTCCAGAACACACGGCGGACCACTAGGGCACCAAAGATCGTTGCGCAACAACGACTTGCGTCAGCGGATGCATGAAAGTGCCTAGAGATCCAGGTCGTCGACCTGATCGACGAGGTCGTCCAGGTCATCGGATGGACTCTGGGGCGGCGTGGTCGACTTTTTGGGCTCAGTCGACTTTTCCGAGCAGGCGTTCCTTTCGGCCAGGGCCGTGTCGCGCTGCGCATCGCCCTGACCAATCGAGGCCGGACGCGAGGGAAAGGGAAGCAGGTCGAGCTGCATCGGGTCGGGCCGGGCCTCCGAGTGTCCGGAGATCACCGGGTCAGCGTGCTCGGGGAAGAGAATGGCCCCGGCCGGACACACTCGTGCACACGCCGGACAGCCCGGCCGACAGGCGTTGGGTTGCTCGACCTGGAGCCGATCATCCTCGCCCAGCCCGTAGACGCCAAACAGGCAGAAATTAAAACACTCCAGACAGCCGATGCATCGGGCCGTGTCGACGACCGGATACCATCGTGGGTGCGTCTCTTCGTCAAGGACTTCAACTTGCCCTGGCGCCGCTGGCTCAGCACGTTGGCCCAGCATCGGTTCGAGCCGTTGCAACCATTCGTCCTCCTCGGCCGATTGGCCCAAGTCGAAACACCAGATCATTCGCTCAGTCGACGCTTCTTTCGTTCCTGTTCCCTCTTGGTTATCCTCCGGAGTGATCGGGCCCAGTTGTCCTTCAACTCCATGTTGGGCTAACGTGCCGAAGATGGCCCGTGGGGCCATCCAGGCCAGAACGATCAGATCGTTCCCCGCCGCGCGAAGCCGCGCGACCGAGGGGCCCTCGCTGTCCAGATCGTACAGAGGGGCCGTTATGACAAGCCGCCCACCACCCCGGGCCGCCAGGGCGTCGGTCAACCGCGACTCGAGCTCGCGTCGCACGGGCGCCTCAACCCGGCTTCTGGCCAACATGATGGTCGGAATCTCAGGCATCGGCGATCCTACTTGAGTTGGCTTTCCTGGAACGTCTCGATGCCCGGTTGGTATTCGACGGTGTCCAGCAGCGTAATCCCCAGGAAAAGACCCAGGAAGGCGACGCCCGTGAGAAAAACGACCGAGTTAAAGAGGTTGTCGTACCGCAAATGCATGAAGTACAACGCGACCAGCCCCGCTTTGACCGTGGCCACGCCCAGGGCGACGAAGATGTTCAGCCCGCCGAAATCGAAATACGAAACGCCCACCGTCAGGGCCGTCAGCCCAATCAACGCGGCAAATACGGCCAGCAACACCCGCGGATCGGCCACATGGGCCACGCCGCCGGTCGCATGGGCTCCGGGTTTCTCATTGGTTGGATTGGTGGTTTCGTTCACGGTTGCCTCTCAGTGAATCAGATAGAGCAACGGGAACAGGTAAATCCAAATCAAATCGACCAAGTGCCAGTAGAGGCCGACCAGGTCGACGGGCGTGAAGTGGCCCGACGTCCAGCGACCGCGCGTCGCGCCCAGTAATAACCACGTCAGCACTCCCAGGCCGATCAGCACGTGCAGCGCGTGCAACACGGTGAGCGAAAAGTAGATCGCCATGAACGTCCGAAGGTTGGCCACCCGGCGGTCGAGTTGCTCGTCGGTCAAATCGGTGTAGCCGGCCGCTTCAAGATGCTCGCGGATGTACTCCCGGTCGGGCAGGAACTCCTTGGGCGGTTCGACGCCGTTGGGATCGTGTTCGTCGGAGAACCAATATTGGAGCCGGGCCTGGCCGGGCACGAGCCGGTGCTCCCATTTGTGCCGATACTCGACCGCCTTGACGCCCATGAAGACCAGGCCGCAAAGAATCGTCGCCCCGAGCATCGCCACCAGCGTTCCGCGTCGCCTCAACTGGGCCGCCCGAACCGACCAGGCCATCGTCAGACTGCTCAAGAGCAACACACACGTATTAAAGGCTCCCAGCGGCGTCTGGAGAAAATGGTGCCCGTCGACGAACACGGCCGGATGGTTCGCCCGATAGACTGCATACGCGCAGAACAATCCCCCGAAGAACAGGATCTCGGTAACCAAGAAGATCCACATCCCCAGTCGGGCCGAATCGAACTGCTGCTGGAGCGAATCGAAATGATGCGCCAGCGGCGGGCCGTCGGTTTGGTCGTGGTCGTGGGGCATGGGGAGAGAGGGGGATTAGGGATTGGGGATTGGGGATTGGGGGTGAGCGTGATTGCCTGTCATTCCTTTTCCCTTCCGCCGTTTCATGTACTTACCACGTCTTCGGATTCCTTCGTGACTCGAACGTATCCCTTCTCTTCATCATATTCCCAGTCGTCGAAGACGTAGCAATCGCCGACGGGCGGTGGCTGGTCGAAGTTGCCGGAGGGGGGCGGGGAGCTGCATTGCCATTCGAGGGTAGCGGCGCCCCAGGGGTTGGCCGGCGCTCGGGCGCCTGTCCAGAGCGAGCGGATCAGGCCGACGGCCGCGAAGACGACCCCGCCGACGAACAGGTAGCCGCCGACGGTCGAGATGATCTGCCAGCCCGTGATGAATGGGATGTCCGTGACCAGTTCATAGTCGTAATAGCGCCGTGGCATGCCCTGCCAGCCGATGACGAACTGCGGGAAGTAAGTCAGGTTGAAACCGATGAACACCAGGCCCGCGGCGATCTGCCCCCAACGCCGGCCGTACATTCGCCCGGTGATCTTGGGCCACCAGTAATACAGCCCGGCCAGAAAGGCAGTCAGTGTGCCGCCGGCCATCGTGTAATGGAAATGGGCGACGACGAACGACGTGTCGTGGACCTGGATGTTCGTGGCCAGCGACCCGAGGAACAGGCCGGTCAGCCCGCCGACGCCGAAAATGAAGACGAACATCAGCGAGAAGCACATCGCCGGGCTCAGGTCGATCGCCCCTTTGTAGAGCGTGGTTACCCAATTGAACACCTTGATGGCCGACGGAATGGCCACGGCGAACGTCAACGCGCTGAAGATCATCCCGACCAGCGGCGATTGGCCGCTGACGAACATGTGGTGTCCCCAGACGAAGAACCCCAGCAGGGCAATCGCCAGACTGCTGTAGGCAATGAACTTGTAGCCGAAGATGTGCTTGCGCGAGAAAACGGCGATCACCTCGCTGACGATGCCCATCGCCGGCAGAATCATGATGTAGACGGCCGGGTGGGAATAGAACCAGAAGAAGTGTTGGAACAAGACCGGGTCGCCGCCCAGCTTCGCGTCGAAGATGCCCACGCCGAGCGTCCGCTCGACCACCAACAGCAGCAACGTGATGGCCAGCACGGGCGTGGCCAGGATCTGAATGATGGCCGTGCCGTAGAGTCCCCAGAGGAACAGGGGCATCCGGAACCAGCCCATCCCCGGCGGACGCATCGTGTGGATCGTGACCAGGAAGTTGATCCCGGTGAAAATCGAGCTGAAGCCCAGGATAAACGCCCCGACCACGGCCGTGGTGACCGCGGTGGGCGTGCCCGTGCTGTAGGGCGGATAGAACGTCCAGCCCGTGTCGACGCCCCCCAGCGCCAGCGTGAGGATGAAGAAGGCCATGCCAAACGCGAACAGCCACAAGCTGGCCAGGTTCAGCCGGGGGAACGCGACGTCCTTGGCCCCGAGCATCAGCGGCAACACGAAGTTGCCCAACGACGAGGGGATCGCCGGCAGGACGAACAGGAAGATCATGATCGCCCCGTGCAGGGTGAAGAACCGGTTGTAGAGGCTGGGCGAGTCGGTCACGGTCGGCCCGGGCAGGGTCAACTCGGTCCGGATCAGCAGCGCGAACACGGCCCCCAGCGACACGGCCACCGTGACCAGGCACAGGAACATCAGCCCGATCCGCTTGTGGTCGCGCGTGAAGAGCCACGACTTCACGCCTCGCGGGTCGTTGAGGTAATTCCGGGTCGGGTTGTCTGCCGTGCTCGTTGCCATGGAGAAACGTCTATTTGAGTGACTTGATGAATTCGATCAGGGCGACAATTTCTTGGTCGGAGACGAGGCCCTGATATGTGTTCATGATGGGCCGGTAGCCCGCGCGGACCTTCTTGCCCGGTTCGAGGATCGACTCGCGGATATAGTTATCGTCGACCACGACCGTCGCGCCGCCGACCAGGTCGTGGGTTTCGCCGTAGATTCCCTTGAACGAGGGCGCGGGAGTGTTGGGGTTGGCCGAGCCGTCGATCGTATGGCACTGGACGCATCCCCGCTTGGTGTAAAGCAATTTGCCCGCCTCGGCCGGCGAGAGGTTTTCGAGATAGTCGTTCGCGCCTTTGAGCCACTCGGCGAATTCACCGGGTGAGTGAACCACGACAGCCGTGATCATTTGCGAATGCTTGTCGCCGCAGTATTCGGTGCAATAGAGCGGATATTCGCCCGGGTTGACGGCTTTGAACCAGGTGCTCGTGTAGCGGCCCGGCACGAGGTCCATTTTCACGCGGAAATCGGGGATCGACAGGCTGTGGATGACGTCCTGCGAGGTCATGGTCAGCTTGACCGGTTGATCGACCGGCACGTGCAGAACGTCGTCGACGTGGCCGTTGGCATAGGTGAACTGCCACGCCCATTGCCGGCCCGTAACGCGGATCTCGTAGCAGCCCTGCGGCGGCGTCTCCATCTCCATGAAGGCGGTGAATCCCTTGTAGAAGATCACGGCGACGATCGCCACCAGGGCCAAGGTCCAGCCCACTTCGAGCGGCGTGCTGTGCGTGGCCGTCTTGCCCGGCTTGACCCCTGGCCGACGACGATAGCGGAGGACGAAGAAGATCATCAACCCGAGGACCACCAGGAAGAAAAACGCGCAGACGGCCAGGATGAAGTAGAAAACCCGATCCACCTCGGGCGCGAAGGTCGAGTGTTCGCCGGGCATCCAGAACGAGCCCGTCGATTGGGCAAACAACGCCCAAGCCCCCAGCGGCAATCCACCCATCGCGTCGATCATTCGGTCTCCTTGATCTCCTTAGCTACCACGGTCATCTTGGCGGCTGTGGCGTCGGCCGTCCAAAATCAGCTCCCCTCTCCCTTTGGGAGAGGGGCCGGGGGTGAGGGTGCGTTGCTCTCGGAAGAAGCGTTAGCATCTCCTTGATCGCTCCCCTTTGCCTTCTTCTTCTCTCTCCGCCGGAAGATCCAAATCGCACTGCCCAACACGACCAGCGTCAGCGCCCCGCCTGCCTGCATCAACCGGACCGAAGCCAGGCCGTAACGTCCCTTCTCGGGGTCGTACTGGAAGCAGAACATGAGCACCTTGTCCACGGTCGAGCCGACCTTGCCTTCGGCCGCTTCGTAGAGCGAAAGGCGGACCGTCTGGGGGTCGTACATGACGCCGTACAGGTATCGGGCGACCCGGCCGTCGGGCATGAGGATCATCGTCACGGCGGCGTGGTTGTACTGCTTCGTGTCCGGTGAATACGTGTAATGGAAGCCGACCGCGTTGGCCAGCTTCTTGATATTCTCCTCCCGACCGGTCAGCATGTGATACCCGGCCGCCGCGCCGGCCCGGCCGTAGCGCTTCAAGTACTTCTGTTTCGTCATTCTGGCCCGCTCGGTTGTTTCCAACGGGTCGATGCTCACGGTGACCATGTCGTACTGATCGCCGATATTCCACTCCATCTTTTCCAGAGCGTCGAACAGACCGTTGAGTTGCTCGACGCAAAGCATCGGGCAGTCCGAGTAGTTCAGCGTGAGGATGATCGGTTTCTTGCCGTTGACCAGTTGGCCAAGCGTCACCTTCTTGCCCTGCGAGTCGACGAACTCCAAATCGAGCGGGATCTGATCACCGAGATGCTCGATCACCTCGACGCCTTGCACTTCTTTCGGCAAATCACCGGCCACCTGGGCCCGGACGCCCGACGTTCCGACAAGCAGAAAAAGAAGGGCGATCAGAATGACAACCGTAGGGTGGGGCACACTTGCCCCACCAAGAACGAAACGGCCCAAACCGCCTCGATATCGTCGTACTGAAGGACTGGTGGGGCAGGTGTGCCCCACCCTACGAAACGTTATCCTGGAGCATCTCCCGTTCATGGCGATTCTCCTTTATGTTTTTTGTTTTTGTTAGGCATCTCGGCCGGTCCGGTCAGATCGATGAGAACCAGGTCGATGGCCCGACCGATCGGCAGTTGCACGACGCCCTTCTCTTCGTCCAGCGACCGATAGCCGGTCAGGAGTTCTTGTTGGGCGATTCGGCGTTGTTCGAGCTTCGCGTCCGGCTGGTCGTACTTGCCGGCCGCTTCGTACTGGCGTTGATACCAGAAGAAGCCCGCCTGCAGGCCGACGATCACGGCCACCGCCAGCACCGCGCACAGCGCGGCGATGAAAGCGAGCCGTCCGACGTTGACGCCGTATTCGGTCATTCTACGGTCTTGCGAAAGCTATCCAAGGTTTTCATAGGCCAGCGATTCGTTCATTCGTGGGTCGCCGACCGGGGCCAGGGCCCGACGGGCCGCCAGGTGCACGATCCCGGCCGCGAACAGGCAGCCCATGCCCACGAGGCAACCTGCCTCCGGCCAGCCAAACGGCAAGCTTGCCGGCGAGAACGTGGGCATCACCAACCAGTAGAGGTCCAGCCAGTGGAACACCAGCAGCCACACGGCCCAGGCCCCCAAGGTGATTCTCCGCCGCTTGACCTCCCGAGGCAAGAGGCCCAGAAACGGGACAAACAGGTTGCCGACCAACAAGGCCACACTGCACCAGAGCCAAGGCCCCGACTGCCGGGCGAGATACCAGACACTTTCTTCCGGGATGTTGGCGTACCAGATCAGCATGTACTGCGAGAAGGCGATATAGCCCCAGAAAACGACGAATCCCAGCAGGAGCTTGCCCAACTCGTGGTAGTGCTCGACGGTGATCGCCCCGTGGATCCACCCGCCGGCCTGCATCGCGGCCGCCAGCAGCACCAGCACGGCCACGGCCCCGACGATCGCCCCGGCGAAGTAGTACACGCCGTAGATCGTGCTGAACCAATGCGGTTCGAGCGACATGAACCAGTCGAACGCCGCGAACGTCACCGTCAGGGCGAACAGCAACAGGGTGCCCGGCGCGAGCTTCTCCATCCGCCGCGTCAAGGCCGGATCGCCCGAGGCGTCCTGCCGGCTCGATTGCCGCAGGAAGAACCAGGCCAATAGCCCCCAGACGACGAAATACCCTACCGCCCGGGCGGTGAAGAACGGCACGTTCAAGTAGGGCTCTTTCCACTCGAGCAGCTTGTCGCCGGCCACGACGCTCGGATCCATCCATGAGTAGAGAAACGTCCGGCCGGAGAAGAGAATCGGCAGGAACAGCAGACCCATCCAGATCAGGTTGGCCGCCACGAGTTCCGCCAGCCGGCGGACGCCCACGCTCCAGCCGGCCCGGACCAGATGTTGCAGCGCGACGAAGAACAGGGCCCCCAGCGACAGGCTCAGATAGAACCCGAAGTTGACCAGGTAGGCCGCCCAAAAGCGCTGCCGGGCGTCCGTTTCAACGCCGCCGGCTTGTTCAGTCAGCGTCAACACGGCCACCCCGACGATCGCCAGCGCAAACGCGACCGCCCTCCACGGCCCCGTCACCCCGGCCCGCTCACGATCGAGATTCGGCAGCGCCTTGTCCTTCATTTGCGTCCATCCGCGTTCATCCGCGGTTCCTTCTCTTCCTTCTTCTCCTTCTTCAAGCCCGCCTTCTTCTTCAACTCCGTGCGGATCTCCTCCGGCACGTCGTCGAGCGTTCCCATGCGGGTGCGTTGCAACGCCCGGACGTAGGCCACGATGGCCCAGCGGTCCCCGACGGGGATCTGCGAGGCGTAGCTGGGCATCTTTCGAATGCCTTGGGTGATCGTCCGGAAGATCTCGCCGACCGGCTGCGTGCGGACCAGTTCACTGTGCATGGACGTCGGGATCCCCCAGTCTTTCTCTTCACGCTCGAAGGCCAGCGCCGAGGTGGGCCCGTCGCCGTCGCCGGCCAGGCCGTGGCACGTCGCGCAGTAGATGTCGTATCGTTGCCGGCCCCGTTCGATCAGCTCGCGCGTCACCGGCACGGGGAATTTCGTGACCAGTTTGCCGTCGGTCTCGCCGGTCAACAGGGCCTCGTTGTCGATCACCGCGCCGGCGGCGATCGCGCCTTCGACCGGCGGGCGCATGTCCCGGCCGTCGGCGAACAGCGGACTGGCCTGCTGCGGCAGATATTTCGGCTGGAAGTCCATGTCCAGCACCAGATGCACCCGAGGCTCGGCCGAGCGGGTGTATCGGGCCTTCAGCAACCAAAGTGGTGGCGTGAACGTCGCCGCGATCAGCACCACGGCCACGGCGATCACCACCGGCGGGACCTTCTCCGTCGTGGCCGGTTGCTCGAACGTCTCGACCGCCCCGGCCCCCAGCGAGCGGAGCAGATCGGCCGTGGTCGTCTCGTCGTACTTCGGGTCGGCCGCGTCGATCGTCAGAAAGAACCGATCGGTCGTCGCCCGGCGGAATCGGGGCACGCTGGCCAACGGGCTGAACAGCCGGGGCAGCCCACTCAGGGCCAGCCCTCCGCCGAACGCCGCCAGGGCCGCGAAGAGAATAATCATCTCGAAGGCCACTGGGATGTTGGCCGGCAGGCTGAAGTAGGGCTTGCCGCTGATCAAAAACGGGTAGTCGACCGCGTTGGTCCACCATTGCAACAGAATGGCCGCCGCGCAGCCGGCCAGCCCGCCGCCCAAAACGAGCATGGGCAGCTTCGTCCGCTTCCGGCCCATGGCGGCGTCCAGCCCATGCACGGGCACGGGGCTATAGGCCTCGAACCGCGCATAGCCGGCCTCCCGCACGGCCGCCGCCGCCCGACGCAGCCCCTCCGGCCCGTCGAACTCCGCCAGCAGCCCAAGCACCGGCCTCGCTTCAGTCTTGCCCGTTTCCGATTCCATTGGTTCCTTTACTGAGTAGTGGAGAATCCAGGGGCCACAGATGAACACGGATGGACACAGATAGGGCTCTGGTCACCGTTGGTATTCACTTGCCCATTTCTCCCTTCAACGTCTTTCTGTTGGAGGTGAATCTTTCTGTTGGAGGGACACGCACTGTCGCATCCGTTTCTCGGCGTGCCCGGCCACGACGGAGCGTGGCCCTCCACTCGTTCCCAGCACTGGCGGAGCCAGTGGCGCCCTGAGTCTCTCCCTCTTTATCTGTGTCTATCAGTGTTCATCTGTGGCCCCTTCCCCTTCCTTCTCCTCTCCGTGCGGCAGCACGCCTTTGACTTCGGCCATGGCGACCATCGGCAGGAAGCGGCAGAAGAGAAGGAAGCACGTCAAGAACAATCCGAAGCTGCCGACGAACATCATGACGTCGATCATCGTGGGCCGGAACGCGCCCCAGCTCGAGGGCAGGAAGTCGCGGCCCAGCGACGAGACGATGATGACGAACCGTTCCATCCACATGCCGACGTTGACCAACAAGGCCACGACGACCATGATCCAGGGCGTCGTGCGGCACCGCTTGAACCAGAAGAGCTGTGGAATGATCACGTTGCACGAGACCATCAACCAGTAAACCCAGGCCAGCGGACCGCCTGCCCGATTGGCGAAGGCGAACGCCTCGTACATGTTGCCCCCATACCAAGCGGTGAAGAGCTCGATCCCGTAGGCGTAGCCGACCAGCAGGCTGGTGCCGAGGATCAGCTTGTTCATGTTGTCGAGGTGGCGGATCGTGATGAGCGATTTCAGCCCGAAGTAGGCCCGAGCGGGCACGGCCAGCGTGATGACCATCGCGCAGCCGCTGAAGATGGCTCCGGCGACGAAGTAGGGCGGAAAGATGGTCGTATGCCAGCCGGGCAGTTGGGCCACGGCAAAGTCGAAGCTCACCACCGAGTGGACGCTCACGACCAGAGGCGTGGCCAACGCGGCCAAGAGCAGATAGGCCCATTCGAACCGGTGCCACTGGCCCGACGAACCTTGCCACCCCAGGGCGAACAGCCCATAGGCAAACCGCCGCAGCCGGGTCGTTGCCCGATCGCGCAGCGTCGCCAGGTCGGGGATCATGCCCAGGTACCAGAACAGGGCCGACACGGTCGCGTAGGTGCTGATGGCCAGGACGTCCCAGAGCAACGGACTGCGGAAGTTGGGCCACATGCCCATCTGGTTCGGATAGGGCGCCAGCCAGTAGACCAGCCAGATCCGCCCGACGTGGACGGCCGGGAAGATGCCCGCGCACATCACGGCGAAGATGGTCATTGCCTCGGCGAACCGGTTGATGCTGGTCCGCCATTTCTGCCGGAACAGGAACAGGATGGCCGAGATGAGCGTGCCGGCGTGTCCGATGCCGACCCAGAAGACGAAGTTCACGATCGGCCAGCCCCAGAACACGGGGCTGTTGTTACCCAGCACGCCGATGCCTGTCATGATCAGCCAGCCAATCGCCGCGAACAGCCCCACGGTCAGCGTGGCCGAAATGCCAAATGCCACGTACCACGCCACCGGCGCCCCGGGCCGCTCGGCGATCCGGCAGACCGTCTCCGTGACCGTCTCGAAGTCGGCCTTGCCCAACACCAGGGGCGCCCGACGCGTCGGGTCCTGGTTCGTGTTGTCGTCAATGGGGATCGAGACCATCGCGAGTTAGGCCAATTCCGGATTCGGGTTCTTCACTCGGGCCAAGTAGGCCGTGCGGGGATGGATGTTCAACTCGGCCAGCAGGGCGTAGCTGCGGTTCGAACCGTGCTGGGCCAGCACTTGGCTTTTTTTATCGGACAGGTCGCCGAACACGATGGCCCCGGCCGGGCAGACCTGCTGGCAGGCAGGGCGGATCGCGCCGTCCTCGATCGGCCGGCCCGTCCGTTTCGACTCGATTTTGGCTGCCTGGATTCGTTGCACGCAGTAGGTGCACTTCTCCATCACACCCCGGCAGCGGACCGTGACCTGCGGGTTGTACTTCATCTTGGCGATTTCGTTGGCCGGGTTTTCCAGGTCCTTGTGCAGGTTGAAGAAGTTGAACCGGCGGACTTTGTAGGGGCAGTTGTTCGCGCAGTAACGCGTGCCGACGCACCGGTTGTAGACCATGTCGTTGAGGCCTTCTTTGGTGTGCGTCGTCGCCGCCACGGGACAGACCTGCTCGCACGGGGCCAACTCGCACTGCTGGCAGGGCAGCGGCTGGAGGACCACCTCCGGGTCGTCCGGCTCGCCCTGGAAATAGCGATCCACGCGCAGCCAGTGCATCTCGCGGCCGACGAGCACCTGGTCCCGGCCGACCACCGGTACGTTGTTTTCCGCCTGACAGGCGATCATGCAAGCCCCGCAGCCGGTGCACTTGCTCAGGTCGATCGCCATCGCCCAACGGTGGCCGTCGAACTGATGATGCTCCCAAAGCGACACGAGCGGCGGGTGGTGTTCGGCGTGGTGCAGGGCATCGGGATGCTTGCGGAGGTGCTTGAACGTGGTCTGGTGGATGAGGTGGCCCAGCCGCTTCTGAGTGCCCTTTTGGCCGACCGTGTCGATGGCGAAATGGTCCTGTGTGCCGGCCAATCGGTAGGGCTTGCCCGTCGGGGTGACCGTCGCGCCCAAGGCGATCCACATCGCCGCCGACGTCCGCAGCGGATAGACGTCGACACCGACCGGTTCGACGCCCTGCTGGCCGTCGCCCCCGACGGGACCGGCGGCCGTGCGGCCGTAGCCCAGGACCAGCCCAATCGAGCCCGGGGCCTGGCCCGGCATGACGTAGGCTGGCAGTTCGATCTGCCGTCCGCCCAGCTTGATCGTGACCAGCGTTTCGTTCTTCACGCCCAACTCGGCGGCCGTGGCCGGGGCGATCAGGGCCGCGTTGCCCCAGGTCAGCTTGGTCAGCGGATCGGGCAGTTCCTGGAGCCAACTGTTGTTGGCCCACCGGCCGTCGCGGATTGAGTTGTCCTCGTGGAAGACGACTTCGAGTCCTTCTTCGGGATAGGACGCGTCTGGCAAGCCCTCGGGTGTTCCGACCGATTCGACCGGCCAGGCGCTGCCGGCCCAGAGCCCGTCGCGGACCGTCTCGCGCCAGGCTTTTTGGTTTCCGCCGAGCGACTCGAACGTCTTTCGCACCCGTGCCTGGGCCGGTTGCGGTCCGTCGGCCCGTTTGGCGACGTGGGCCAACGCCGATTCGAGCACTTCGATGGCCGACCGGCCGTGGCGCAGCGGGGCGATCATCGGCTGGATGACACTGTACGTGCCGTCCCACGCCCGGGCGTCGCCCCACGATTC
>JAFGFF010000225.1 GCA_016931075.1 Pirellulales bacterium | reverse complement strand
GACCTTGCCGGCCAGGGCGAAAACCTTGGTGCCGCCGCTCTTTTCGGTGCCGATCTTGGCGAACCATTCGGCCCCGTAGTTGATCACGGCCGGGACGTTGGCGAACGTCTCGACGTTGTTGATCACGGTCGGCCTGCCCCAGAGTCCGTGTTCGGTCGGATAGGGCGGCCGGATCCGGGGTTGGCCTCGCTCGCCTTCGATCGAATGGATCAGGGCCGTCTCTTCGCCGCAGACGAAGGCCCCGGCCCCGAGGCGGATCTCGAGGTCGAAGTCGAATCCCGAGCCGAGGATGTTCTTGCCCAACAGGCCCCACTCGCGGCACTGCCCGATGGCGTGTTCGATCCGCTCGATGGCCAGCGGATACTCGGCCCGGGCGTAGACGAAGCCCTGATGGGCCCCGATGGCGAACCCGCCGATAATCATGCCTTCGATCACGTTGAGCGGATCGGACTCCAACATGCTCCGGTCCATGAACGCGCCCGGGTCGCCCTCGTCGGCGTTGCAGATCAGGTAGCGGACCCGATCGCCGGCCGCCGCGCCCATGGCCCATTTCTTGCCCGTCGGATAGCCGCCCCCGCCCCGGCCCCGCAGGTTCGATCGGGTGACCTCGTCGACGACCCATTTCGGGTCGTTCTTCTCGAGCACGGTGGCCAGGGCCTGGAATCCGCGGTAATGAAAGTATTCCTCGATGCTGGTTGGATCGACCACGCCGTTGTGGCGCAGGGCGACCCGGGTCTGCCGGTTGAAAAAGGCCACGTCGCCGTAGATCTCGAAGAACTTCCGCCCGACCGTCTTGCCGGGCACTTGAAGCCGGGGGACGACCTGTCCGCCCAGCAAGTGCTTGTCGATCAGCTCGTCCAGGTCGGCGTCGTTTTCGATCCGGTAGAGCACCTTGTCGGGCCGGACCAACAGGTGCGAGCACTTGCCCAACTCGGCGCTGCCGCACGCGCCGAAGCAGCTCGTCTGGGAAACGCGGACCTCGTCGGGCGAGATGCCCCGTTTATGTAGCTTGTCGGCCAGCGCCTGGCCGCAGCCGACGCGTTTGTCCCAGCCGCACCGCTCGCTGGCGCAGTAGAGGACCTCGTAGCGTTGGACCTTCTCGACCGGCCCGTCGAGCACCCGGTCCAACAGCGGCTGCCCACCCAGGATGTGGGAGGTGAAGATCTCATGGACCAGGGCCCGATTGACGCGTTCGTACTTGATGGGCATCTGGCCGGGCACGAAGACCCCGACGATCGGCTCGCGGCTGCACCGGCCGGTGCAGCCCGTCTGATGGACCAGGATGTCGTCCCGGCCCGAGGCGGCCACGTGCTTGCGGAACTCGTCGCGGACCTCGCGGGAGCCGGCGGCGTGTTCGCAGGTGGCCGAGCCGACCTGGATAACGATCTTCTTCTCCCGGTTCTCCGCCTGGCGACCCTCGGCGGCCTTGGTCCGAAGCGTCTCGTATTGGGCGACGGCGTCGTTGCTCACAATGGATTCTCACTCGTCAAGAGGCGGCCGGCGTCCAGGCGGACCGGCCAAGCGGAAGGAAATTCGGCAACGATCCCTCGGCGGAGTGCGACAGCGTGCCGCACTGAGGGAGAGACGTGCCCCGTATTTTCGCAAGTATAGCGTTTGTCGGCGCGTCCGACAGGGCCATTTCTCGGAAGAAACGGAAAGGTTTTCAACCGAGCGTTGTTTGCGATTGAGGCCTGGGCGGCTTGACGCTAGGGGCCTCTACGGGCCGCCAGCAAGTCGCGCGGCCGGGTCGTGCCTACATGGTTTTGCCGGAAAATGGACAAATCGGATCGCCAGCCACTCTTGCGATGGGGCTTTTCAGCAGGCCGTCGCTTCAGACGGGCGTTTCCACTGCGTCGGTCAGGTGGCTGTCGGACCGGCCCAGCAGAACGATGCCGACGATGGTCAGGCAGACGCCGGTCAGACACACGGCGAAGGCCAGCCATCCGTCGGGGGCTTCACCAAATACGATCATCCCGAGCAGTACGCCCATGGCCACCTGTGAGGCGGTCATCACGTTCGCCCGAACGACGGGCGTCAGTTGAAGCCCTCGGGTAACCGCGAGGAAAGCGGTCAGGTTGACCAGGCCAACGACGACGACCAGGGCCAACTGGCCAGTCGAGAAGGCCTGGAGCAGATGGACGCCGCGCCAGCAGCCAACCGGCCCCAGGGTCAGAGTGCCCATAACGGTGATGATGAACACGATCGCGAAAGGATGAGTACGGCTGGCGTTGGTCCGGCGGATGACCACGCCGAGCAAGGCGTATATCACCCCGGCCAAACCGGCGCCCAACACGGCTAAGGTGACCCAAAGCGGCCCGGTGGCCACGTCGGCGCGGGCGGCGATCGAGCGGTTGGTCTGCTCGGCGCCGACACTGAGTATAACGATCGACACGATCAAGATAGCGACGACCAGAGCCGCCCGGAGCGAGACACGCTCGCCCAGAACCACCCATCCCAAAACCGCGCTGGCCACCAGGTTCACGCCCAGGCTCACCGGGACGGTGATGGACAGCCCGATGACGCTCAGCGCCCAGAGGACCGACAGGTTGCCGATCAGTTGAGTCCCCACGCCGGCCAGGGCCAGGACGAGGATGCCTCGCCAGCCGGGAAAGCCGGGCCAACCTTGCCTCGCTTGTCGGATCACCCAGGGCGCCAACACGAGAACGGTCACCGTTTCCTTGATAGCCAGCGTCCAAGGCTGATCGCAGCGGACACTTAGGAAACGCAGCAACGTGTTGACCGTGGTGTAGCCCACGGCGGCGTAGAAACAACACAGCGTGCCTATCGTAGCCGGTTCAAGCCCGAACCAGCCGGCCGGAGGGGGCTGCGGGGGGGTGTTGTCGTTCGAAACAAGGGGGCGTGGCGTGTTCACCCGGCCCATTGTAGGCGGCCCGGTCCAGCCATACCAGCGGCCCCGCCCCGTCAGGCGCGCCTTGCCAAAACGGGTCTGCCCGCTAACAATGGCCGGGAGCCCTTCGGACGGTTCCCAGCTCGATTTGATCCGGGATGGCGGGCCATCCGAGGGGAGGCGGTACGATGAAGATCAGCTCTCGCAACGTTTTGGAGGGCACGATCATCCAACTCGTCCACGGGGGCGTGCACACCGAAGTGACCTTCGAGTTGCCCGGCGGCCAGAGGATCGTCTCGATGATAACCCGTGCGTCGGCCCAACGCCTCGGCCTGTCCGAAGGCGGCCCGGTCCGCGCGGTCATCAAGGCCAGCAACGTGGTCCTCGAGGACGAGTGAAAAAGCCGCCTCGCCCGTGCCACAGGGTGCCATGCTCCACGCTTGCGTGGGCATGTTTTCGAGACATGTTCGAAGGTTCCACATGCCCACGCAAGCGTGGAGCATGGCACCCGAACGGTCCTATGTTCACATCCATCCGATCCCGGCATTGCCCATGGCGACGCTCACCCTGGAACACGTCGCCAAAATCTTCCCGGGCGGCATTCGAGCGGTCGACGATCTCTCGCTGAGTGTCAATTCGGGAGAGCTTCTGACCCTGGTCGGGCCCTCGGGCTGTGGCAAGACGACGACATTGCGTTTAATTGCCGGGCTCGAATCGCCCAGCGCCGGCCGTGTGCTCTTCGACGACCGTGACGTAACCGGCGTGCCCCCGCGACGCCGCAACGTGGCCATGGTTTTTCAAGACCACGCCCTGTTTCCCCACATGTCCGTCCGGCAAAACCTGTCTTTCGGGCTGAAGCTCCGCAAGACACCACGAGAGCAGATCGGTTCGAGAGTCGAAGAGGCCGCCCGGGCCCTGACGCTGGATCCCTTGTTGGACCGACGCCCCGGGACGCTTTCCGGAGGCCAACGCCAGCGGGTGGCGCTGGGGCGGGCCATGGTCCGAAACCCGAGCGTGCTCCTGTTGGACGAACCCCTCTCGAACCTCGACGCCCGGCTGCACGACCGGTTGCGCTACGAGATCCGCCGGCTACACGACACGTCGGGCACGACCACCGTCTGTGTTACTCACGACCAGCAAGACGCGATGAGTCTGGGCGATCGGGTGGCCGTGCTGCGCGACGGACGGCTCCAGCAAGTGGCCGACCCGGCGACCCTCTACCGCCAGCCCGCCAACCGGTTCGTCGCCGAACTGATCGGCCGGCCCGCAATGAATTTTATTACTGGGCAGATCGAGACTGAAAACGGCCGTCTTTGGTTCCGCGTCGACGACCAGACTCGACTGGCCGTCTCGCCCCAGAAGGAACCGAGCCTGCGGAACCACGTCGGCCGGTCCGTCGTCTTGGGCGTTCGGCCGGAACATCTCGCTCCCGTTTCCGCCGAAACGCCGTCCACCGAGCGGCTTCGTGCCCAGGTCGGAGCGGTCGAACAGCTCGGCGCCGACACTCATGTGCATCTGCGGCTCCCCCACCACACCCTGACCGCCCGGCTGCCCGGCGGATCCGCTCCCTCGCCCGGCGAGAGCCTCGATTTGACCGTCGATCCAACCGATTTGCTCTTTTTCGACCCCGATACGGAGGAAACCATCAGGTAAGTGTCTTGGCGGGGCGTGCTTGAAGGCCGGATGTATGGCATAATAGGAGGATAGTGCCACCCATGATCGCTTTTCTTCTCTGAAGGAGTTGCCCATGGACCTTCGGAATCTGGTCGGACTCGTTGTCCTCTTGGCGATTCTCGGTGGTCCCTCGCCGGCCCGTGCTCAGCGCGACCCGCTGGCCGAGGCGCGTAATCGGATGGTCGATCGGGCGATCGTCGACGCCGGGGTGAAGGACGCCCGGGTGATCGAGTCGATGCGAACCACGCCGCGCCACCTGTTCATTCCGGCCAAGCAGCGGCAATACGCCTATCTCGACGCGGCGCTGCCGATCGGCCACAAGCAGACAATCTCGCCGCCGTTCGTCGTGGCGTTCATGACCGAGCAGCTCGAACCGAAGCCGGAGGACAAGGTGCTCGAGATCGGCACGGGCAGTGGCTACCAGGCGGCCATCCTCAGCCCGCTGGTCCGCGACGTCTACACGATCGAGATCGTCGAACCGTTGGGCCGGCGCGCAGCCAAGACGCTCAAGGACCTGAAGTACGCCAATGTCCACTGCAAGATCGGCGACGGCTACCAGGGCTGGCCCGAGCACGCGCCGTTCGACAAGATCATCGTCACCTGCTCGCCGGAACGCGTACCAGCCGCACTGGCCGAACAACTCAAGGAGGGTGGCCGGATGGTCATCCCGGTCGGCGAGCGCTATCAGCAGATGCTCTACCTGATGACCAAGCGCGACGGCAAGCTGGTCCGCGAGAAGCTCGTGCCGACACTCTTCGTGCCGATGACCGGCACGGCCGAGGCGCAGCGCGAGAAGAAACCCGACCCGGCCCACCCCGAACTGGTCAACGGCAACTTCGAGGAGAGTCTTGAAAATTCGGGCAAGGCGGCCGGCTGGCATTATCAACGACAGTTGAAGCTGATCGACGAGGCCGCCGCGCCGGCCGGCGCCCGTTTCGCCCGATTCAGCAACAACGAACCGGGCCTCGGGGCCCAGGCGCTACAAGGTTTGCCTACCGACGGGCAGAAGATCAAGCAGTTACGCGTCTCTCTTAGCGTTCGCGGTCAGGACATCCGCCCGGGCCGGTTCCCTTACCAAAAAGCATCGCTGGCCATTGTCTTTTATGACGTCGACCGCAAGCCGGTGGCCGAGAAGTTCGTCGGTCCCTGGAGCGGCACGTTCCCCTGGCGTCGCGTGAACCGGACGATTGACGTGCCCACCAAAGCCCACGCCGCCATCCTTCGCATCGGCCTGTTCGGCGCCACCGGTCAGCTTGATTTCGACGATCTCAAGGTCGAGGCCGAACCGCGATAGTGCCACCCAACAGTCAAGAAAGACAACGGGCCGCCGGAGATCGCTCTCCGACGGCCCGTCGCTGTGCAGTGATTTGTGCAAGCATTCGCTTCGGTCGAAACGAAGCTGTTAGCACCCCCCAGTTGGCTTTTATCGTAGCCGCGACCTGCCTGGGAGTCAAGAAAATGCTCCCGACGATGCGCAAATCAGACTGGGGGGAGGCAGATTTGGGAGCGGGCGAGGCGGTTGGGGCCAGGGGCGGTCAGGCGGCCGCCCGATCGGAATCGGGCCGGTTCAACAGGGCCGTCAGGAGCCCGGCCGTCCGGGCCGTCGCGCCAAGCTGGTCGGCCACCAGTGTGGCCGCGCGTTGGCCCAAGGCGTCGGCCCAGTCGGGTTCTTCCAGACACCGCCGGACAAACGCCTCCAGCGCCGGGACGTCGGGCAGCGCGACGGCCGCGTCGTGGGCCAGCAGGGTGGTGACGATGTCGCGGAAATTCCACGTGTTGGGGCCGAATGAGACGGCCGATCCGTAGGCCGCCGGCTCGATCATGTTCTGGCCCCCCCGGTTGCCAAAACTCCCCCCCACGAATGCGATCTTCGACGTCCCCCACCACGCGCCCAACTCGCCGACCACGTCGACCAGCAACACCCGAGCGTCCGCACTGGCACTATGCTCGTCCAGCGTCGTGCGGCGTTGCCAGGGCACGCCCGAGGCATCCAGCAGCCGGGCGACCGCCCCGAATCGCTCGGGATGACGCGGCACGAGCACCAACCGCAGCCGCGGCCACCGCGGGGCCAGGCGGCGGTAGACATCCAGGGCCATCTGCTCCTCGGGCTCCTGCGTGCTGCCGGCCAGAAAGACGACGTCTTCCGGATCGAAACCGGCCAGTTGGGCCAGACGCCGCGTGGCCGGGTTGGCCCGATCGGTCTGGGCCCCGTCGTATTTCATCGACCCAGTCACTTGGACCGCTTCCGGCCGGGCACCAAGCAACTGGAACCGCTCAGCATAAGTATCATCTTGCGTGGCCACCAGATCGATCCGTCGCATGACACTCGCCACGAGCCGGCGGATCCGCAGATAGCCCCGGAAGCTTTTTTCGCCCAACCGTCCGTTGACCACGGCCACCGAGGCCCCCGCCTCGCCCGCCGCGCGGATCAGATTGGGCCACAGCTCCAGTTCGGCCAGGACCAGGACGTTCGGCCGGATCCGCCGCATGGCCGCGCGCACCGCCCAACTGAAATCCAAGGGGCAATAGAAAACCGTATGGTCGGCGTACTTCTTTCGCGCCAACTCCATGCCGGTCCGCGTGGTGGTCGAGATGACGCACTCGATCCGTGGATCGACCAGTCGAATCTCCTCGATCAGCCGTCCCAGCAGATTCACCTCGCCCACGCTGACCGCGTGCAGCCAGCAGCACGGCCCGGCCGACTTGCGCCGCGGCGCCCGCCCCAGAAACTTCTCCCCGAACCCGGCCCGATACTTCCCCTTCGTCATCGCTTGCCACACCAGCCACGGCGAGACGACGATCAACAGGCCGAGGTAGAGAAGGTTCAAGAGATAGGGCACGGGGAGTCCTTTCTCGCGAGTTGCCTATCAGCCCGTTGAAAAAGTCGGGCCTTGGACTTTCGGGTGCCATGCTCCACCTCGGGAGAATCACTCCAGACCCAGTTCTCCAACTCGGGCGAGATCACGATGACCGCAGCGCGATCGGACCAACCGTTGCGGGCCAGATTCGTTTCCAGTTCTGACTCAATTTCGTTTCGGCTAGTGGATTCCAGTCCGCTGCCCTCGAGATCGAAGATAACCAGCGCATGTCGCGCAGAATTGATGTAGGGTCGGAGTAAATGATCCGAGTTATGCGCGCATCCGGGATCGTGTTCCGGGTGAACGAGATAGTCGACGCGGATGCTCCTGATCCCCAACGACTCATGACGCCCGAGGATGCCTCGAAGAGCCATCTCGATACTCTTGTCAGCGGCCAACACGACCAGATCCTTCTGGAAGTTGTCAGGGCTCATCCCAATACCCCTGCGGCAAACAGACTGCCCAAGTCGCTTCCTTCCTGCCACTCTCGAAGCTGAGGATGTTCAGTTCCCGAGACGATGTCTGTCGCTCCGCAATCCGTCTTCTTGAAACAGAGCACCTGATCCCGCGATGCGATACCCAGCACCACAGGCGAATGGGTGGCAAGGAGCACCTGCGCGCCATAAACGGAAGACAGCGATTGAAACATCGTCTCAACAGCCCGAGGATGTATTCCGTTTTCTGGTTCTTCAATCAAGTAGACGCCCTCTAGATCCGGCAAATACGCAGGCAGCGTCAGCGCCAAGAGCCGGAGCGTTCCATCCGAAACCATCCAAGAAGGAATGCGAAGGCCTCCAGCATAGGAAAGCATCAAATAACGGTGTTTGTCATCAGGGCGCTCGACCGTGTCAATATCTTCCAAGTCTAGCAGACTTGATTTCAGGTGAGCAATCCAATCATGAAAGCGCTCCGGTGCTTCTCTCTTAAGCCGTTCAATAACCCAAGGCAGATTTGAGCCGTCCGGCTTGAACCCACGGACCTGGCCCGGAGGGCTAGCCTGACGAATCAAGAGACTGTTGAGTATGAACTTCTGAACCCCTTCCATGAGTACTTGCTTCAACCATACGGAAACGGGCCACCGACTTTCATCCTCGGGCAGCATGGCCAGAGTAGAGCGATCAGGACCGAATTTCATTGAGGGAAACCAGCCCTTTCCCGACCGTTCCTCTGTCTCGGTATAGTAGTTGTCATTGCCGTCTGAAGCTTTGGTGAAAACACGACGAGTGCCCTTTTCTCTCTTTTTTTCGAAGAACGTCTCGGGTGAGGTAATGTCCGCGGGGAAAAGCGTCAGTTGTCGCTGTGTCAAAGGGTGGTACAACTTCAAAAACGCGCGTTCCTCAACAATTCCAACTGTGCCGCTTGAATTGATGCTTCCAATCGCGACTTCATATCGGATTGTGTCGTATTCATCATCGTCAGGAAGCATTCGTTTGCGGTCATCTGGGATAGCAACCTCCACAGCGAGTTCGAGCCGATTTCCTGTCCGCCCCCAAAGCAGATCGTCGAAATTCGGTGTCCGATTGCCGATTGCTTCCTTCGGCCCGTCGGATACCAGATCACCCAAGAACGCCACCACGTCCAAAAACGTCGTCTTCCCGCTTGCATTGGGACCCACCAGGACGTGAAACGGGCCGAGCTCCTGGCGAACGTAACGCAAGCACCGGTAGTTGAGCGCTTCGATGAGCCGAATCATTCTGGGCCTCTGGGAATAACCGCCGGGGTGATAAACGGTCCACGCCCGCTTCGATTGGTTGTAATAACAAATCCTCAGCTCGCCGCGCTGCGTTTGCGCATGCAGCAGTTTTTGAACTTCTTGCCGCTGCCGCAGGGGCAGGGGTCGTTGCGGCCGACGTGTTGGGCCCGGTTGCGGATGGGCTCGGGCTTGCGGTCCGATTGGGTCCCGTCGATGGCGGCCTGCTGTTGGTCGGTGATCTGGTCGGCCGACGGGGCCTCTTCGTGGATGGCTTCCGACTCGGTCCAGGTCGAGCCGACGAAGCTCTCGTCGAGCTGTTCCATCCGGAAGACCAGATCGGTCACCCGCTCGCCGACCGAATCCCACATCGCCTCGAACGTCCTCATGCCCTCGCGTTTGTACTCGACCTTGGGATCGATCTGGGCGTAGCCGCGCAGCCCGATGCTGTTCTTCAGGTGGTCCATCGCCAGGAGATGATCCTTCCAGGCCGCGTCGAGCAGTTGGAGGACCAGGGCCCGTTCCATCTTGCGCATCTCGGGCCGGTAGCGGTCCTCGACCACGGCGACCAGGTGCCGGCGGAGCTTCTCGGGATCGAGCTGGACCATGTCGGACGGCGGCATCTGGCAGTGGAGCTCGGCTTCGAGCCATCCGGCCAGCGCGGCCAGCTTGCCGTTGTGTTCCGCAGCGCGAAGGGCCTCCTCGGGCGTCGGGCCGTCGGACAGGATGGCCTCGAGGTGGGTCTCCAATTGGGCCAACGCGCCGGCCGACTTGGCGGCGTCCTGACGGCTGTGCTCGACCAGCAGGGCCTGAATCTCGTCGCGCTGCTTGTTGCGCAGGTCGTCCATCGACAGCTCGACGTTGAATCGTTCGCGCGCCCAATCGACCAGCTTCTCGCGGTCGTAGCGCTTATGTCCGGACGAATCGCGCGTCGTATAATGATACAGCCCGGCCATCACCGGGAACTCGATTTCCTTCTCGGCGTAGACCTCTTCGGCCCGGCGTCGGACCTCGGCGCGGAACGCGGGCAGTTCGAGGCCGCGGACTTGCTCGACGTCCAGCTCGATGCCGAACTTGTGTTTCACCCAGCCGCAGGCCGTGCGAACGTCGAAGTTGGGATCGAGGAAACCGGCCCCGGCGCTGAGATCGGTTTTTTCGATGGCCTCCCGGGCTTTGGTGATGAGCAGTTCGCCGACCTCGTCGCGGCCGGTCCGTTTCAGATCGCGGTCGCGGAGGCTCATTCGCCATCGGGTGTTGGCCATCTTGGCCAGGGCTTCCCAGTTCCATTCTTGCGGATCGGCGTCCTCGGGCAGGTTCTCCTCGATGGCGTCGAGCACCTGACCTTCGGCCAGCCGCTCGGCCTGGTCCTTGGCGTAGGCTTCGGCTCCCTCGTAATCGAGCCGCCGGAAGTCGCGTTTGTCGAACTCGACGGAGAGGACGCCGCCGGCCCACTCGGCGAACGTGTCGCTGCCGTAGTCGCGATCGAGGAACTCGCTCAGGTGGCGGTCGATTTCCTGGACGATCATGTCCATGATCAACTGTTTGCAGTCGGTCCCGTCGAGGATCGCCTGGCGATAGCCGTAGACCCGTTTGCGCTGCTCGTCCATCACCTCGTCGTATTCGAGCAGACTTTTGCGGATCTCGAAGTTGCGTTCCTCGACTTTCTTTTGGGCCCCTTCAATCCGGCGGGAGACCATGCGACTGACGATGGCCTCGCCTTCCTTCATTCCCAATCGGGTGAGGATGTTCTTGACCCACTCGCCGGCGAAGATCCGCATCAGGTCGTCTTCCAGCGAGAGGAAGAACCGGCTGCTGCCCGGGTCGCCCTGCCGGCCGCACCGGCCGCGGAGTTGCAGGTCGATGCGACGCGCTTCGTGGCGTTCGGTGCCGACGATGTGCAGGCCGCCCAACTTGGCCACCTCGCGGCCCTCGGCCTTCATCTGCTGTGCTTGTTCGATCTGGCCGACTAGGGCGTCCCATTCGTCGGGCGGGACGTCCAGGCGCGTTTCGTACTTCTCCTGCAACTGGGCCCAGGCCATCGCTTCGGGATTGCCGCCCAGCACGATGTCGGTTCCACGACCGGCCATGTTCGTGGCGATGGTCACGGCCCCTTTGCGTCCGGCTTGGGCGACGATCTCGGCCTCGCGCTGGTGGTGCTTGGCGTTGAGCACCTGGTGCTTGATGCCCCGGCGGTCGAGCATCCCGGAAATCAGCTCGCTCCGTTCGATCGAGACCGTGCCCACGAGGATCGGGCGTCCACGCCGCTCGATCTCCTTGATCCGATCGCGCGGGATGGTCTGGCGGCTGCGGTCCTCTTCGGTCTGAAACTCGATCGAGTCCTCGTGCTCGCGGAGGATTTCGCCCTGGACGAGGTTGCCGTTGTCCAGTTCGAGGACGTCGAACTTGTGAATCTCTTCGATCTCGTCGACGATCGCGTTGTACTTTTCCTTTTCGGTTCGGTAGATGACGTCCGGGTTGTTGATTCGCTTCAAGGGCCGGTTGGTCGGAACGGCGATCACGTCGAGTTGATAGATCTTGTAGAACTCGGACGCCTCGGTCATGGCGGTTCCGGTCATGCCGCAGATTTTGTCGTAGAGCTTGAAGTAGTTCTGCAGCGTGATGGTGGCCAGGGTCTGGTTCTCTTCCTTGACCTGGACGCCTTCCTTGGCCTCGACGGCCTGGTGCAGCCCGTCGCTCCAGTTGCGGCCCGGCATCAACCGGCCGGTGAATTCGTCGACGATCACGATCTCGCCGTTCTGGATGACGTAGTTGACGTCGCGTTTATAGAGGTGATGGGCTTTGAGCGAGTTGTCCAACAGGTGGGGCCATTCCATGTGGCCGGCCGTGTAGAAACTCTCGACCCCGGCCAGCTTCTCGGCCGCGCGGATGCCCTCGTCGGTCAGGTGGGCCGTGTGCTCCTTCTCCTTGACTTCGAAGTGGACGTCCTTTTTGAGTTGTCGAGCGATCCGGTCGGCCTTGCTGTAGCGGGTGACGTCGTCGTGGGCCGGGCCGGAGATGATCAGCGGGGTCCGGGCCTCGTCGATCAGGATGTTGTCCACCTCGTCGATCACCGCGTACTTCAACGGCCCTTGCACTTGCTGTGAGTACTTCGGATAGCGATCGTCGCCCCAGGCGGCCGACCGCATGTTGTCGCGGAGATAGTCGAACCCGAACTCGTTGTTCGTCCCGTAGGTGATGTCGCACGAATAGGCGCGCTGACGCTCCTCGCCTCCCATGTCGTTCTGGATCGCGCCGACCGAGAGGCCCAGGGCCATGTAGAGCGGGCCCATCCATTCCATGTCGCGCCGGGCAAGGTAGTCGTTGACCGTGACGACGTGGACCGGGCCGGCCAGCGCGTTCAGGTAGGTCGGCAGCGTGGCCACGAGCGTCTTGCCCTCGCCGGTGACCATCTCGGCGATGTTCCCGCTGTGCAGGACCATGCCGCCGATGAGCTGAACGTCGTAATGGCGCATGCCCAGCACCCGCCGGCCCGCCTCGCGGCAGGCGGCGAACGCCTCGACCAACAAGTCGTCCAGCGTCTCTCCGGCGTCCAGCCGGCGGCGGAACTTCTCGGTCTGGGCCTTGAGTTCCGCGGAGCTCATTTCCTGAAACTTCGGCTCCAGGGCGTTGATCGCGTCGACCTGCGGCTGGAGCTTTTTCAAGTACCGGGCGTTCGACGAGCCGAACATCCCGGTGATCAGCCGCTCGAACCCGCGGCCAAACCCGGCGAAAAACTCCGCAATGAATTCCCAGATCCGTTCCAGCGCTTCCATGGCAATCCGACATCTATGGGTCAAAGGACGCAAACCAGGACTCTCGAACGCGTTCGGTCAACCGGCCGGCGTCCGAAAGAGGGTCTGCGACGGGGTGGGCGCATATAAGTCCAATCGCGCAATCTACCTGGATTGCCAGGGTCGGTCAAGAAGGGTTGTGGATCGCCGATACCCCGTGCGCGGGGACCGCGAGACTGGCCTTGTGTGTAATTCGGCTCCCACCGCACAATATCCGGCTCGTATTGAATCGCATTCCCAATATCTTGCCCCGGAGGATTTCTTCGATGTCTCATTCCCGCGTCCGAGTTGGCGAACACGGCTGTCGCCTGTTGGTTTGCCTTGTCCCGGTGGTTGTCTTTGGTGTGGGGCTCGTGTTCGGCCCCTTGGAACAGAGCGTGGCCGCGCCGCCCGAGGCCGCCGGCGCGCAGGCCGATCCGTTCCAGGTCGGGATGCGACTGTTCGACACAAAGCAATACGATCGGGCGATCGGCGCGTTCAACGCGGCCATTCAACGCAACCCGAGCTATGCCGAGGCCTACTACCGGCGCGGCGAGTGCTGGCGGAAGACCTGGTGGTTGGACCGGGCCAAGAAGGATTTTCAACAGGCGATCCAACTCGATCCGAACCATGTCCAGGCCCATTTCGGCAAAGCGTTGGTCGACGAAACAACCGACTATTGGGACGAGGCCATCGCCGGCTACACCAAGGCCATCCGTCTCGATCCCGGCTTGCCTTTGCCATGGATCCGGCGAGGAGGCCTCTTTTGGAACCGGGGCGATCACCACCGCGCGACGGCCGACCTGGATCGGGGCATCGTGCTGTGCATGAAGAAAATCGCTCAGAATACGGCCGATGCAAACACCTATCGCGCACGCGCGCTGGCCTATCACACGCGAAAGCAATACGACAAGGCCGCGGCCGACTATGCCGAGATGCTGCGTCTCGACCCGGGCAACGTCGAAGGGCTCGTCGAACGGGGACGGACCCTGGCCGCCAAACGGGACAAGCCGGGCTCCGACGCCGATTTTCTAACCGCCATCGCGATCTGCACCGACACGCTGCAACGACAACCGGACGACCTGCACGCCTATCGTCAACGGGCGATCGCCCGAAACGCCAAGGCCTTTGCCTGGAAAGAACGCGACGATTTCCTGGCCGCGCTGTCCGACTACGATGGGGTGGTCGCCCGATCGCCCGGCTGTGCCGCCGCCGTTTTCCATCGAGGGCATTGCCATGCCGGGGCCAGCCACTACGCGGGTGATCCCGACGGCGCGCTCTACCGCAAGGCGCTGGCCGATCTGACCGAGGCGCTCCGGCTCGATCCGACCTACGTGGCCGCCTGGCGCGAACGGGGCATGTGCCGCACGCGACATGCGATTCAGTCGGGCGATCCGACCGACGCCGAGGCGGGCGCGGCCGACTTGACCGAAATGATCCGACTCGTACCCCGCGCGGCCCGGGCCTACTGCGGTCGGGCCGGCGCTTACGGAGCCGCGCGAAAATTGGACCAGTCCATGGCCGACCTCGACAAGGCCGTCGAGCTTTGCCCCACGATGGCCGAAGCCTACGAACTACGCGGCCGGCTCAACATGGCCTTCGGCCACACCGACGCCGCCCGCGCCGACCTGGCCCGCGCCCAGGAACTCCAAGCCGCTCTGCGATAGCCACTCCGGGAGACCATCTTGCTCAAGACCGCAGTCAGCCGCAACCTCCGAGGGCAGCTTGTCTTTCTGGGCAGCGGGACGTCGCACGGCGTGCCGATGATCGGGTGCGGCTGCACGACATGCACGAGCGACAACCCGAAGAACGTCCGGACACGGGCCAGCGTCGTGTTGGGCCTGCCCGAGGGCAACGTGCTGATCGACACGACGCCCGAGCTGCGCGTCCAGTTGTTGCGTGAAAAGATCGGGCTGGCCCACGCCGTCTTCTACACCCACGCGCACGCCGATCACCTCTTCGGTCTGGACGACCTGCGGATCTTCCATCACTACCTGGAGGGTGAGCTGCCCCTCTTCTGCGAGGAGAATGTCGAGCAGCGGATCCGCGCGACGTTCGACTACGCGTTCGATCCGGTCGTGCAGGCTTATCCGGCCGGAGGCGTGCCGCGGCTGGAGTTTCGACGCATCGCGACGGAGCCGTTCGAGGTCCTTGGCGCCGAGGTGACGCCCGTTCGCCTGCGCCATGGGCAGGCCGACATCCTGGGCTTCCGTCTGGGCAACGTGGCCTATTGCACCGACGCAAAGGAAATCCCGCCCCAGAGCATGGCGAAGCTCGAAGGCCTGGACGTTTTGATCCTCGGGTGCCTCCGCCACAAGCCGCACATCTCGCATATGAACGTCGAAGAGGCGGTCGAGACGGCCCGGCGACTGGCGCCAAAACGGACCCTGTTCACGCACATGTGCCACCACCTCGATCATGATGAGACCAATCGGGCGTTGCCCGACGGGATGGAGCTGGCCTACGACGGGATGGTCGTGTCACTGACGTGACTGGCTCGACGGAGTGGAAGAAGCACTCGATTCGGCCGTCCAGGGGTTGCGATTCCACTGGAGCCAGTAGCGTGCCAGGCAGTCGACCATCTCGACGAACTCGGAGTAGTCGGTCGGCTTGCACAGAACGCTGTTGGCCTGCCGGGCGTAGGCCTTGGTGATCTCGCTTTCCATCGCCGATGTGGTGAGGACGACGATCGGCGTCTTCTGAAGCGAAGGGCAGGACTTGATCTGTTCGAGCAGTTCCAAGCCGTCGATCTTGGGCAAGCGGAGGTCCATCAAGACGATCCGCGGGCGGGGACTGGCGGCCGGGTCGGAATACTTGCCCCGCCGAAGAAGATAGTCCATCGCGCCCTCCCCGTCGACAACGTGGTGGACCACGCAATGGATCTCGTGACGGACCAGACACCGCATCAGCAACTCGGCGTGAGACGCATCGTCTTCCACCAAGAGGATGGCCGGCGGATTCCGTCGGGTCGATATACTGCCCAGGCTATCTATCGTTCCGTCCCCCCAAGACGTTTGAATAGCAGCCGCATTCTCCACATCTCCCATAACATACCCGCAGATGGGGGGCGCTGCCAAGCGCATTCTAGCCGGAAAATAGAAAATCCCGCCCGGGCGTTGTCCGCCGCGTCGGCCGACTGTTGCGGGACGATGGCTGGGAAAATAGAATGCACAGTCCCGCAAAATGGCCCCCCGGTTTTGTGGGCGGGAGGACTGTTGTACAGCCTCTTGATCTGACAACCGGACTTGGCAAGGGCCGGGGACTTTTTGCTCCACCCTGGAGAAGATGCACTGATGATCGAACCCCATTGCCTCGGACCGGACGTCGATCCGAAACGAATCGCCCCGGATGTCCATGTATCGGGCGCCAGTTATCTGACTGGCTCCGAAACGACCATCGGGCCCGGCGCGAAGATCCGTGACAGCCGGATCCATAATGGCCAAATCGACACGGGCGCGGTGGTCGCTAATTCGATTCTCCGAGCAGAGGGCCGACCGGCCCAGCATCGATGCGACGCGGCCGGCCGAACCGTCGTCGCCGGCGCCGAACGACCCCGGGTGGGTGAAAGGGCCGTGATTCGCCACGCGACGCTTCTGAACACCGAGGTCGGGCCGCGATCGATTGTGAGCAATACCTGGGCTGAGAACTGCCGCTTCGGCCCGGATAACTTTATCACCCGGGCGAAGGTCACGCTGGTCAACACGGCCGCCCGGGTTCGGCTCGACGGGCCGACCGAAATCTCGGAGGCCCTGCTCGGCCACGGCACGACAATCGACCGGATGGGCTACTACGAAGGCATCTTCTCGAACCGCTTTCCCCAGGTTCGCTTTGATCCGGCCACGCGTCGATTGCAGGTCGTTGGCACGATCGATCTGCCCCATGTGAGCCGGTACGGCGCGCATACGATCAACTCGACCAACTCGGGCAAGCTCCTGCCACAGCCGGACGGCGTGCTGCGGGATTTCGGACCCTACGGTGGGCTGTGGAGCGATCCGCTCTTGAGCCACGAACAGATCGAGCTGGGCCCCTGCTGCTGGGTTGTCCCGTGGACCAAGGTGATTGGCCAGTCGAACGCGCCGCACCACTCGGACGAAGAGCTGGTCGTCGACCGGCTGACGACCTACTTGATGCCCTTTGCCATCGCGGGCGTGGGCGGCGGATCGACCCAAGGGCTCGTCATGCCGGGCGAACTGTCCAACGGCCTGGGCCCGAAGCAACGGCGCGGGGCCTGGGTATTCACTTACGCCCCTGGTGCGGTGATCGCCATGGTCGCCCGGCTGCACGAAGCGCTGGAGGAGTCGCGGAAGTCCGTGGCTGACACGATCGTCACCGAGGCCCTCCACTCGGCCCTGGCCATGACCGAAGCGATGGCGGCCGAGCACGACGTCGACTTGAGCCTGCCCCGCGACCAACAGCCCCGAGGCGGATGGCCGCCTTGGATCGCCACAACACACGCTTTGCTCACGGCCCACCTCAAAGCCGACCTGTGGCGATTCGAGGGAGGGCAACCGGTTGGTTGGCGACACGAAGCGGACCGGTGGACCCATCCGGCCTTCGAGAAAATTCTGGCCCTCGCGCCCGACGCCTTGGAGAACCAGGTCGACGAGTCCAGTCTCTTCGAAGGCCCCGATATGGCCCCGGCGGCTACGGTTTCAATGGCCTTGCCGAGCGCGCCCGATTCTTCCCTCTCCCTTTGGGAGAGGGTGGCGGCGCAGCCGCCGGGTGAGGGCGGGATGAAACACATCCCGGGTTCATCCGTGAACGAGGCCGTCGCGCCCGACTTGGCTTCTACCGAATCCGCTTCTTTGGCCGACAGTGCCTCAACGCACCCTCACCCCCGGCCCCTCTCCCAAAGGGAGAGGGGAGGAACGGGCGGACCGCCCGAGATTGATCCGACGGCACAGGTCGATTCCTCAGCGCGGATCGGCCCGGGGTGTCGGATCGGGCCGGGCACGGTCGTGGCGGCCGGGGCGAGTGTTTGGAATTCGGTGCTCGATGGTGGCCATGTCGACGCGAACGCCCAGGTGGACCGGAGCATTCTCATCAAGAGCCGCGTCGGCGCCGACACGGTGGTTCGTTCGTCGTGGTTGGACGAGACAAGCGTGGGCGCCGAGTCGAAAGTCGACGCGGCCCGGTTGGCTCGATGTGACCTGGCCGCCCGGGCGACCGTGAGCCCGTTTGCCGATTTGAACCAAGTGACAAGTAAGTATGGCATGATCGCCAGCGGCCCGCTGATCTCGACCGACCTGGGCACGAACTTCATGTCGATGCACGCGGCTGGACGGTGCGCGCATCTCGTGGCGCTGCCCACGCCGGTCGAGTTGGACGGCAAGACGGTCCTCGTGCCGGCCGTGCCCATGATCGGGGCTGGCACCCAGGTGCTCGGCACGGCCGAGTCGCCAGTCCGGATGGAATGCTGCTTCATCGGGTCCAATTCGGTGATCGAAGCGGGCGCGTGCGTCGGCTTCGGCTGCTTCGTGACCGGCCGGCTGGAACAAGGGGCCTATCTGTTGCCGTTGACCCTTTGCACGGGCACCGGCCCAACCGGCCACCGGCTCGGCGGCGTGCTTGGCTCGCTGTCCAGCACGATCCTTACCCATTTCATCAATTGGGCCTTCCAGGCCGTCGGTCCCGAGATGGGCCCGGCCGTCGCGGAACTGGTTCGCCAGTTGATTGCTCGTGCGATAGCCACCGTCGAAGCCGAACTCGCCCGCCGGGTGGCACTGGCGTCTCGCCAGTGCCGCACTGGCGAGACGCCAGTACCACCCAGTGATGCTCCATTGGACGGTTACACCGACGCCCAACTCCGCGCCGGTCTGACGCTCTATCAAAAGGCGCTCGAAAGTGGCGCGTGGGACATCGCCATGCAAGGCGACCGGCTGCGTTTCATTTCGCCCAAGGGCCACTGGGAAGAACGCGACGGCACGGCCTTCTGGCGGAAACAGCAGTAGCGTCTGCTGAAGGAGCCCGTAGGCCGGGTCGTGACCCGGCAGGGCCACCAGACGCCGGGTCACGACCCGGCCTACGGGCTCGTCGCAAACGATGGATTGTTTACCCTCGTCGCAAAACGGTGAACTCGTCCATGGTGACGGTGGTCAGTTCGCCGTCGGGCAGTTCGAGGAGGATGACGTCACTGAAGACCTTGTCGTCGTTGGCCCGGTGGCAGTGCAGGCCGTGGCGGCGGCGTTCGGTGCGGATGACCTTGCCGGTGGTGCGAACAGGCCGTTGGGTGGAGCCGATCGTCAGCGTGTGCTCGACTTCGAGCCGATCGCCCGGCTTGAGTTCGTCGAACCGTGTCATCACCGCGGGTTTTGAATCGGACATGGCGAGGCCCTCCTTGGGTAACTCCCGTCATTGTCACTGATGGCGCGGTTTTGGCAAGCCCGATCCCCCCAGCCTTCGTCTTTTGCGATTTGCTCTCCCTCGATCAGAGGGGCCTTATTGGAGGGAAAAGCAACTCGCGAAGATGTTTTTTTGACCGGGAACTAACACAAAAATGCACCACACTTGTGTCTGGGTTGTGCAACAATCTTGGAGAGGAGATTCTTGCTTTACCAGAGGCACCAGCTTATCATGATCGAGTTCGGGCGACAGTTTAGCTTGAGATGGGAGCGGCTTAACCTTAAATCCGAATGCACAATGGGCAGGAGGTGTTGCAATGACTCGACATGGGTATGCGTGTAAGACGGTGATTCGCGCGGTTGGCTTCCTTTTTCTGTTGGGGTTCGTGTTAGGGCAAGGGCTTTCCGCGAGGGCCGATTTCCTCTACAGCAACTTCAGTTCCGTTTCGGGTTTGGCGCTCAACGGTGACGCGGTCCAGATGGAGGATAAGCTTCGCGTGGCGCGCGGGATCGAACGCGTTGAACAAGAAGGCTCGGCCTGGCACGCCGAAAAGCAAGCGGTGGCTCTCGGCTTCGAGACAACTTTCACGTTTAACATGAACGATCCACGCCTCTACCTAGACCCCGACTGGACCTTCGCGCGGCCCGCCGACGGATTCGCGTTTGTCCTGCAAGACGCGGACAGCGCCACTAGCGCTTTGGGGATATACGAACACGAAGGAAAACACGAAGGAAGTGGTCTTGGGTATACGAACATTCCACGAAGCGTGGCCGTGGAGTTTGACGTATACCACCATCTTCCCGAAGAAGCGTTAACCCCCCACGTCAGCGTGCAAACGGCGGGGGCTGCTCCCAACTCGTTCGAGCCCGAGTACGCCTTGTCCCCGGGACCGGTTTTCCCGGTTTTTTTCGACGATGAAGAAGACCACACGGCCCGAATCGTCTACGTGCCCGGGACCATGCAGGTCTACATCGACGACCTTGCCACGCCCCTCTTGACGGTCTCGCTGGACCTGACCGACGTGGGCGGCGACAATATCCTGGACGGTGACGGCAAGGCCTGGGTTGGGTTCACCGCCGCGACCGGCAGCTATTGCCAAAACCATGATCTTCTTGACTGGCAGCTACACTGTATCCCCGAGCCGTCGACGCTGCTCCTGATGCTCAGCGGCTTGGGGCTGTTGGGTGTGGTTCGTGGACGGAAATAACAACCCGTCGAAGGGAGTTAACCCGGGGCTCTCTGTAGGAGGCGACTCCTGTCGCCGAATGGTCGGCGAGTATCCATCTTCGGCGACGGGAGTCGCCTCCTACAGAACGCGTGCCGCTAGACTTCTTTCGCGTCGATCCAAGGCATGAGCCGGCGGAGTTGGCGGCCGACGGCTTCGATGCCGTGCTCGCGCTCGAGGCGGCGCAGGGCCTTGAACGAGGGGGCGCCGGCCTTGTTTTCGAGGATCCACTCGCGGGCGAACTCGCCCTTTTGGATCTCGCCGAGGATCTTCTTCATCTCGGCCTTGGTCTCGTCGGTGATGATCCGAGGGCCGCGGGTGTAGTCGCCGTATTCGGCCGTGTTCGAGATGCTGTAACGCATGTAATTCAGCCCGCCCTGGTAAAGCAGGTCGACGATGAGCTTGACCTCGTGCATGCACTCGAAGTAGGCCATTTCAGGCTGATAGCCGGCCTCGACCAGCGTCTCGTAGCCGGCCTTGATCAGGGCCGAAACGCCACCGCACAGGACGACCTGCTCGCCGAACAGATCGGTCTCAACCTCCTCGGCGAACGTGGTCTCGATCACGCCGGCCCGGGCGCCGCCGATGCCCTTCGCATAGGCCAGGGCGATCCCGCGCGAGCTGTCGTCGGCCCCGGGGCCCAGGCCGATCAGACAGGGCACGCCGCCCCCTTTGACGTATTCGGCCCGAACGAGATGGCCCGGCCCTTTCGGTGCGACCAGAATGGCCGCCACGCCCTGGGGAATCTCGAACTGGTTGAAGTGAACGTTGAACCCATGGGCACAGACCAGGACGTTGCCGGGGGACAGGTTGTCGCGGACCTCGGCACGGAAGACGTCGGCCTGGATTTCGTCGGGCAGAAGGATCGTGATGATGTCGGCCTTCTTGGTCGCCTCGGCCGCGGAGAGGGGTTCGAAGCCGTCCTTGACCGCTTGGTCGTGATTAGCTGTGCCCGGCAGCTCGGCGATGATGACATTGCAGCCGCTGTCACGCAAGTTTTGGGCGTGGCCGTGGCCTTGCGAGCCGTAGCCCAGAATGGCGATGGTCTTGTTCTTCAGCAGGGCCAGATCGGCGTCTTTATCATAGTAGACTTTGGCCGGCATGAGCATACTCCTTGTATTCGGATTTCAGGAAGGTTTGGGTTAGGGAAGGAAAACCACGGATCCGATCCACCGCATTGCGGTCCCAGGGAGCGCGGATCGGTCGGCCGGCTCGCGTCACGCCACGTCATCGTCCGCTGTCGGCGGCGCGTCCGTCGCTGGTACCGCCGTCTTGCGGTCGGTCCCGCGAACCATGGCGATGCGGCCTGTCCGGACCAGCTCGATGATCCCAAAGGGTCGGACCAGCTCGATGAACGCCTGGATCTTGCGTTCCTGACCGGAGATTTCGATCATGACCATCTCGGTCGAAACGTCGACGATCCGGCCGCGAAAGATTTCGGTCAACTCGCGGATCTCGCTCCGTTGACCTTGCGTGGCGGCTAGGCGGATCAACATCAAATCGCGCTCGACGTAGTCCTTCGAACTGATGTCATCGACCCGGACGACCGTGACGATCTTCTCCAGTTGCTTGCGGACCTGCTCCAGAATCCGGTCATCGCCGACGACGACGAACGTCATCCGGGACAGATCGGGATTCTCCGTCTCGCCCACCGCCAGGCTGTCGATGTTGTACCCGCGCGAGGCCAACATGCCGGAAATGTGCGAGAGCACCCCGGGCCGGTTCTGAACCAAGGCCGATAGCACATGCCGCATAGCAGGACTCCACAAACAAAGAGGATCATCCTACCCCCCGATAAACGATAGGACAAGAGGCTGCCCCATGAAGTTCGGTCCCAGAGATCTCGCTCGTATTGCCCCCCGGCATGGTGGGTGTGCCGCTCAGAGCACGGCCACTTCCTCGCGGGCAATGATGACCCGGACGGTTCCATCTTGTGGCGAGAACCGGATCAATCGGCCCTGCTGTCCGCCGACGTGTTCACCGGTGAGGGTAATCCCCTGGCGGCGGAGTTGGGTCACCACGGCTTGATGGTTGAACCGGCCGATGTCGAGGTTGCCTGTCGTTTGGAACATCGTCGCGCCGCCGGCGATCTTGGCCGTCAGGCTGCGCGTTACAGCGCCTTGGAGCACGAGTCGCCGTTTGGCTTCGGCGATGGCCGTGTCGGCGAACTTGCCGGGCGAGCCCGAGCGGGCATGGCTGTCGGGCAAGACGACGTGGGCCAACGCGCCCAATTGACGTGACCGGTCCCAAATGGCCACGCCGACGCACGACCCGAGCAACGTCTCCAGTACGACCGGAGCCCGGGCGTAGGCGATGTCCGCCATGTTCACGCGGACCACCGTGGCTTCATGTTGAACGCTCGTCACTTTTGCCCCTCGGCACGTCGATGTTTCTCCTTCTTCCACGGCAACGGCCGGGCAATAGGGAAACGGCATGGCCTTTTCAACTTTACGCCGCGTCCGGTCCGGGTCGGATACGCCCATCACAGCGCAATCCGGCCTGTAGCGACTGGGCCGATCCTGCCAGACGTGGTGGGGCCAAGACACCGCAACACGGAAAAATGTCGCGTCCCACCCAGTAGGGAACGCCCTCCGTGGCGTTCCTACGGTTTCCGCGGAATGGTTGCCGAAAAACCGGAACGCCACGGAGGGCGTTCCCTACAGTGTGTCGATTGGCGACACTTGTCAGGCACAGCCTGACCTACGAATGCGGGCTCACTCCGGTTTGACGACGGCCATGAGAAACACGGGGTTGAGCGACTCGAAGCGGATGCGTTCGAGTTGGTAGGTGCCCCGCGCGATGTTGAGCATCCAGACGGCCACGTCGCGAGAGACCTGGTGGAGGATGCGGTGGATTTCCGAGACGTTGTCGATGCTGCCCATCGTCGTCACGAGGCGTCCGCCCGCGCGAAGTCTCTTGACGGCTGCTTCGACCAGCCGGGCGCTTTCACGGCCGGTGCCGCCGACGAACACGGCGTCCGGGTCGGGCAGATCGCGCCACGCCTCGGGGGCCTTGCCCAGGATCGGTATCAGGTTCTTCACGCCGAACCGCTTCGCGTTGGCCCGGATCAGTTCATGATCCTCCGGATCGACCTCAATCGCGAACACCTGCCCTTTCGAGGCCAACTGGGCCGCTTCGATCGCCACCGAGCCGCTGCCGGCCCCGACGTCCCAGACGACGCTGGCCGGGCCGAGGTCCATTTCGGCCAGGACCATGCCGCGGATCTCCGACGGCGTCAACAGGCCCCGTTTCGGCTTCGACTGCAAGAAGGCCTCGTCCCGATTGCCGAACAGTCGCCGCCCGACCCACTCGCTGGGCCGGTCGGGCATGTGCGGCTTGCGAATCAGGACCATGACGTTCAACGGCGAGAACTCCTGCCCAATCAGTTCCTCGAGTTCGCCGTGCGTGACCCGTTCGTCGGGTGAGCCCAGGTTCTCGCAGACGTAGGCCGTGAAATAGTCGAGCCCGACGTCCAGCAGATTCCGCGCGACGTCCGACGGGGTAATCGTCTCAGAAGTGAACAGGCCGACTTTCTCCGCCCCGCGAATCGTCTCCAACACACTCTGCAGGTTGTGCCCCGCCAGGTTCGTCAAAAAGGCCTCTTCCCAACTTTCCTTTACCCGGGCAAAAGCCAGTTGCATTGTGCTGACGTGAGGAACCACTTCGAAACGATCCTTGCCCAACCGGTCGCAAAGATACCGGGCCACGCCGTAGAACAACGGGTCACCCACCGCCAGCACGACGATCCGCTGGCCGGTCGGCGCGGCCAACTGCTCGACGACTATGTCGAAGTCGGTCCCGATCTCCAGACGCTCGGCCTTGCTTTCGGGCAGAAGCCCCAGCGCGATGCTGTCGCCCACCAGCAGGTCGGCCTCCTCGACAAGCCGCCGGCCGACTCCGCTGAGCCCGCCAAGTCCGTCCTGTCCAATTCCAACGATCGGTATTCGCTCTGGATTCATCACGAGAGGTTCACCTCGGAAAGAGATGTGTTTAACGGTTGCTAGCAGACCACACTAGCATGGCCATTACGGCGACTGATTGAGTATACGGCAGTTGACCCCCGGACGGCAAGTCGGGGCCATCGCTTTGCCGGGCAGTGCCGCGTCGGGAACTGTCCCGTTTTTCGGCCAGAGGTCTACGCTATCTCAATCGTCGTGCAAGCCGAAAACATGGGACTGTCCCCTTTCGTGGTTTGGTGACCTGCCCTCACCCCCGACCCCTCTTTCAAAGGGAGAGGCAAGAAACGGACACTGCCCTATTTTTTCTCCTCGTCTTGCTTTGCCGCATAGAGCTTCGCGTCCGCAGCCGTTTTCGCGTCCTCTGCTATGACCGTGCAGTACTGGGTCAATAGCCATCGGGCCACTCCTGGGGTGGTCTGCCAGCGGTCCATGGCCTCCTTTTCGATCTTGCGTTGGTGGTCAAAGAGCTTTTGCTCCACTTGCGCCCACTGCGGACGGACCCCGCCGATCCGGTTGTTGTAGTCTTCGTGAACCCAGTCCTGCAAGCGATGGAACGTCCACCAAACCAGCCGGTCGTTCGGCTCGAAGAGGCTCTCGGGCGGGTTGAAATGATAGGCGTCGGTCAACCGCTCGGCCAGAGGTTGCGGGGCAGCGTACTCGTCCGGGACGCTGGTGATGCCCACGTACCAGGGCAGCAACACGCCTGAGGACGGCTCGCACGTCGTTCGCCAGTAGACGCAGCCCACAGCCGGGGGCATGTCCTGGCGAAGTTGAAAGATGGCCATTTCGAGGGTACGTGTTTCGCTGATGTGCCGCTCGCTCTTGCGGTTGCGAAGCACGTCGGCCACGTCCTTGACACTCAGTTTCTTCCCCAGCCGGATAGCCAGCGGGATCGGCTCGCCCGGCGGGATGGGTTGGTCCTTGCCCGTGATGGCCTGAAAGGCGGCCCAGCGCCGTGGGTCGCGCGTGTCCTCG
>JAFGFF010000224.1 GCA_016931075.1 Pirellulales bacterium | reverse complement strand
TCCAAGAGAGCTGATTCATGGCGTTGTCCTCCCGGGTTTCTGTGGTTGGTGTTGTGTCCGGTGGGAAAGCGGTTATAGTAGGCTTTTGAGGGGGATGCGTCAAGCGGCGGGGCCCCTGCTGGGACGCGTCCGTACTGTAAGGGAGTAACCGTTCGCTGGGCGTTCAATGACCAAGTCCAAAACCAAGAAGCTGATCGAGCGAAAAGCACGGCGAGTCCTTGACGCCGAGCGGCAGTATTGGGCTAGGCACGATCGACTCCTCCGCACATTCGGAAGAAACGCCGAGATCGTTGGAATTCAGCGAATCGAACCGAAGGATCTGATTAGCTGGGTTTTCGGTTTTCGTGACGCGTGCATTCTGGTTCGATTCAAGCGTGTGGCAAACTGTGACTTCCGGGTGATTGACATTGATGCCCCATCGTCGAAATGGTCGACATTCGTGCGGATTCCCGTTGAGAGCGATGGCAAGATAGTAGAGATTGGCCACGGCCTCTTCTTCGGCATCGGCAGTCTAGCTATTGACTGCGAGATCGTCTCCTCAGATCGTTCTGTTCAGATACCGTACCTCCAGACGCTCAAATGCGAGTACGGGGAGAACCCCGAGCTGGAAGATGCGATCCATGACCTTTCGATCACGATTGCCGGCGCCCTGGTCCACGACCACCCCACAACGAACCAAGACGTCATAGGGCAATTGGAGCAATTGCTTACCGAGTTCCGACACCTGCTCGACCAGACTGCAGCGGACGACTCGAAGGAGGAAGTCCTTCAAAACCACCTCAAGGAACACCCCCTGCTTTTGATCCCGAATGGTCAGATAATTCCAAAACAGAAGCTGGGCGAAGATTTCTGCACAGATTTCGTTCTCATCGATATGCTCGACCAAGGACCAAAGTACACGCTCGTCGAGATTGAGAAATCATCACACAGACTTTTCACCACCAGTGGCCAACTTCGATCGGAAGTCCAGCACGCAATCCATCAGACCTGTCAATGGGACGTTTGGCTTCAAAAGCATGCTGGCTATCTACGGGAGAAGCTCCCAGGCTTCGAGTCTCCTCAGTACATGATAGTCATCGGCCGTTCCACGGGATTCACCGAAACGGACCGGGAGTATCTTCGAGCGTATAACCGGAGGCTGACCAGCACGCAACTGCTCACGTACGATGATGTCGCGAAGATGTTTGAGGATCGGATTTCCGCGCTCAAGCAGCATTTCGCCCCCAATAGCACTCCCAGGTGAGGATTCGGAGTACCCGGCATCGCTGCGTTGTTAGCACCTACCGGGTCACGAGCCGCCCGACGGCTCCTTGCCCCGGCGGTGGCGATCTGGTAGACTCAAACCACTGTGGGGACAACTCTTACGGCTCTTTCGGAGTGACTTCTCATGCACTTGCGCAAACGAATCCATCGACACTACCGGCTTCTGTGCCTCACGTTGGTTTGCCTTGCCACCGTCCCGGCCCGAGCGGCCGACGAGGACGCCGCCAAGACGCCCGCCGATCCAAAAGAAACGGTGGGCTGGCACGGGGCGGATCGGGCGGTGCTGCCGGTGTCGCAGACGATTACGCCGCTGGGACGGCAGATCGAGATGCCCGGAATGAGGCCGCAGGCCATCGCCCTGTCGCCCGACGGGCGGATCCTGGTCGTCACGGGCAAGACGAATCAACTGGTCCTCGTCAATCCCGAGACGGCCGAGGTGATCGACCGGGTGGCCCTGCCCGCCGAAGGCGCGGGCACGAACCAGCCCGTCACGCCACGCATCCTCGAACGGGCGGCCAAAAGCCAGGTGAGCTTCACCGGCCTGATCTTCTCGGGCGACGGGCGGAGGGTCTATCTGAGCAACGTCGAGGGCGACGTCAAGGTCTTCGAGGTTGACGGCGACGGGCACGTCAAGGGGCTGCGCAGCATCCCGTTGCCCGACGCCACGGGCCTGCATCGCAAGGCCGAGATCCCGAGCGGGCTGGCCCTGAGCCCGGACGGCCGGCGGCTCTACGTGTGCGGCAATCTCACCAACACGCTGCTGGAGATCGACACCGAGTCGGACAAGGTTTTGCGGCGGTTCGACGTGGGCATGGTGCCGTACGACGTGGTGTTGGTCCGGGGCAAGGCCTACGTGTCCAACTGGGGCGGCCGACACCCCGAGCCGGGCGATTTGGTCGGACCCGCCGGGCAGGGCACCGTTGTGCGCGTCGACCCGGTGCGTTTCGTCGCCAGCGACGGGAGCGTGACGGTGATTGACCTGGCCTCGGGCGAGCGGCAGGAGATCCCGACCCACCTGCACGCCTCGGCGCTGGCCGTCTCGCCGGACGAGGCGTTCGTCGTCGTGGCCAACGCGGCCAGCGACAACCTGAGCGTGATCGACACGAGCACCGGCCAGGTCGTCGAGACGATCTGGGCGAAGCCCAAGCCGAGCGAGCTACTCGGCGCGACGCCCAATGCCCTGGCGTTCGCCCCGGACGGCCGCACGCTCTACGTCGCCAACGGCACCCAGAACGCCATCGGCGTGATCGAGTTTGCCCCGGGCGAGCGGCGTTCCAAGCTGGTGGGCTTGTTTCCGGTCGGCTGGTTCCCCGCGGCGATTGCCCTGGACTCGCCGCGCCGGCAGCTCTACGTCGCCAACGTGAAGGGCTTTTCCGCCAAGCCCACGCCGCTCAAGGAACCTCCCTACGCGGGCGCGGAGGGTTACAACTCGCGGCAGTGGCACGGCTCGGTGTCGCTCGTGCCGCTGCC
>JAFGFF010000223.1 GCA_016931075.1 Pirellulales bacterium | reverse complement strand
GTCACGGTGCTTGAATGCCCCGGTGGGCCGTTGGTCGGCCAATACACTCTGACGCCGGATGCCACGATGCCGTTTGCCCACTCGATCGAGGCCGTGCGGTTCTCGCCCGACGGGCGGACGGTGTTCGGTTGGGCAGCGCCGGGAGGCGCGGTCGGACAATGGGACGTCGCCTCGGGGCGGCAACTGGCCGGCCGCGTGCTGGAACCGGAGAGCCTTAAAAGCCTGATGGAGACCGATCCCGAGGACGAACGACCGATTGAAGGTTTCTTTTCCGAAGACGCCCGATACGTCGTGGCAATCGACCAGATGGCCGGACAATTGACCGTTTGGGAGACGGCGACCGGCCGGCGGGTATGGAGCCTGCGGACGCCCCAGTGGCTCACCTCGGGCTGCTTTTCTCCCGACGGGGCCAAACTGGCCGTCGGACGCATGAGCGGATTGCTCCAGATTTGGGAGCCCCGACCGGGCCGGCTGCTCCACTCGCTCGAAGGCCCGGAGGGCGCGAGCATTCCCCAGGCGTTTCTTCAAAAGGGGCGGATCCTCGTCTCGAACCATGCCGACGGGGCCACCCGGCTGTGGAACGTCGCGACGGGCCGACTGATCAAACGAATCGACCGCCGATTGATCGTCGCCTGGTCGCCGGACGGCAAACGGGTCGCGGTTCTCTCGGCGCGCGACGACCTCACGATCCACTCGGCGGATGGACTTCTGCCCGAGCCTGCGCCGGACCGATAGAACCGGCGCTTGTCTTCAGAACGGGGAGCCACGGCCTAGGAGAAAGGACCGTGGCAAGGCAGGCACTAGAGGCCTTGGATCATGCGGGTGCGACGGGAACGTCGCTCGGCGCGGAGACGGGCACGACGCTTCGTCTCGCTCGGCTTCTCGTAATACTCCCTCCGTCGCATCTCTTTCTTCAAGCCGCTCCGCTCGACCAACTTGCGGAACCGGCGCACCGCCTCTTGGATGGACTCCTTCTCACGCAACGTCAACTTGACCACTCATTCCTCCTTATATTGAAGGTTGCAGGGATCACTTACGGCGACTTCGGAACTTGGACAAACCGGCCAATCCGGCTCGATAATCACACCCGTTCCTGTCTGGCCAAATAGGGGGACAGACCTGACAGTCTATCTGGTATCGGCCGTTCTGTCCAGGCGCTGGAACGACTGGAACGAGGAGAACCGGTCGTTTGGCCCTGGAGGGTGGCCCTACTTGACCTTCACCTCGAATTCGATCGACGATTCGCCTACCCGTTGGCCCTTGAGGTCCTCGACCGTCAGCTTGAGTGTGTGCTTGCCCGGATAGAGCCGATTAGGCAGGTTGAACTCGCACCCGACGAAATAATCGCGGCGGGGGTGGTCGCAGTAGTCCTCGGTGGGGGCGGAGGATCGTTCCTCGACGCGGTTTCCGGCACTGTCGAAGATCTGATAGCTGTTCTTCAGCACGGTGCAGTAGCCCTTGGGGGTGGGCTCGCTGCGGTAGTTCTCTACTTCGGCATAAAGCAGAACGGGATCGCCCGGCTTGAAGACATAGGTTGGGAACCGCTCGATGTTGCCGTAGCTTTGCACCTTGCGGCAGAAGGCCAGATTACGAATCTCCAACGGGGCCAGTTCACTCAGACTGACCGTGGCGTCGTTCAGATGCCGCTTGGCTTCGGCCGCGCGGCGCGTGGGCTCGGGAATTTGGCTGGTGTCCAGCAGCGCGGCCAGACCATAGAATTCCTTTGACCAGAAGTCCGATTCGGCCGGCGAGGCGTGGGGAATTGGCTGCAAGGCCTCGTCGCGGTGGCCGGCCGCGAGTTGGAGCAGACGGAGTCGGGCATGGTCGGCGTGTGAGGCTTCGGTTGAATCGGCCTGGGCAAGCGACTGTTCCAGCCCGGCGATGGCCTGGGTTAGTAACCCGCGCCAGTCATGCGGAGGCTGGCTCGAATACGACGCCTGCTGGATGTCGGTGGAGGTTTTCTTCTCTGAGGTTGGTGGTTCGACCGGCTCCGTGGCGCTCAACAGCGGCGGGTTGGGAGCAACGGTCTTGGGATAAGTGCCTTCGGGAGGCGAGTCCGGTGGAAGGGCCGCGTCGTGGGGCGTCGGAAGCCGTGTGGTCTTCGGCCTTTCCGAGCCCGCCGAGGCCTGAGCGAGTTGAATCGTCTCGGTGGCCGGTTGTCTACTCCATGAAGCAGCGGGAGGAGAAGCCCCATTCTCGCACGGGCGTGCGGCCGCCAGGGCCTGCGTTTCGGCCGCCTCGTGCTGGCGGAGTCGTTGGGAGTAGGCCAGCCGTGAGCGGAAACTCTGAACGACCGCCGGCCACACAGCCGGTTCGGCCTGTTGCAGCTCGGCAACGAGTTGATCTTGGGCCGCCCGGTCGTACTGTCCGACAGCCTGAACCTCGGCCATCACGCGAGCCATCAATGCTGGATCGGGTTGCCCGGCAGTGTTTGCGCCCAGCGAGGGCACCGGTGGCGCGGGGGACGCGGTCGGCGCTGGCGCGGTCGGGGTAGTCGTGGTTGGCGGCGCGGCTGGTGGAGCGGAAGACGCCGGGCCAGCGGGTGTTGCCCAACGAGACGTGCCGCACCCCGCGCCTAGCGCGGCGACCAGCAGAATCAGACTCGTTTTCTTCGCCACGTTCATTCGATGTTACACCCCGACCCAAGGCTACCCGCAGAAGAGGGGGCGGATAATAGACAATCAGCCAATGCAATGCAAGGTGGAATGTCTAGAGCGTAGCCCCGGATTGAGTCCACCCCTTGGCGGGGAGCCCCTATCCAGTACCCGGCTCGGATTGACCTAAGTGGAGAGCTTCGTTACGCTGCCTTCCTATTGCACAGGGCTCGGATACCGGCGCAGCCTCCCCGCATGAAGGCATATCGGTCCGAATAGCCGATTGGCATTGGCCAAGGAGCCCGTGCGACGCGAGGAGAGTGCGATGAACCAAGATTCGGAGGCGGTAATCCGGTCGGCGGCCGAGGTGTTCGCGCTGCGGGTTCCCGTCTACGATTTTGACTATCGTGGCGGGCAGCCCGGTCTGGAACCGTCCTCCCCCATTGCCTCGGGCCTGGGTTCGGAAGAAACGACTCGCGAGGACCGGCTCGAAGACCTCGCCCAGCTTCCCTGGCCCAACGGCGTCGCGCGGACAGTGATCTGCCGCGGGGCCCTTGAACACGTCTTCGAGCCGCGCAGGGCGATCGACGAGATGATCCGGATCCTGAAACCGGGCGGCATATTGGTCGTGGTCAGCGCCAACGAGCTGACTCCCGGCGGGGCCATGAACCGCTATTGGACGATCACGCCCCCTGCCCTGCAACGTCTTCTGGGAGTGCTGCCGGCGAGCCTGATCGGGTGGCGAGGAGATGAGTCGGCACAGGGCATGGTCTTCGGCGTCGCCTGCAAGGATCCGGTGCCCGGCGAGTTCGCCGCCGGCGTGAACCGGTTCGTCGATCTGGTGCAAGAACGGCTCGATACGTCCGTCACGCGAACCGGCTGGCTCGGCTGGTTGCTGGGCGGTTGGCCGCTGGCCCACGGCAAGTCAAACGGTCGAACCGGCCCGGTCCAATTCGCCTTCCACCTTCCGTTGGGTGAAGGAACGAAGAAGGACCTGCTGACAAGCCACCTCT
>JAFGFF010000222.1 GCA_016931075.1 Pirellulales bacterium | reverse complement strand
GTCTTGTTCGTCTACGGCGAGCTGCTGCCGAAGAAAGTTTTCCTACAAGCGCCCAATCGGTTGCTCCGGCTCGGCGGACCTCTCTTCGCGATCTTCTTTGTTCTTTTCTCGCCCGTCAGTTTGCTGCTCTGGGGGCTCAACGGCGTGCTAGCCTGGTTGACAGGCCAGTCGCCCCAGCGGGTCCGTGTGACGCTCGCGCGGCGCGAGCTGCAGAAGGTGCTCGAAGAAGGGCACGACGTCGGCCTGCTCCGCGCGTCGCAGCAAAGTCTCGCCCGGGGGATTTTTGCCCTGGCCAACCGCCCTGTTACCGCCGTGGCCACGCCTCTGAGCGACGTGCCCAAGGCGCGAAGCGACATGACCAAGGAGGATGTCCTGCAACTGGCCCAGCGTTACCGCGTGGCCGAGATCCCGGTCGAAAGCGCCGACGCCTCGGGCAACCTGATCGGCTACTACCGCGTCGTCGATATGGGCCTGGCCGGTCCCGGCTCGCTTGGCCCCCTACACACGTTGCTGGCGATCCCCCAGACCGAGAACCATGTCTCCGCCCTGGTCCTCATGGAAAACGCCGGCGAGACCCTCGCCCAAATCGTCGACACCGACGACCGCCCCGTCGCGCTGCTGACCGCAAGCCGGCTGCGCGAGCCCTTGTTCCGGGGGTCGTAGGAGGGAAAATCCTCACCTCAGATGCTGTTCCTGCTCGATGATTTCCACCTGATTCTTGATCCAGGTGCTTACGCGCGAGGTGGTCGGGAGGTGCAAGGCGATGCCGACGACCAGGACGCCGGCGACGATCGGGCTGACGATCCAGCCTTCGACGAGATAGGAGACCAGCAGAAAGAACGAGGCCCCTTCCAGCAAGGCCGAGCCGATCATGAGTTGGGTCTGATACAGGCCGGCGAACCGGAAGACGACTTGCTCCGTCGTGAGGTCGGCCGCTTCTTGGGCAACGACCGTGCGGCCTTGGTTGCCCATCACCGTCAGGACGATGGTCCGTGCGATCAGGGCCGTGCCGGCGAAGGCCAGGGCCACATAGCTGATCAGGGGCATTTCCGGCGGTTCGTCTCCGTTGGTGGCCCGAAATACTAGAGCGACCGCGGCGAGACAGACGCATCCCATCACCAACGCGAAGACGATGATCTGCATCGTCCGGACTTGCGCGGCAAGGCGCGGCTCGACGGACTGCTGCATATCAGGACCGGACATGATGCTCCTCCCGTGAGGAATGGGGCGGCTGTTTGTTCAGTGGCCCACGAGGCCGACGTGCCCGTATTCTCTCCCTCCTGTTGGAATATCACAAGCCCGGATTCTTCTGTTGGCCCGTACCGGGGTAGAGGAATACAATGGGAAAGCCATTCACGGAAGGCCGAATTGCCGGTCCACGCCAGCCGAGGAGGGTTTGCTCATGTCGTCAACCAGCCAGCCACCGATCGCCCAGGCCATGGCCGTGCCCTATCGGCCGGGCAACGAGGGGCCCGAGTTCTGCCTGATCACCTCGTTGGGCCGGGGAGACTGGATTTTTCCCAAGGGGATCATCGACCCGGGCGAGAACGCGGTCGAGACGGCCCTGAAGGAAGCCCGGGAGGAGGCCGGTCTGGAAGGTCGAATCGAAGGCGAACCGCTGGGCCAGTACGCGTATAAAAAATGGGGCACCTCGCTTGAGGTCACGGCCCTGCTGATGCGGGTGACCAGCGTCGAAGACGTCTGGGACGAATCGGACCTCCGCCGTCGCGTCTGGCACCCCGCTCCCTCCGCCCAAACCGCCCTCGAACGCCCCATACTCCGCGAACTGCTCGACGCAGCCGTGCAGCGGTTGGAAGCCACCTAGTGGCTAATGTTAGGTCGGGGCAAGTTCACGATCCCGTGACAGAACAGGGGACTGACGTCCCCCGCTCGGCTCCAATCCCCAATCCCCAATCCCCACCCCTACCTCGGCAGAATCACGTCCTCCAGCAGGTATCTGCGCAACGACTTGACCACGGTGAGAAACTGGTCGAAATCGACCGGTTTGGTCAGATAGTCCTCGACGTGCAGGCGTTGGCTCTCGAGGATCTCGCGGTGAGCGTGGGAGGAGGTCAAGACGACGATCGGCAGCTCGGCCAGAAGGCTGTCGTTGCGAATCTCGGCCAGGACTTCGCGGCCGTCGAGCTTGGGCAGGCCCAGGTCGAGCAAGACCAGGTCGGGTCGCGGCGCCCGGGCGTACTTGCCTTGGCGGCGCACGAACTCCAGGGCCTCTTCGCCGTCGCGGACCAGACTCACCCGACAGGGCACCTCGCCCTGGTTCAACGCGTCCAGCGTCAAGCCCGCATCCTCAAGATCGTCTTCGATCAGGAGGATTTCCATCGGGCGTCCGACGGTGTCCGGATTCATGGGCGTGCTCCTGGGCCGTGAGCGGCACGGCATCACAAGACGAACCGTGCCAGACCAATACAAGTCTATTCTCCCACCTGTCCGAAAAGCATCCCCCCGAACTGGCCAAACGGTCCGCGCAATGGGCGCAATCGGCGTAATTAGTGGCTGGTGGCCAGTGGGTAGTGGCTCGGGACTCGGGGCTCGGGACTCGGGATTGAAACCGAGCGGGGGACGTTAGTCCCCTGTTCCGCAATCCTGTTGGGTTTTCAAGGAGTGCTCGTGTCCTGCATTGGCAGTTCTCATCGTAACCCGAAGCGTGAGCGAGGGATGGGGGATGGAGACGGCCGCCCTCGCTCACGCTTCGGGTTGCGATGAGAAGTAACCAACTAGGAAATTAGCTAGCCGAGAAATGGGACCATTCCGGGCGGGCCCTAGGGTTTTTCGTTCTTGCCGACTTCCTTGCCGTCGATTTCAAGTTGGCCGCCTTGGTGGAGCCAGGCGGGACCCGGCTTGGCCAGCAGTTCGGTGCCCGACACGCGGGTGTCGGAAAAGGGCTGGGTGATCAACTGTGCCTCGGTGTTGTTGCCCAACAGGCTGTCCTGGACGTCCACCCGACATGCCCCACCGACGGTCAGGCCGCTGCGGCCGTTGCCTCGGCTCGTCACGCGCAACAACGTTACGTCCCGGGCGTCGTTGGCTGCCTGGATGCCGTCGAGCCGGAATCCTTGCACGGTCAGGTCGACGATCAACACGTTGCGCACGTGGGTCAAGGTGATGCCGACTTCCTCCCGGGCGTAGCTCAGTTCATAGTCGGGCGGGAGTTTGTCCTGTCCGGCGCGAAAGAGGATGTGGCCTTTCCACAGACACCACTGGCTCGGCTCGAGTTGAGGCGGCTCTTTTGCGTCCGGTTTGACCGGCACGCTGGGCACGGGCCGGCCGTCGCGGAAGAGTTGCTGGTGGCCCAACCGACGCGGTCGGAATCGGAACACGCCGTTGCCGACCCGTTCCCACGCCTTGTCTGGCACCGGGGCCGTGCCGTCCAGGACCGCGCCGGCGCCGTAGATCGTGAACGGGCGATTCTTGCTACCACTGTGGTGGTTGCCTACCAAACCGACGCTCTCCCGATAAGGTTGCCCGGTCGGAATCAGCACGATCCGGTCGCTCCCGTCGGCCAGCCGCAACGCCTTGGCCAGCGTCCGGACCGGCCCGTCGTCCGAAAGCGTCGTCCGGGGCTGAATGCCTTTGGCCGAGTCGTCTCCCTGCAGGTTGTCGACGTAGATATCGCGAGCCCAGCCGGGCGACGCCGCGAGGAGCAAGAAACCGATTGTCAGGACCGCTAGAAAGACTCTCATGGGGCATACTCAGGTTCGGATAACAAAGGAGAGGGGATTCCACACCACCACCTGAAAGTGTAGCATATCCAGGGGAACCGTTGCGATCCATTGCCTCTCAGTGTCAGGAGAGCCAGCCATGCGAATGTCCCTCGGCCGGCAGGCTATCGAGCTGCACCAGGGAGATATCACCAATGAGGCGGTCGACGCCATCGTCAACGCGGCCAACAGCCGATTGGCCGGCGGGGGCGGGGTCGACGGGGCCATCCACCGGCGGGGCGGCCCGACGATCATGGAGGAGACCGACGCCCGCTATCCGGACGGCTGCCCCACGGGCTCGGCCGTCATCACCTCGGCTGGCCAGCTCAAAGTAAAACATGTCATCCACGCCGTCGGACCGGTCTGGGGAGGCGGTACCCGGGGCGAGGCCGGGCTGCTGGCCGGAGCCTATCGCCGGTCGCTCGAGCTGGCCGTCGAGCACGGCTGCCGAAGCGTCGCCTTTCCTGCCCTCAGCGCCGGGGCCTACCGCTACCCGATCGATCTGGCCGCCCGAGTCGGGCTCTCGACTGCCGTTGACTTCCTCCGCCAACATGCCGAACTCGAGTTGGTCCGGTTCGTTCTCTTCGATGCCGCTGCCTACGGCGCGTTCGCCGCGGCGCTTGAAGAACTGGCCCGTAAAGAGAAGTCCATGCCGGCCGAGTGAATCGTTGGGTGGCACAGGCACGATCGCCAGTGCTACCTGATGCTACGACACTGGCGGAGCCTGTGGCACACTGTTCAAGACCTCATTTACTCCGGCAGCGGCTTGCCACGCGTTTCGGGGGCGAGCCAGATCAGAGCCATGCCGACCAGGTAGACCAGTGAGATGGTCACGCAGGCGTGGGGGTAACTGCCGTCGAATAGGCCGAGGAGTTGACCGGTGGTCAGGGCGCCGACGGCCGCGAGGATCCGGCCTGAGTTGAACGCCACGCCCTGGCCCGTCGCGCGAACTCGGGTGGGGAAGATCTCGGGCAGATACAACGGCAACCAGCCGTAGAACGAGGCTGTCAACAGTCCCACCACGCCGACCACGGCGACGAACGCCCAGTTGTACGTGTCCAACAGGCCGAACAAGACCATACACGAGAGGAGCGAACCAACACAGAGCAGGAAGTAGGCCGGACGCCGTCCCAGCCGGTTGGCCAACAACGGACCGGCAAAACAGCCGAGAATCGCACCGATGGCCAGGACGGACTGCACCCAAGCTTTAGCTCGCTGGTTCTTGGGTTTGAGCAGCTTGATTGTCCATGTCATGCGGCCTGTTGCCGAGTCGAAGTGAACGCTCTGGGTGTCGCGGAAGATCACCGACTTGGGCTCGAACCGGTCCAGCGGCACCGTGTCCTCCACGCGAAGGTTTTTGCCCAGAACATGGCCGTTGTTCGTCACAACCAACCGCAGGGCAATCGTCTCGCCCGGCTGGGCGTCGGCCTTCAGTCCGTGCTTTTTCCGGAGCTGGTAGGGATGTGTGTCGCTACTGACGCTAGGCCTGGCCGGGTCGGACGTCCGGCCGGTCTGGTCGACCACCCGGGCGTTCTGGACCGACTCGATGTCGACCAATGGCACGTTCTCGGGCAACGACTCCCGCACCTTCACTGAGTACTCCAGCACGGCGTCTCCGCCGGCCAGTTGATCGGTCCAAAGCGGCAGGTAAGCTGACACCGCGCCCCAGGTGCCAATCAGGGCCACCGAGGCGAAGGCGATTCCCAACACGGTCGGACGCAACAACCGGCCGGAGAAGACCTCGCGGAGCGGGCGGGATGCCACGCCCTGGACCGATTCCTTCCATTTCTGCGACTCGGGAATGAAGAAGATGATGAAGATGGCCAACAGACCGGGCACGGCGCCGGCCACCATGATCCATCGCCACTGGTCGGGCGTCACCGCGATGACGACTCCTAGCAACGAGATGCACAACAGGCCGATGTTGGCCGCCGCACCGATCACGCCAGCCAGGAGCGGGCGGAACCGCTCGGGCCAACATTCCATCACCAGGGCCACGCCCAGGGCCCACTCGCCGCCCATCCCCAGCGCGGCCAGAAACCGGCAGATGCCGAGTTGCCACGGCGCGGTCGCCGCGGCGCACAGGCCTGTGAAGAGCGAATAGACACCGATGCTCAGGGCCATCGTCCGCACCCGGCCCATCCGGTCGCCCATCCAGCCGAACAGGATTCCGCCCGTTGCCGCGCCCAACAGGAACGCAGCCACGAAGTAGCTATAGACGCCTCCGACGACCGCCTCGGCCGGAAAGACGCGTTCGCCGGCCGGACCGACCGTGCTCATCAAGTCATGTAGTGCCGATCGAGCTGCGATCGGAAAGAGGCCCATCTCCACGCCGTCGAACATCCAGCCGAGAAACGCGGCGCAGAGAACGAACCACTGTCCCCGTGTGAGAGACGGGCTTTTTGTCACTAGAGTATCCTTTTTCGTCACCGAGGAGCAAGGCAACGAGCACGCCCAGACCGGGCTGCCAAGGAAGACCCTCGACCAGGCCCAGACGCGATGGCCCCACTATAGACGCTCGCGACCAAACAAGCAACCAGGCACGTTGAAAACCCGACAAGAAAGAAGAACGTCCTGACAAGTCTGTCATCAGACGATTCGGTGCTGGCGGCAAGAATTGGCTCCTTTTCGTTTCTGGCAAAGGTCACGATGCAGAAGCCGAAAATGACAATCGAATAGCTTCGTCTGCCTTCTTTGACCAATGGTATTTCTGCACTGCGTCACGCTTGTCTATGACAAATAAACCTACAATGGTCTTTTCAGTCGGCTTACAAACAATGCATGACACTTTTCCCTGACCCCATATCCGAGGAAGTATCTGACCTTCAAGGGATCGGTTTAGTGACTCGACGGTCTCACTATCAGCGAATAAAGCCGCTATCAAGTCGGTATTGCCAACCACATCGGGATCACCGATCAGTTTAATCTCACCGGATAGCAAATCAGCAACTACAGCGAATGATACTTTTAGTTCGTCCAGGACATTATTGAGTGATTCAGGAATCATCATAGTCTCACCACAATTATTGAAAGGCCAGGATCAATCCAGACACTGGATTCAATCTATAGAGAAAAGTTCTGACTCCGTCTTCCCCTTGGTGGCTGTATTTTACCACAAAGAGGATGGCCGTACATGCCATGGCATCGACACCAGCCCTACTCCGTTACCAACCGCGTTTGGGTGGCCGAGCGGGGTTTGAGGTGGGTGTCGAGCCAGGCGAAGAGGAGTTGGCGGGACTCGTGGGAGACGGAGTGGCCGCGACCGTGGACGAAAAAGGCGAAGTTGGACGGGGCCCGTTCGAGTTCGTAGACGTCTATGACCTTCATGAGCATCAGCACGCGTTGACGTTGAGTCAACGGGTCGCCGTCGTTCAGGGCCGAGACGTCCAACATGGGCCGGGGGGCAACCAAGGCCATGATCTCGTGAAAATCGATCGGCGGAAGGCGGTCGGAGATCAGGGCCGGGCGGAGGTGCTTGAAGTAAACGTACCAGCGGTCCCGGGCCCAATGTTGAACCTGGCGGTTATGGCGAAACGGAGCCGCCATGCAATTGCATGCGGCCGCCTGGATCCGCGAGTCGTAGGCGGCCAGGAAGAGGGCGCCTTGTCCACCCAGTGAATGGCCCACCACGCCGATCCGATGCGGGTCGACCTGATCGAGCGTTTCGAGAACGTCGATCGCGATGGAATGCTCGTAGGTGGCCTTGCCCGCGGCCGACCATTCGGGGTGCCGGCTGTAGAATCGTCTTGTATCGTAAGGCCCCTCGGGTGGGATGCGATGGCCGGCGACGAAATGGTCGGGCGCGATCACGATGTAGCCGCGACGGCAGAGCTGGTCAAGGAAAGCCTTGTCCGGGTTGTCGACCAGTCCGGCCAGGCGTTCCTTGCCCAAGTGATAGGTCCCATGCAGGGCGACGACGGCCGGGGCCTTACCGTTGAGCTTCAGCGGGATGCCTAGGAACGCGTGGGCACGCTCGCCCTTCTCGACATTGTAGCTGATCAGCCACCGCTTGTATTGCCCGTCGACGACGGTCGACTCGTGCCGCTTCAATTCCAGCGGCGGCTTGGCCGGCTTGTGCTCGTCGCGCAACAGTTCCAGGAACCGTTTCCGCAGCACCTCACGCCGCCGGGCCCAGTCCTGCCGTGTCTTGACGCCCACGAGCAGATCGTCCCACGACGATTGGATTTCGGGCGGGGCCGACACGCGTCGGACCGGTTCCCGGGGAGGATCTTCAGCCCGGGCGACCGTCACCATCACGAGAATCAGACCCAGTCGCACGATGGCGGAAAGAGGCGTCATAGGTATCATGCTCCTGTCGCGTGGACTTGCTGGCTAATCCACGGATTTGCTCCTGCACAAACGTAGTGAGGCCCTGGGCCGAGGTCAAGCAACCGGTAAGAAAGACCGGGCGGCCGATTTTGCCGATTTTTCACATTGGTCTAGAAAAAGAGCTACAATTTGCAGGATGATTTTGTAGTCCAAAGAAGGAAACTGGGTGCCATGCCCACGCTTGCGTGGGCATGTGAAAACGTCGAAGAATATGCTGACAAACATGCCCACGCAAGTGTGGGCATGGCACCCGAATATTCCGCTCACATACCAATGGTGACCCGCAGAGGCTAGGCCATGCTCGAACTGGTCGATTTGGACAAGCGGCTGGACAAAGAAGTCTATCGAGAGACGTTTCCGGCGTTGGAGGACGAGTTGGGGAAGTGCCAACGGGCGGCCCGGGCGGCCGGGGTGCCGGTGCTCATCGTCTTCGAGGGCTGGGACGCGGCCGGCAAGGGGACGATCATCAACCGGCTCACCCAGGTGCTCGATCCGCGAGGCTTTCGCGTTCACCCCATCTCGGCTCCGACCGAGGCCGAACGGCTCCATCCGTGGATGTGGCGTTTTTGGAACGCGCTTCCCCCGGCGGGCAACTTTGCCATCTTCGACCGCTCGTGGTACGGCCGCGTGCTGACCGAGCGGATTGAAGGGACCGTCTCAAAACGAAAATGGCAAGAGGCCTACGACGAGATCCAGGAGTTCGAGCGTCAGTTGACCGACGCCGGCGTGGTGATCGTCAAGTTCTGGCTCCACATCGACAAGAAAGAGCAGAAGAAGCGTTTCAAGCAGTTGGAAAAGACGCCGGCCACGGCCTGGAAGGTCGGCAAGGAAGAATGGGTCCATCACTGCAAGTACGACAAATGGCTCGAAGCGGTCGAGGAGATGATCCAGCAGACCGACACGGCCTGCGCGCCGTGGACGATCGTCGAAGCGACCCAGGGCCGTTTTCGACGTGTGAAGGTGTTCGAGACGATCATTCAAGCGGTTCAGGCGGAGTTGGACCGCCGCGCGGCCCAGCCCCCACCGGTGCTCAAACCAATGCCCGAGCCGGTCGAATCGCCCACCCGGGAGCAGACGATCCTGGACCGGCTCGACCTGAGCCTTTCGCTCGAACGGGAAGAATATGAAGAACAGCTCGACGCGGTGCAGAAGCGGCTCTTCCGGCTGGAGCATGAGTTGTACGTCGCCCGAGTGCCGGCCGTGATCGTCTACGAAGGGGCCGACGCGGGCGGCAAGGGAGGCAACATCAAGCGGCTCACCCGGGGCCTCGATCCGCGCGGCTATGAGGTCGTGCCCGTCGGGCCGCCCAACGCCATCGAGAAATCGCGGCAGTACCTCTGGCGTTTTTGGCGCGACATGCCCAAGGCGGGCCACATCACGATCTTCGACCGCTCGTGGTACGGCCGCGTGCTGGTCGAACGGGTCGAAGGGTTTTGCACCGAGGACGAATGGAAACGGGCGTACCGCGAGATCAACGAGATGGAACGCCAGTTGGCCGACTTCGGCACCGTGATCGTCAAGTTCTGGCTGCAAATCGATCGCGACGAACAGCTCGCGCGATTCGAAGCCCGACAGAACGAGGCGGCCAAGCAATGGAAGATCACCGACGAGGACTGGCGTAACCGAGAGAAGTGGAAGCAGTACAACACGGCGATCGTTGACATGCTGACGAAGACGAGCACGACCTACGCCCCGTGGACGATCCTCGAAGCGAACTGCAAACTCTACGCGCGGATCAAGGCACTACGAACCGTGGCCGACGCGTTGGAGTCGGCCGTGGAGAAGGCGTGAGAGGAACCCCGCCGGGCAGGGGGGCCTTGTATCGGGCTCTACCGGCTAGGCAACCCGGGTTGGCGGCTCCCCGCGAGGGAGGGTCGCCGGCAAAACGCAAGACTGCAAAATAGGCCGTATTTCCCGTGTTTTCTGGCATTCAGAGGAGGTCTCGGCCCATGGCGACAGCCGCCTTGCTGCACTATATTGGAGCAGATGGGACGAGCCTGTTCTCAGACCCTTTCAGCACGGGACCAAGCAATGGATCCGGCTTGCCGACAGTTGGCGGCGACCTGGCTGGGCCGGTTGGCCTGGCAGCTCGACGAAGAACTCACCGGGATCCGCAAAGCGCGGGATGTCGAGTGCGTTCATCGTGCGCGCGTCGCGTCGCGCCGGCTTCGTGCCCTGCTGAACCTGCTGGACGACGAGTTCCCACCGAAGCAATTGCCTCGCTGGAAAAAGGTCCTGCGGCGACTCACCCAGGCCTTGGGCGACGCGCGGGACAAAGACGTCCATATCGAGTTCCTCGCCGGCCAACTGGCCAAGCTCTCGAAGCGTTCGCGGTGCCACGGCGTGGCCGTGCTGCTGGCCGACTTCGAACATCAGCGAGCCGACTGCCAACCGGAGACGCTCAAGCAGATTCGCCGGTTCCGGCGCAAAGGCTGCATCCAACAGATGCTCGACACGTCCGAGGGGATGCTTTCCAATCGCCTGGTGCGCGACGCGAATCCGCTGAGCCGTCCGCTGTTGGAACGGGCTCGCGCGGCCATGGAAGAACGGCTCGACGAGTTGTTCCAGTGGGCGCCCAGCCTGGCCGATCCCAAGGCCCAGAAGGGCCACCACGCGATGCGAATCGCGGCCAAACGACTGCGTTACACGCTCGAGCTGATTGCCCCGGCCTGCTCGGGCCGATTGGATCGCACGTTCGAGACGGTCAAGCAGCTTCAAGCCCTGTTGGGCGACATCCACGACTGCGACGTCTGGATCGACGAATTGGCGGCCTTCAACAAGGCCCAGCGCGAATGGATCAAAGAGTCCTACGGCCGGACCGGCCCGCATGGCCGGATCGCCAAGGGGCTGAAGCACCTGCGTCGGGTGTGCCGCGACCGGCGCGACGCGACGTTCCGCAAACTGGTTCGGTTCTGGAGCACCCTGCCCGACCGGAAGGACTGGCTGCCCGAGGTGCTCGATTTGCCCGAACAAAAGGAAGTGTACGGCCAGGACGACGATGAACCAGCCATCTCCCAACGTGCCAGATAACCCCGGGGCCGCGAAAATCGTCGCCGCGTTGGACCTCGGCGCCAACGCTCTGCGCATGGTCATCGCGCAGGTGACGCCCGATGGGCAAATCGAAGAGATCGAGCAGCTACGCCGGGCCGTCCGTCTGGGTCAGGACACGTTCCGCCAGGGCCGGCTCGGGGCCAAGAGCATGCGCGCGGCCATCGCCATCTTCCGCGATTACGACGAGCGAATGCGAACGCTCGGCGTCCAGCACGTCCGCGCCGTGGCCACTAGCGCCGTCCGCGAGGCGGGCAACGCCGACACGTTCCTCGACCGGGTGTTCATGGCCACCGGCTTGAACCTCGAAGTGATCGACACGGCCGAGGAAAGCCGGTTGACCGTTTCGGCCGTCCGCCAGACGATGCGTGACGTGCTTCAACCGGGGCACAGCGACACGCTCATCGCCGACGTCGGCGGCGGCAGCACGCTGCTGACCGTCTTCGACGACGGCCAGATCGTCACCTCGCAGAGCCTGCGACTCGGCTCGGTGCGACTGCACGAGACGTTGGGCTTGAGCGAAGAATCGCCCGAACGCCGGGCCGAATTGCTCCGACAGTACATCAGCAACGAAACGACGATGATCCCCGGGGCCGTGCCGCTGGGGCGGATCGAGACGTTCATCGCCGTCGGGGGCGACGCCCGATTCGCCGCGTCGCATGTCGGCCAGAAAGACGAAGAAACCGGTCTTCGGTGGATCAACCGCGAGGACTTCGACAAGTTCGTCGCTCAGTGCCAACGCCGCACGCCCGAGGCACTGGCCAAGCGGTTCGGACTGTCCTTCGGCCAGGCCGAGACGATCAACCCGGCCCTGTTGATTTACCAAATCCTCTGGCGGCGGACCCGGGCGGAACGAATGCTCGTTTCCGACGCGTCGATGCGCAACGGGCTGCTGCTGGAGCTGGCCCGCAACGTGACCGGTCAGGAAGATGAAGCAACCGCCCAGAGCATCCTCCAATCGGCCGGGGCCATCGCCGAGAAGTATCAGGTCGACTTCGAGCACGCCCAGACGGTGGCCGACCTGGCCGAGCGGCTGTTCGACGAGTTGCGGCCCGACCACGGGCTGGGAAGCCGGCATCGGCTCCTGTTGCGCGTGGCCGCGCTATTGCACGAGATCGGCGGTTACGTGAGCGACCGGGCGCATCACAAACACAGTTATTATTTACTGGTCCATTCGGAGATCTTCGGGCTCAGCCGCGAGGAACTGGAGATCGTCGCCCAGATCGCCCGTTATCACCGCCGTAGCCCTCCCAAGCCGGCGCATCTGGAATACATGATGCTCCCTCGCAAGTCGCGCGTGATCGTCAACAAGTTGGCCGCCATCCTGCGCGTGGCCGACGCGATCGCCCGAGGCCACATCCGCCAGCCGCGCAACCTGAACTTCGAGCGGGTCGGCGACGACCTGGTCGTCTACGTCTCGGGCGTGCCCGACCTGCTGCTCGAACAACGTTCGATCGCCGCCAAGGGAGACCTGTTCGAAGACATCTACGGCATGCGCGTCCGGCTCGAAGAAGTGTAGCGGCCGTATCGGCCCTGTTGATCTCCGTCGATCCTTTATTGAAAAAAAACGGCCAATTCCACGATGGGTAAATCCGGCAAGAAACAAACACCTCAACGATACTTCAACCGCGAGCTGAGCTGGCTGGAGTTCAACGATCGGGTGCTGCGCGAAGGGCTCCGGCCCGAGCTGCCCTTGCTCGAACGGCTCAAGTTCCTCTCGATCGTCAGCTCGAACCTGGACGAGGCGTTCATGATCCGGGTGGCCGGGCTAATGCAGCAGCGGGCGGCCGGGCTGCGGCGCCGCGGGCCCGCGGGCATGACGCCCAGCCAGCAACTGATCGCCTTCAGCAAACGGGCCCATCGGATGGTCGACGAGCAGGCGACCGCGATCCGCGACGTGCTGACCGAGTTGGCCGGCCAGGGGCTAAAGGTTTGCGAACCGGCGGATTGGACGTCTTCGCAACAAAAGTCGTTGCGCAACTACTTCGCCAAGGAGATTCTGCCGGTCCTCACGCCCATGGCTGTGGAAGACCTGGATCCGTGCCCCTTGCTGCCGGGCTTGCGGCTGTGCGTGGCCGGCGTGCTGGCGCCGAGAGAGACAAACGGCGAGGAGAAGAACGCCTCGAAGGAACCGGAGACCGAGAAGGTCGTGGCCGTGCCCGTGCCCGGCTCGTTCGCCCGATTCGCGCCCCTGCACGCCGAAGAGGGCGTCAATCTGGTCCGGCTCGAAGATATTATTGCGGCCAACTTAGGCATGCTCTTCCCGGGCCGCGAGGTCCTGGCCACGGCCGTCTTCCGCGTGACCCGCGACGCCGACGTCGAGATCCAGGACCTCGAGGCGGGCGATCTGCTCCAGACGGTCGAAGAGGCCGTGCTGGACCGGCGGCGCCGCGCGGCCGTCCGGCTCGAAATCTCCGCCAATCCGCACCCTCGAATTCACCGTTGGCTGGTCGAGTGGCTCGGGCTGCAAGAGGCCGACGTCTACGAGATCGACGGGATGCTCGACGCCCGAGCGTTGTTCGAGATTGCCGACTGGCCCGGCTTCGAGTCGCTCAAGATCCCCGAATGGCCTCCGCAACCGCCCGAGGACCTGATCGGCCGGGACGATCTGTGGCAAGCAATCCAAGAGGACGACGTCCTGCTGATCCATCCCTACGAAAGTTTCGAGCCGGTCGTCCAGCTTATCGAACTGGCCGCCGCCGATCCGGCCGTGGTGAGCATCAAGCAGACGCTCTATCGCACCAGCGGCGATTCGCCCATCATTCGGGCGTTGGCCCGAGCGGCCGAGAACGGCAAAGAGGTCACCGCGCTGGTCGAGTTGAAAGCCCGGTTCGACGAAGCCCGAAACATCGTCTGGGCCCGCCGGCTCGAGGACGCCGGTTGCCACGTCGTCTACGGCGTCGCCGGCCTGAAGACCCATGCCAAGGCCCTGCTGATCGTCCGCCGCGAGCCGCGAGGGCTGCGGCGGTACGTCCACCTGGCCACGGGCAATTACAACGACAAGACGGCCCGGCTCTATAGCGACATCGGCCTGATGACGTGCGACCGCGAAATCGCCTCCGACGTCGCCGCCTTCTTCAACCTGTTGACCGGCCATTCGGAGATGGTCGGCTGGTCGAAACTGGCCGTCGCCCCGACGGGACTGCGACGTCGGCTGCTGGAAATGATCGATCGCGAGATCCAGATCTCCACCGGCGGCGGCCCGGGCCTGATCATGGCCAAGATGAACTCGCTCCAGGACCCCGAGATTTGCGAGGCGCTTTACGAGGCCAGCAAGGCGGGCGTCAACGTCAAGCTGAACATCCGAGGCATCTGCTGCCTCCGGCCGGGCGTGAAGGGCCTGTCCGAAAACATCGACGTCGTCTCGATCATCGACCGCTATCTGGAACACGCCCGGGTGTTCTACTTCCGCAACGGCGGCCACGAAGAGGTCTACCTCAGCAGTGCCGACTGGATGGTCCGCAACCTGAGCAAGCGTCTGGAGCTGATGTTCCCCGTCACCAGCCCCCGGCTGCGTCGCCGACTGATCCAGTTCCTCCGGATCTGTTTCGCCGACAACGTCCAGTCACACCGCCTGCGTCGCGACGGCGCCTACGAACGGATCTCCAACCGGCGTCGCAACGTCCGCGCCCAGGAGACCTTCTACAACGAAGCCGTCGAAGCCGCCCACGCCGCCGAAAAAACCACCCTCCAATTCCGCCCGCTGACACGGCCGGAAGAGTAGGGCGTTCGTCGGACCGGGAGCAAACCCCAGCATCAATGGATCTGTAGGGAACGCCCTCTGTGGCGTTCCGGTGTTGAGGCGACAATCCTATAGGAACGTCACTGTCGTGTTGGAACGCTGCGTAGGAACGCCGCGGAGGGCGTTCCCAACAGAAGTGGTTGTCATCGCCTTCTAACGCTTGGGCTTGAACACCACCGTGGCCAGGGGGGGCAGGGTGATGGAGAGCGAGGCGGGGCGGCCGTGGCTGGGGAGATCTTCGGCTTCCACTTTGCCATTGCCCAGGTTTGAGCCGCCGTAGTACATCGAGTCGCTGTTGAAGATCTCGTCATACGTGGCGAGCTCGGGCACGCCGATGCGGTAGCCGATCCGCGGGACGGGGGTGAAGTTGCCGCAGACGACCAGGAAGTCGTCGGGATCTTTCGCCCTGCGGATGTAGCTCAGCGTGCTTTCGTCGTGGTCGTGGCAGTCGATCCACTCGAACCCGTGCCAGTCGAAATCGAGCTGGTGCAGGGCCGGCTCGGCGCGCATCATGCGGTTCAGATCGGCCACGCACTTCAACAGACCCTGGTGCGACTCCCACTGCAACAGGTCCCACTGCAGGCTGCAATCGTAGTTCCACTCGTTCCACTGGCCGAAATCGCTGCCCATGAACAGGAGCTTTTTGCCCGGGTGGGTCCACATGTACGAGTAGGTCAGCCGCAGGTTGGCGAACTTCTGCCACAGGTCACCCGGCATCTGGTCGAGCATCGAGCCCTTGCCGTGGACGACTTCGTCGTGCGAAAAGGGGAGGACGAAGTTCTCGTGGAAGGCGTAGATCAGGCTGAAGGTCAGCTCGTCGTGGTGATACTTGCGGTGGACCGGCTCGTGGTGCATGTACTTGCGAGTGTCGTTCATCCAGCCCATGTTCCACTTCAGGCTGAAGCCCAGCCCGCCGAGATAGGTCGGTTTCGAGACGCCGGCCCAGGCGGTCGATTCCTCGGCGATGGTCAGCACGCCCGGATATTGGAGATGAGACTGCTCGTTGAGCTGTTTGAGGAAACCGATGGCCTCGATGTTCTCGCGTCCGCCGTACTGGTTGGGGATCCAGTCGCCGTCCTCGCGGCTGTAGTCGAGGTAAAGCATCGAGGCGACCGCGTCGACGCGAACGCCATCGATGTGGTACTTGTCGAACCAGAACAGGGCGTTGGCCACCAGGAAGTTGCGGACTTCGTGCCGGCCGTAGTTGAAAATCATCGTGCCCCAGTCTTTGTGCTCGCCCTGCCGCGGGTCGGCGTGCTCGTACAGCGCCGTCCCGTCGAAGCGTCGCAGGCCGTGGCCGTCGCGGGGGAAGTGGCCGGGCACCCAGTCGAGAACCACTCCGATGTCGTGCTGGTGGCACAGATCGACGAAATACATGAAGTCGTGCGGCGAACCGTACCGGCTCGTGGCGGCGAAGTAGCCGACCGTCTGATACCCCCAACTGCCCGAGAAGGGATGCTCGGACACGGGCAGCAGCTCGATGTGGGTGTAGCCCATCTCCTGGCAATACTCGACCAGTTGGTGGGCCAGCTCGCGGTAGGAGAGCCACTTGCTCGGGTCGTCGCCGGGCCGCTTCCAACTGCCCAAGTGGACCTCGTAGAACGAAAGGGGCTGTTCGAGCCAGTTCGTCTCTTTGCGGTGGCTCAGCCAGTCCTGGTCGTGCCAGTGATAGCGGTCCAGATCGACCACGCAGCCGGCCGTCCGCGGCGGCAACTCGGCGGCGAAGGCCAACGGGTCGGTCTTGTCGAAGACGTGGTCGTGGTGCCGAATGCGGTACTTGTAGAGCGTTCCCTCGCCCAACCCCGGCACGAACAGCTCCCAGAACCCGCTGGGGATGTGCTTGCGCATCGGGTGGCGTCGGCCGTCCCATGTATTGAAGTCGCCGACCACGCTCACGCTGGTTGCGTTTGGCGCCCAGACGGCGAAATGGACGCCGTCCACTCCGTTGACCGTTCGCAGATGGGCCCCGAGCCGGTTGTACAGATCCCAATGCGTTCCTTCATTCAGAAGGTGCAGATCGTAGTCGGTCAACAGGTGCGGAAACGCGTATGGATCATGCATGACGCTGTCCCTTCCCCCCTCCTCTGCCACCCGCAACATGTACACCCCCGAGCCGTTGAAGCTCGTCAGCGGACAGATCGCCTCGAAGACGCCGGCGGGGTGGATCCGCCGCATCGGCCGGTTCGCGTTGCCGTGCGAAGGGTCGATGACCCAGGCCTGGGCACTGTTGGGCAGAAAAGCCCGAACGGCCAACGCGCGACGTCCTCCCTCGGTGACTTCATGTGGTCCCAGCAGCTCGAATGGATTCTCGTGTCGCCCTTCCACCAACTTGCTGATCTTCTCCAACGGAACGCTCGTGCGCACACAACTCTCCTTAGTAGTCTCTAGCCCAGGTCGGCCGCCAAAAGGTCATTCCCCCGACGGCTCGACTCCTTGGCAGTAACCGTTCGCGGCCCGCGGAAAAGGTGCCAGGCACCTTTTGCCGGAACGGCCCTTCGGGTGCTTCGCACAAAAGGTGCCTGGCACCTTTTCCG
>JAFGFF010000221.1 GCA_016931075.1 Pirellulales bacterium | reverse complement strand
TGGTGCTGGTGGCAACGGTTGAGGACAGGGGCTCCACGTCTCGACGCCTCTTGTCGCTTCGCGACCCCGATAGCGGAGCTATCGGGGCTACCCATTTAGACATTGCAACCAGGGCTGGCCGGTGGGCGAGGTTTTGGTATAGTGGGGGTTTGGTTTACAGACGTTCAGTCCAAGTTGCCAAGCTCCCATGGCTCGCGAACCGCTTTTACGACCTGATGACGATGCCCGGCCGACGGCGGACGAGGGGCCGGAACTGCCGGAGCGGCAGGGGTATCTGGAGGCCGAGAGCGACGACGATCGGGCGTTGCGGCCGCAGCGGATGCGGGAGATGGTTGGGCAGCGGGCCGTGTACGAACGGATCGAGATCGCGGTCGACGCGTCGATCAAGCGGGGCGAGCCGCTGGGGCATGTCCTGTTCGATGGGCCGCCGGGCTTGGGAAAGACGACGTTCGCCACGTGCATCCCGCGCGACTTGGGCGTGCCGTTCCAGATCGCCAGCGGGGCGACGCTCAAGGCCCCCAAGGACCTGATCCCCTACCTGACCAACGCCGAGGAGCGATCGGTCCTGTTCATCGACGAGATCCACCGGATGCAGAAGGCGGTCGAGGAGTTCCTCTACCCGGCGATGGAGGATTTTCGGATCGACCTGACCCTGGGCGAAGGGGTCAACGCCCGGACGCTGAACATGCAGCTCAAGCCGTTCACGTTGATCGGGGCGACGACGCGGACCGGCCTGCTGTCGGCCCCGCTTCGCGACCGGTTTCAGATGCGCGAGCATCTCGATTTCTATTCGGTGGACGAGCTGGCCCAGATCGTGACGCGCAACGCGAGCAAGCTGCGTGTCGAGATCGAGCCGGGGGCCGCCCTGGAAATTGCCTCGCGGAGCCGCAGCACGCCCCGGCTGGCCAACAACCGGTTGCGTTGGGTGCGGGATTACGCCCTGAGCCGGGCCGACGGCCGGATCACGCTCGCCGTCGCCCGCGAGGCCCTGAACATGCAGGGGATCGACTCACTGGGCCTCGACCCGCAGGACCGAAAATACCTCGAGACGATCGTCCGCGTGTTCGGCGGCGGGCCGGTCGGCGTCGAGGCGGTCGGCCACACGATGAACGTCCCGGCCGACACGCTCATCGACGAGGTCGAGCCGTTTCTGTTGCGCAGCGAACTGATCGTCCGCACTCCCCGCGGCCGCCGGATCACGCCAGCCGGCCTGGACCATCTCGGCGCCAGCGGCTCGGTTCCACTCGAAGACACCCAACCGGGGCTCTTTGAGCGGTGATCTTCTTGTCTTTACCGGGTTCGCCCAGGTTGTTGAGCTTCACAGAAGAAGTGATACCCTACACCTGAAGGGCCACGCTCTGAGCGTGGCCGCGTCATCCAGAACGCCCGGCCACGACAGAGCGTGGCCCTCCAGATTCGCTTCATCGGATTGACTTCACTGATGCGAAGGTCAGTAGCCACACAACGCCCGCGGTGTCTCCGTGTGCAATTCGTGTTAACCGGTCGTGCGAGGGGTTGAAAGCGCGCGGGACGGCGGTAGGATTACCGGATGAGGTGGCCTTTGACGTTGGCGTTCGGGACGAGGGGGGCATCACGTCATGTGGAGGACAGTGCCATGCTCGTTGCGACGGAGGGGTGTGAATTGGACCTGGCCCGAGGGCCGGGTTGCCTGATCGTGCGGGTCCGGAACTTCCAGCCCGAGGCGCCGGAAGCGACCGACCTGGCCGAGCGGCTCTGGACGCTGGCCGAACGGCACATGATCTATCGTCTGGTGCTGGAACTGGACGACATCGACATTCTGCGGACGATTCTCATCGCCCAGCTTATCTGCCTGCACCGCCGTATTGCCCAGCGGGACGGCGTGGTTCATCTGGCAGGCCTTTCCCCCTACAACCAGGAAGTCCTGCGAACCTGCCGGCTGGACGAACGATTGCCGGTGTACGACGACCGTTTTTCGGCCGCCAAAGGGGGCGGCCCGCACTGGCCGCGGTAGAAGGCCGTTTCTAGATGCTCACTTCCAGTTCGTTGGCGATCTCTTGGACGCCGTCGAGGTGGCGAATGGCCTCTTGGGCCATCTGTTTCTGGAAGAATGAGCGAACGCTCCCTTGAAGGGTGACTCGGCCTTTCTCCGTCTCAAACCGCAATTGCCGACCTCTCAGGTGTGCATTTGCTTCCAATGCGGTGAGGACCTGATGGTCCAGTGTTGTGTCGATCATGCTCGTCTCTACTCGTGGCTCGTGGCTGGGATGGTTCCAGCAATGAATTGGGTCCAGAAGTCTAGCTCGTGAGGAGGCAGCTAATCAGCCCAGTGCCATTCCCCTGGATCGTCACTCTGGCAAAGGTCGGTCGAGGACAAACCTTGCGTCGAATACGGAATCCGGGGGGTAAAGCCAGGCTGTGGGGAATCTACCGATTACGCCTGGTGGGAGCTCAACCGAGCGCGGGTGAGAAAACAGATAGGCAAATCAAGACGCCGGCGGCGAGTCCAACGATCAGATACCCCACCAAGCGGACTCGCCTGTGATATAGTAGCTCAACTTCGGCACACCGGGCGGTTTTTTGCAGAAAATCCACACGCCGGGCAATGCTATCGTGCTGCCAGCCCCGGGCGTGACGCCGGCCGTTGACCCGGGCCAGGGCCTCCAGTGCCCCGACGACCGCCGAGACCGGCTCGGCCGCGGCCATATTTTGGCAGGCAAACAGGTCGGCTTGCGACTCCAAACGCCGGGAATAAGCGCCGAAAAGCGTCAGGACGTAGACCGCCATGGCCGCCAGCCCGAGCAGCCCGGCCCACACCGTCCCCGGCAGCACGGCGAGAGTGCAATCACCCCAGAAATCCCTGCCGCCTGGCCAGTAGGACGCGGCCCACAGCCCGACGCCCAGCGGCACGACCAGCGCGGCCACGCGGAGCATGGGGTGATGGTGGCGCAGATGACCCAGCTCATGGGCAAACACGGCCTCGACCTGCTCGTCCGTCAGCCGCTCGATCAGCCCATCGGTCAGGAAGACGTACCGCAGGCCCGGCACGAACCCAGCCACGGCCGCGTTGACCACCAGTCCCTGGGTCCGCCAGACGTGGATCGCCCGGACCCGGACGCCTGCCCGGCGAGCTGTCTCCTCCAACCGGCTCCGCAAGGGTCCGGCCGGCAAGGGCCGGGTCCGCCACAGTCGCCGCAGCAACTCGGGGAAGAAAGCCAGCAGGCCAAGCAATACCGGCACAACGGCCAACGCGCCGTAGGGCCCGTCCAAGAAATCAGGGGCTGCCCAACGGACAATGTCCTCCAGCGCCAAGATGCCAAGCACAGGCACCAACAATAGGCCCAAGTAGTGCTGCACGTGCAGACCAACGTACTGCCGTCGTGTGGTCCGCCGCTCAGGCTGCCCGGCGTCCAACAGCACGCGGTCTACTTCATAAAATGCCAGCCACGAAAGGACCAGCGGCCCGAGGACCGGCAGGAGCACCAGGACGTCGTCGACCAAGGGCAGGCCGTCCAAGTGCCAGTTGAACCGGACCAACCGGATCCAATCGAGCCAATAGACTACCCCGACCGACGCGGCCAGCCACAAAATGACGTGTGCCCGACGCAACCGCTGATAGCCGATCCAGAGCCGCCCGGCCGAGCCTCGTCCATCCCGCAACCGCCTCGCCACGATGCCCGACGACACGGCCGCAAACAGCGGGGCGACGCCCATCATCCCCACCGCCGCCGCCAGCCGCAGCGCGGCAGAGCCCACCGGCTCGCTCGGACTGCTCTGCCCCACCAAGAGCACCGCCACCACAACCACGATCAAGACGATTTGCATCGAACGGCACAAAGGGGAAAGGAAGAAGGGGGGCAGTGAACGACCTACCTTCTATCCTAATCAGACCCGAGGGCCGACTCAAGAAACGGGGGCTGGGGGCTAGGGATTGGGGATTGGGGATCGGATGGTCAGAGGGAGGGAAGAAAGCGTTCACGGGCCGGGGACTGGTGCATTTTTCGGCCAGCGCCCCAACTCGAAGTGGCGACCTGGCTGGCCGAAAACCGGGATAGTCCCCGGGGCACCGAAAGGGAACGCTAATTCCCGCTAATCTCCACTAATTCTCCGTATTAGCGCCGATTAGCGGAGATTAGTGTTCTTTCCTATTGATGAATGGATATTTGGAGAGCATCTGGGATCGGACCGTGATGTCACAACAGCTCCGTGGATGGACTGCCCCGTTCAGCTATCCAACGGCTTTCGGCCGAGCCACTGGAAGGCGGCGGCGGGGTGGCCGTTCATCGTGGTGACTTGAAAGTCGGTTTCGGCCAGCGGTTCCCAGCCGGCCACCAGCGTGTCGATCCACTCGCGGCTGTGGTGGCGAAAAGTCACGCCGTTGGAGGTTTCGAAGACGCCGTACGTTTCGTACTGCTTCTCGAATCGGGCGTAGCGGTCGAGATTCCGCTTGTCCGTCTGAAGCCGGTAGACGCTGATGTAGAGCAGCCCCCCGGGCCGCACGACGCGCCGGAGTTCTGCCAAGACGGCCCTCTGGTCCTCGTCGCCCGGGATGCACGTCAACACGCCGAACAAGAAGGCCGCGTCGAACGCGTCGTCGGTAAACGGCACGTCGGCCGCCGGCCCGATCTGCAAGAAGTCAACCGCTGGACAAACCCGCCTTGCCTTCTCGAGCATTGCCCCGGCCACGTCCACGCCAACGACCTGATAGCCCTGCTCGTGCAGCACGGCCGCCACCCGCCCATAGCCGCAGCCATACTCCAACACCCGCGAGCCCGGCGCGAGATGTTCCCGCAACCAGTCCCCATTGACCGGATGCGAGAACGTTTTGTCCACGCCCTCTTCGTTCCAGAACCTTATAGCAGCGTCGTCCATCGCTCGTTCCCTCTGGGAGCAATCCCCGTCGTCAGCCATGATACGACAAGTTTCCTTTCCAGAGAACCGGGAGCGATCCCTGAAGGAAACTAAAAAGCGACAAGAATAACAACCAGGGCCAGAACCCTTTGGCGTACCAAGAGGTCCTGGCCCTGTTATGTTTTGAAATGAAGTATCGCAACCAAGCCTCAAGGCATGGTGAACATTGCCCTGCTATCGTCGCCGGCGAAGACCCAAAAGGATCAGGCCGGTCAGGAGCAGGGCCAACGCGGTGGGTTCCGGCACACAGATTGTGGCGGCGTCCCACGAGGCGACATTGCCTTCCAGACATTTATAGTTGATTGACGGGAAGAGGATTTCTTCCCATTCCGGTTGGATGGGAAGCTCCCAGGTGAACAGGACCTGGCCGGAGTCCGGGGAGATTTCCGTCTTCGTGGGCGTGACGACGACCTCGAACCCGGCCTCGTCCAAATACTTCAGGCGGATGTCCTCGTTAATATAGTTGGCATTCCGGTCGTAGAAATCCACGAGCAGTTGCACATGCTTCTGCTTCATGGGATCGAACTGATTGTCGATTCGGAAGGGCTCGTAGGAAACGGTCTGGTTCTGTGGATCGACCCAGGTGGCCTGCCAGCCGGGAACCGGATCAAAAATGCCGACCATGGCGCCCGCTTCCCGGGCCATCGGGCAGTGGTTGGGACCGGGGAACCAGGCCACGTCGTAGTTGCCCACGATGAGCGAATCCTTGTTGAGGCCCGGGCAGAACGTCGTGTAGCCGTTGGCGTGATCCAGATAGACCGGTGCGTTGGGAGGCATGACGGGAATCAGGTCCCAATCGAGCGGAGAGGCCGTGAACGCGTTGACATAAGGATCGTCCCCGTTGGCGCCGACATTCCGGTCGGAATCGTGCCAGATCGACTGGTTCTGGTTGTCGTCCCAGCCAACGAACGTCACAGCGTGCGCCGGATTGTCGAACTGCACGCCCACATACTGGCAACGGTAAAGTTCGTTCTTCAGGAACGCATAGTCGTTGGCGCCCAGCGATCCGTAGAAGGCCGTGACGTCGGTGTAAGAATTCGTCGGATCGTACTCGGAGCTGTTCGGGTTCTTCCCGTACATGGCCAACCAGTAGCTGATCGCCTGGTCGGGCGCGCCACCGCTGGTGATCCCCCAGTCCATGCACAACTGATTGTAGATATTCTGGGCGCGTTGCTGCGCGGGCCCCCCGCCGCTGCCATAGCCGGCCGCCCCGAGAATGTCCGCCGCCGAGGCAAGCCAGCAACTGCTGTCGTTGGGGTCGGCCGGATTCGGTTTGTCGACGTCCGGAATCGGCGTGCCGTCTTGCGACATCTTGGTGAACACCGGAGGCACCTGTGCCAAAGCCGGTCCAGCGAGCAATGCAATTAAGCACAAAACAAGAATCGCGGTGACAGTGTTTTTTGTTTTTTCATGACGGTTTTTCATGACGTCCTCCAGCAGATGGCACCGATGTGAACACACCCTCCCAGAATCTGGGATTAAACTGATTTTTACTATACAAACCAGATGCCTTTTGTCAAGAAAAACATTCTCCCGCCGAATGGCTTCACGGCATGGCGCAAGAGAGGGGTTCGACCCGGGATGACGCCCTAAGACCCGGCGGATTGGCGTTGCTGTGCTGGGTATCGAGTCACAGTGCTTCGACCAACTCCCCGACATACGCTCCGATTTCAGCCAGCACTTCGTCGCGAGATTTCTCGGCAGCCTGGGCGATGCGTCTCACGAGGGCCGAGCCGACGATCAGTCCGTCAGCCACATCACGCAGGGCACGAACGTGCTCGGGCCGGCTGATTCCGAAGCCGATACAGATGGGCAACTCGGTATGTTCACGAAGCCAGGAGACATTGTCGACCAACTCGGCCGGCAGCGAGGTCCGTTCGCCCGTGATGCCGGTGACCGAGACGTAGTAGATGAATCCGGTCGTTTGCTCAGCGATTTGCACGGCCCGGTCGCGCGGTGTGGTCGGCGTGACGAGTTGGATGAGCGAAAAGTCCTCGCGCTGGGCGATATCGGCCAAGGGGCCAGCCTCGTCATGAGGTAGATCGGGCACGATCGCCCCGGCCACGCCGGCCCGTTTCGCGTCGGCAACGTAGGCCTCCAACCCGTGACGGTAGACGATCGAGTAGCTAACCATCGTTACGATCGGGGCCGTCACGTCGGTCGAGAGGGAGCCAACCATGCGCAGGATCTGATCCAGTCGCGCGCCGCGGTCCAGAGCCCGGGTGTACGAAGCCTGAATGACCGGCCCGTCGGCGATCGGGTCGCTGTAGGGGATGCCCAACTCGCACATACTGGCGCCCCGCGCGGCGAGTGTCCGGATCACCTCGGCCGTGAAGTCGAGGTCCGGGTCGCCCGCCGTCACGAAAGGCATGAAGGCCTTCCGACCGTCGGCACGCAGTTGTTGAAATAACTTGTCGATCGCAGACATGGCGTCGCTCGGATCTCTCTGGAGGGCCACGCTCCGTCGTGGCCGTGGGTGATTTTTTGCGTTATTGCATTCGACAATTTCCGATGGGTGGCCCGGATAGCTCGGCTATCCGGGGGCCGTCAGACCCAAGAGGTTTCCGATTCCGGTTTGTTCTGTAGACAACGGTCATAGTCGGTGTACCCTGCGTCTCGATACCTCTTGTCGCTTCGCGACCCCGATAGCGGAGCTATCGGGGCTACCCGGTTCATGCCTCAGTTTGTTTCAAATCTCTTCACCCCGAAGTCGGGCGACCTCGGCCGCGTCTTTATCGCCTCGGCCCGAGAGACACACGACCAAGGCCTCGTCCGGTTTGCGTGTCGGCGCGAGTTGAATCGCCCGGGCCACCGCGTGGGCGCTTTCCAACGCGGGCAAGATGCCCTCAGTTCGGGCCAACGTGTCGAACGCGGCCAGGACTTCGTCGTCGCTCACAGGTGAATAGATCACACGGCCGGAATCTTTCCAATAACTGTGCTCGGGTCCCGTGCCCGGGTAGTCCAACCCGGCCGAGACGCTGTGGACGTCGCACGTCTGACCGTCGTCGTCCTGCATGACGTAGCTGAAGCTGCCGTGCAGCACGCCAGGCCGTCCGTAAGAGAGCGTGGCTGCATGGTCGCCGGGCCGGTTCGAGCGACCGCCCGGCTCGACGCCCAACAGCTCGACCCCCTCGTCCTCGATGAACGGATAAAACATCCCGGCCGCGTTGCTGCCTCCGCCGACGCAGGCGATGATCGCCTCGGGCAGCCGGCCGAGCTGTTCGAGGCACTGTCGCCGCGTCTCCCGGCCGATGACCGATTGAAAATCGCGGACGATCCGCGGGAACGGGTGAGGGCCGACGACCGAGCCGAGGCAGTAGTGGGTCGTCTCGACGGAGCTCATCCAATCGCGCATCGCCTCGTTGATCGCGTCGCGCAGGGTCCGCGAGCCCGTCTCGACCGGCCGGACCTCGGCCCCGAGCAATTTCATGCTGAAGACGTTCGGTTTCTGCCGGCGGATGTCCTCGGCGCCCATGTAGACGATGCACTCCAGGCCGAACCGCGCGCAGGCGGTCGCCGTGGCCACGCCGTGTTGGCCGGCGCCCGTCTCGGCGATCACGCGGTGCTTGCCCATCCGCACCGTCAGCAGGGCCTGGCCCAACGTGTTGTTGATCTTGTGCGCGCCGGTGTGGTTGAGGTCTTCTCGTTTTAGATAAATCTGTGCCCCGCCCAACGTGTCGCTGAGCCGCGCGGCATGATACAAGGGCGAGGGCCGGCCGACGTAGTGGGCAAGAAGGTCGTCGAGTTCCTCTTGGAACGAGGGCTCCACTCGGGCCCGATCGTATTCGATGGCCAACTCGTCCAACGCCCGGATGAGCGTCTCGGGCACATAGCGACCGCCAAACGGACCGAAACGGCCGGCAGCGTCGGGGACCTTGTTGGAAGCAGACATGAGACACTCAAGGGCTGAACGGACTATAGGCTGCAACAACTCACGGTTTGAACCTTCTATTGATTCCTGCATAGTCAATGTTCGTGCTTCACCGCCGATGGGCCGCTTCGCGGCCTTGATCGGCTCCCCCGGTAAGTGGGAAACGTTCATTGGCAATGCAGACCTTAATATTATGGCCGGGCCGGTTCGCTGGAGCAACCCAAGGCCGCGTAACCGGCACAATCGGCCCCCATGTCAGCCCCGCAACGTGGGTGGCCTGTACGATGGCTGGTAACAGGACCGGGTGTCGTATACTTATTCGATGCGGGCTGAACGAGGTGACGTGCCCGTTCGGGATTATCGAGTTCCGAGAGGACGACTGCGAGATCATCGAGGGCAGACCGCGCAAGAAGCGTGGGCAACGGGCACGGGTGAGCGACGATGACAACCGCAACCTACGAAATCAACAGCGAGTTCTATCAACTGGCCCAAGAGGTTTTGGGAGCGCAACGAAAGCGTGAGAACCGGGAAGGTCGCGCCCATCCTCGGCAGCCGTTTCCATGCGTGCAACGGATTGCCCCAAGCGCCGGGGATGAGATTCCGGACGCGAGTTTTTTCATCCCCGTACGTTGCCACGACCTGAGCCCGGCCGGTTTCTCTTTTTTCTTGCCCGCCGAGCCCGAGTTTAAAACGCTGATCGTTGCGTTCGGCGCCCCACCCGAGGTCGTCTATGCCGGGGCCGAAGTCTTGCACTGCACGCCAACGCCGATGACCATGTCGCATGGCCTTTGGGGAGTGCCTGAAATGGCCGAGAGCGAGCCTTTGGTGCTCGTCGGCTGCAAGCTAACCTATCGGTTCCGCCGGACGAGCGACAACGGCCCCCTGACACGAATGCGACCATTGTAGCCGGCCTGCAAATCCCTTTTCCGGTCGGGCGATTCCGTTTAGAATGGAACCAGCAAGGGCGCGTTGTCGGCGGTCCCGCGCCCGGTCTTGGAGGTTCTACCCACGCATTCCGATGCCTCACGTCCTGACGCTACGCCTGACTTGCTTCTTCCTGGGCAGCCTTCTGCTGGCCGCGACGCCGAGCGGGGCGCAAGATTCCTCCAGCTCGGCGGCCCGTGGCGTCCCGTTTGAATCGGTCCGGTTGGACGATGGACGAGAATACACCGGGCTCATCGAGCGGGCTTCCGGCAATGCGCCCTCCGACACGTGGCTCTACCTGAATGATGTTCGCCATGGCCCTGGCGGATTGGCTTATCTGATCGTCCGCCCACTATTACGAGCCCGGGTCAAGGAAACGACGCTCTTGCCTCCAACTGCTCGCGCGCGTTTGACACAGGAGGTTGCTCGGCTTCGCTTCGGTGCCCGAATCGAACTGCCCGAGGCCGCGGCAATCGTGTTGACGACCCAAACTGACAAGAATGGTTCGACGCGTCACGTTTATCAGGGGCGGTGGTTCACGTTGGATAGCCAGGCCGACGCGGCCACGACTCGGCGCGTGGCGGCACGGCTCGAACAGGTGTTCGCTGCCTACCGCTTGATTCTGCCGCCTCGCGTCGAACCGGCCCGACGACCTCGGGTGTGCCTGTTCGGCTCGATGACCGCGTATCAAGCGAGATTACGCGAGTTGGGTCTCCGGCTGGCCAACGAGGCCGTTTTTCACCAACAAGAGAACGTCGTCCTGGCGGGCAGCCCGTTGGATCGCTACGCGGCTGAGATGGCCAAAATCGCCCAGCAGCACGCCCAACAGACCAAGGAGATCAAGGACCTTGAAGAGAAGCTGCCGACGCGGCTAAAGGACCTGGCCGACCGGATGCGGCGCCAGGGCAACGCGTCCTCGGTGGTTCGATCGATCGTGGCCCAGGAGAAGCAGAGGGCCCAGGCTCAGATCAACGCACACCGAAAAGAGTTGGCTCGCCTGGACCGGGAGAACGCCCAGGCCATGGACCGCATCACCCGCGAACTCTCCGTCCGGCTCGCGCACGAGACGTTTCACGCCTACTTGGAGAACTACGTCTACCCGGCCGAAAAGCACGACGTGCCGATGTGGCTCAACGAGGGCCTGGCCATGGTCTTCGAGTCGAGCCTGGTCGAGGGCGACATGCTTCACCTTGGCGTGCCCCACCGTGCGGCCTTGAAACGCTTGCAGGAAGATCTGCGAGGGACCAATCCCCTGAAGCTTACCGAGCTTCTGGCGGCCGGACCGAACGATTTCCTCGTCGGGCCCGACGAACGCACCGAAGCGTCCAACCGCTACTATTGCCACGCCTGGGGCCTGGTCTACTACCTGCTCTTCGACAAGCAGCGAATCGACCTCTCCAAATTGGACGACTACATGAGCCCTCGGCCCGCTCATGAGAATCCATTGCACCGGTTCGAGATTCTTTCGGGCAAGACGACTGACGTCCTCCAGTCGCAGTGGCGGCGGCACATCCTCTCTCTGCGCTAGCAATGAATCCGCAGGGTGGGGTATACCTGCTCCACCAAGACATTTCGGCGTCGATTCTGCTGAGACATGTGCCCCACCATACGCCTACTGCTTTTTTGCCTTCGCATGAAGCCGTTCCAGGGCCCCCGTGGCCACGCGGGCGACGTAGCGGTAGCGATGCTCTTTGTTCGCGACCGCCTTTTTCAAGTACTTGACTACCTCCGGTACCTCGTCGGCCATCTCGTCCAGGACGAGAATCGCCACCAGACGAACCGTCGGCGAAGGGTCGTCGAGCCGCGTTCTCAGCACGGGCAGCGCTTCGTCCGGATGCCCGGCGCGCCAGAGCCCACGCGCGGCGGCCAGCTCGACGGTGATCGATTCGTCTTTCAGCGCTTTTCGAAGCCGTGGAACGATGGAAGAAGCCAGTTCCTTCGACTGGCTCAACCCGTCGATGGCCCAATAGCGGACTGCGGCGTCTGGATCGTTCAGGGCCTCGGTCAGCACGGCGACGTCGGGCGTCTCTTGCTGGCCGGCGTCCACGACGCGGCGCAGCCGGGCGCCCAGGTCCTCGGCCCCGGGCTGGTGGAGGATGGCGTACTCGCTGCCAAGCGTCTTGGCGCGTCGCTGCAGCTCCAACTCGGGAATCAGGCCCAGGTCTCGTGTTTCGTTGGCCCAACGCAGATGGACCTCGCGAAGACGCTTCAGCGTGTCTTGATACTCCGGCTTGCCGGCCAGGTCGTGGATTTCGTCCGGGTCGTTGGCCACGTCGAAAAGCTCTTCGCGCGGCTTGGTCGGCCGGAAGAAGAGCGTCCAGGGCTCGCCGCGCGCGCCCTCGGCGTACAGACGTCGCATTTCTTTCTTGGTCGGCATCTGTTCGGCATAGTCCAGCCGCTGCGAGTAGGTCTTCGAGGGCTCGTAGTTGCGGAAGTAACGAAACCGCTTGTCTCGGACCGTGCGGATCATGTCGTAGCGCTCGTCCATCCTGTCTCGGATGCCGTAAACGTATTCCCGCGGCGGCGAGAGGTCCTTGCCCAAAAACGCCCGGCCTTGCATCTGATCGGGCACCGGCAGGCCGACCAGATTCAGCATCGTCGGGGCCAGGTCGATGAAGCTGATGAGTTGATCATCGACCGTGTCCGGTTTGGCCTGGTCGTCGGTGCGGAAATTTTCCGGGATGCGGACGATCAGCGGCACGTGGGTGCCCGACTCGTAGAGCCACTGCTTGGCCCGGGGCAGCCCGACGCCGTGGTCGGACCAGAAGACGACGATGGTGTCCTCTTCCAGACCATCCTCCTTCAATTGCTTCAGGATATCGCCGACGCGGTAGTCCAACGCGGTGATGTTTTCGTAGTATCGGGTCCAGTCGTTGCGGACCAACGGCGTGTCGGGGTGATAGGCCGGCGGATTGCACTTGGCCGGGTCTTGACGCTGCTCGGGCGTCAGCCGCCGAGTGGATTTGGCATGGTCCTTGTCCGACGCGCGAATTTGACTCTCGTGCGTCTCACCGAAGTTGAACACGGCGAAGAACGGCTTTCCTTTCGGACGTTTGCGCCAATGGGCCCGACCGTTGCACTGGTCCCAGATCTTCCGCGGCACGCGGAAATTGTAATCCGTCTTCTTGTTGTTCGTGCAGTAGTAGCCGGCCTGGCGCAAATACTCGGGCAGGCATCGGACATGCTCCGGCAGCGTCGCCTCGCACCGCATGTGGTGCGAGCCCAACGTCGTCGGGTACATGCCCGTGATGACGCACGACCGCGACGGCGCGCACACCCCGGCGATCGTGTAGGCATGGGTGTATCGCACTCCCTGCGCGGCCAGCCGGTCCAGCACAGGCGTGTGGGCCAACGGGTCGCCGTAGCAGCCCAAGTTCGGGCTGATGTCTTCGCACGAAAGCCAAAGGATGTTCGGGCGTGCCTGAGCCGCATTGACAGTGTCAACCGCCAGGATTGCTAATCCAATCAACAAGAAGACGCCAAGGAGGGAAAACGTTCGCATCGGAAGGATCCTCAAGCGGGAGGTGGGAATCATCAGGAAGGCGCCTTCCATTGTGATCGTGACTCGCCAGCCGGTCAACACTCCCCAGTCCGGACGGACCAAACGTCACAAAACCGTCCCGACACCGGGGTTCCTTGCCCAAATCGTCCGGCCGTGCGAAAATGTGTTCATTCCGCTGGGTGACCATACGTCTTCACAATACAACCAATGCCTCTACTCCATTACGTCCTGCTCGCCTACGCGATTCTCGCCGGTCTCTATTGGGTCCTTCAGGCCGTCGGGGCGTGGTTGGTCGCGAGACGGATTCCACAGCTTATTGAGGTGGAGGTTGCTCCACCGGCCACGTGGCCTCGGGTGTCGATCGTCGTGGCGGCGGCGAACGAGGCCGAGTCGATCGAAGGGGCCGCACAGACGCTTCTTGCCCAGGACTATCCCGACTTCGAGGTGATCCTGGTCGACGACCGTTCGCAGGACGCCACCGGTCAGATCGTCGACCGGCTGGCGGCGGACGATGCACGGGTGCGGCCGGTCCATATCACCGAACTGCCCGAGGACTGGTTGGGCAAGGTCCATGCGCTGGATTGCGGTTTCAAACTGGCCCAGGGCGATTGGGTCCTCTTCACCGACGCCGACGTCCACCTACGGCCCGACACGCTCCGCCGGGCGGTGGCCTACGGCGAGGCGAATCAACTGGATCATCTGGCGCTGGCCCCCGACTTCTGGTCGTCACACTGGCTGTTGGACATCATGATCACCACGTTCCTGCGCGGGTTTCTGGTGGCCATTCGCGCCTGGGCCGTGGCCGATCCGAAATCGAAGGCGTTCGCCGGCGTCGGCGCGTTCAATCTGGTCCGGCGCGGCGCGCTGGAGAAGACACCCGGGTTCGAGTGGCTCCGGCTCGAGGTGGCCGACGACATGGGCCTGGGCATGATGTTAAAGCAATCGGGGGCGCGGACGGCCCTGCTCGCGGCGACCGGTGTGGTCGGGCTCTACTGGTACAGCACGCTTGGGGAGATGGCGCGAGGGACCGAAAAGGGCTTTGCTTCGGTCGCCCGATGCAGCGTGCTTCGAATGATGCGCATGGCGGTGCTTTCCGTCTTGCTGGAAGGGTCGCCGCTCGTGTTCCTCTGGCCGTGGGGGATTCCCGGTCTGATGGCAGCCGGCCTGGGGATGATCGGTCTGGAAATGCTGAGCGTTCTCATCATCCACCAGCGTTTCCATCGACCGCTTCTGC
>JAFGFF010000220.1 GCA_016931075.1 Pirellulales bacterium | reverse complement strand
TTTCCTCGTTGGCGTTCTGGACCATGTGCATCCAGTACTTGGCGGTCGAGCCGTAGCCGGGCGTGTGGTCGATCAGCTTGAACTGGCTGTCGCCGACGTCGTTGTCGATTGTCTTGGGCACGCCCACGCCGATCAGATCCAGCCCTCGCTGTTGGGCCAACAGGGCGATCTTGTTGGCCGTGTCCATCGAGTCGTTGCCGCCGTTGTAGAGGAAGTAGCCGACGTTGTGGGCCTTGAAGACCTCGATCACCCGCTCGAAGTCCTCGTCCTGGCCCGGCTTGAGCTTATAGCGGCACGTGCCGATCGAACCGGCCGACGGCGTGTAGCGCAGCAGGGCGACTTCCTCGTTCGACTGGGCTGACAGGTCGAGCAATTCCTCCTTCAGCACGCCCTCGATGCCATGCCGGGCGCCGTAGACCGTGCCAATGGCGTCCCAGCCCCGGGCTGCCTCGATCACGCCTTGGAGACTGCTGTTGATCACGGCCGTCGGCCCACCGCTCTGGGCCACGACCAAGTTGCGTGGTTTTGTCATGGTTCTGGCTGCAACCAAGGTTGGGCAAATCGACACAGCTCGTGGCGCGAACGCACGCCGAGGCCGCCGGAGTGCTTCTACTGCCGGAGGCCTATCATAAGTTGAGGTAATATGAACGCTCGATTATATCAGGGCTTTGAACATCCGACAACGAGGGGCATCTCCTCAGGTCCGTGGTATACAGTACCGGAATGGGTCAAATGGCCCTGGACCAGGCCGATCGGTCAGGCTGCCCACCGCAAGGCCCCCGCCAATGGCCATATCGACTACACCACAATAACCAACCACGCCGCCAAGGTATAGTAAATCTGACCAAGTAAAGCTAGGCAAAAGAAGACGACCCGGGGCTTCAGTGTAGCCCGGGCGATTGCGTTCCATTTTGTCGACCCGGCGTTCCGAACATTAGTACGAGGTTCCGACCGGCGGCGGCCGGCCCAGGGGTACTCGTGTTCGAAAACGCTCCGTGGACGCAGAATGACCATCGATTTGAACCAGTGGTATCCCGGCGACGCCAGTTTCTTCGCCGGCCGGTCCAGCGAGTCGCTTCCCATGTTTGGGCATTCTACCTCCCTGAAATTCACCCACCCGTTGCCCTACGGTGCGATCTGCCACGACGACGGCGTGCAGTTCGTCGTTGTCAGCCGCTCGGCCACGGCCATGCGGGTGTTGACCTATGACGGGGTCAACGACCGGGAGCCGTCGGAGATCATCGACTTCGACCCCCAGTTGAACCGCTGGGGCGACATCTGGAGTATTTTCGTGCCGGGGATGGGCCCTGGGCAGCTCTACCACTTCCAGGCCGACGGGCCGTTCGACCCGGGCCAGGGGCATCGGTTCAACCCGACCGCCCGACTGATCGACCCTTACGCCAAGGCCCTGGCCGGCCAGTTCCTTCCGGCCGACGACGGGATCGTGCGGCCGCCGAAGTGCGTCGTGATCGACTGCGATTTCGACTGGGAAGGCGACCGCCACCTCCGCCGCGAGTTGTCCGAAACGGTCATCTACGAGTTGCACGTCCGGGGGTTCACCAAGTCGAGTTCCAGCGGCGTGGCCCAGCCGGGCACGTACCTTGGGCTGATCGAGAAGATCCCCTACCTCCAATCGTTGGGCGTGACGGCGGTCGAGTTGATGCCGGTTCACGAGTTCCCGATGTGCGACTGCCTTGGGCAGAAGCCCGAGCGGGTGAACTACTGGGGCTACGACCCGATCGCCTTCTTCGCGCCCCACCGTGGCTACGCCGCCGGCGCCGACCCGGGCTGCCAGGTCCGCGAGTTCCAAGAGATGGTGCTGGCCTTCCACAAGGCGGGCATCGAGGTGATCCTCGACGTCGTCTTCAACCACACGGCCGAAGGCAACCACGAAGGGCCCACGTTCGGATTCAAGGGGCTTGAAAACCGCGTCTACTACATGCTCAACCCGGACGGGTCCTACAAAAACTACTCCGGCTGCGGCAACACGCTCAACGGGAACCATCCGATCGTCCGCGAGTTGATCTTCCACTGCCTGCGCCACTGGGTCCACAACTACCACGTCGACGGGTTCCGGTTCGATCTGGCGTCGATCCTCAGCCGCGATCGGGAAGGCCACCTGGTGCCCAATCCGCCGGTGGTCGAATCGATCAGCGAGGACCCGCTGTTGGCCGACACGAAGATCATCGCCGAGGCCTGGGACGCGGCGGGCGCCTATCAAGTCGGCACGTTCGGCCAGCTCCGCTGGGCCGAGTGGAACGGCCGCTACCGGGACGACCTCCGTCAGTACTGGCGGGGCGATCCGGGCCAGACCGGCGCCCTGGCCACGCGGCTGGCTGGCTCGAGTGACCTCTATCAGCCGGGCGGGCGTCGACCGTATCACAGCATCAACTTCATCACCTCCCACGACGGATTCACGCTCAACGACCTGGTCAGCTACAACCACAAACACAACGAAGCCAACGGCGAAGACGATCACGACGGCGACAATAGTAACTTCAGCTACAACTACGGCGCCGAAGGGCCGACACGAAACAAGGCGATTGAACAAATCCGCGTCCGCCAGATCAAGAACCTGATGGCCTCGCTGCTGTTGAGCCAGGGCGCGCCAATGATTGTCGCCGGAGACGAGTGCCGGCGGACCCAGCGGGGCAACAACAACGCCTATTGCCAGGACAACGCCATTTCGTGGTTCGACTGGCAGTTGGTCAAACGCAACGAGCACCTGCGGCGTTTCTGCCAAACGCTGATCGCCTTCCGCAAGGCCGAACCGACCATCCGGCAAACCAATTTCTTAAGCGGCCGGCCGCATCGCCCCGGGGGCTTGCCCGACGTGAGCTGGTTCAACGCCGCCGGCGAGCCGGTCGATTGGGACCAGAACGACTCTTCGCTGACGTGTCTCCTGGCCGCCGTTCCGCGCGAGCCCAATAGCGAACGAAACAACAGCCACATCCTGCTGATGTGCCACTCGGGCGTCGCTCCTCGCGAGTTCCGCCTGCCTGCCTTGGCCCGACGGATCGTCTGGCGGACGTTCATCAACACGTCCGCCGAGCCTCCGTACGACATCTACCCCGACCTGGACGGCCCCAAACCTCCAGCCGACGGCCCCGTGCAGGTCGACGCCCGATCTCTCTTGTGCTTCGTGGCGACGGATACGTGGTGAGAAGAGGGGATTGGGGATTGAAACCGAGCGGGGGACGTCAGTCCCCTGTTGTTTTCCCAATAACACTTGTTTCTGGGATTGAGTCAGAGAACGAGGGCGCCACTGCTGGCTTGTCCAGCAGTGCTTTGGTGCAGCCGTGGAACCTGCACTGCTGGACAAGCCAGCAGTGGCGCCCAAATTTCCAATCTTGGCGCTACACTAGCGTTTTTTACCTTAATCCCCACACCCTCGACCCTCGTCCCTCACCTACGAGGAAGCGGCCTTCCTCGACATCATGGAATTGCGCCTCCGTCCCAGGCCGGGCGTCATGTTCCAATGGGAAGCCGGCATCCGCGGCGACCATCTTCAACTCGGCGTCATTCTCGAACTCCTCTCCTGGAACCAAGCCCCCGTCGCCCGCGACGCCTATCAGCCCCAATCCACCATGCTCATGGTCGGCTTCAAAGGCGGGCTGAATTTCTGACTCTTTGTGGCGCATCGGGTTACGATGAACCACGTCAAGATGAGTCGGACACTAGGGGGTTGAGTCCTACCCCCCCTTGAATGTGTCAGTCAATCTCGTTGGCGCAGGCAAGTGCTCCAGATCCGGTTGCCGCAATAGTCACGCATGCGGTCATGTATCCGGTCCTTGTTGGTCTGGTGTTCGCATCCCGTTGGAGGTGCTTGAATCCCTGGTGTGGTCTTTGTACACTTGTGGCTGATTCTTGGCAGACACAACCTGACTTGGCCATGGGAGGACGACCATGAGATACCTCGTTCTTGTGTTGGCATTTTTCGCCTTTCCAGCCGTCTGCGCGGCAGAGGCCGTGTCGGTCACGCCGATGGAATGGGATTTTGGTGACGTCGTCGTTGGAGAATCGGTGAGCAAGGTGTTTGGCATCGAGAGCATCGACCCTTTGACTCCAGTCGAATTGGGACAGATTGACATCGAGAATGATCTGTTTTCCGCCTTCACCATCACGCTGCTCGATCCTATTCCGGCCGAACTGTACATTGAGGATGGGCCTATTCACTTCGAGGTCACTTTCACGCCACTGTCCTTGGGATACTTCGATGCCGTGGTGAGTATCGAATCCAATGACACGCACAATTTTCCGCCTGCTGGAACCGTGCTCGTGCCTCTGATGGGCAACGGCGTCTCCACGGCGGTCCCCGAGCCGGGCAGCCTCGTGGTCTGGTTGCTGCTGGGCGCGGCAGGTCTGGTCTACGCCTGGTCCAGACGCAGGGCCTAGTGTGACCGGCCCGTACTGCGCGCGGGACGCTATGGGCGCATCTGGCGAGCAGCCAGATACTCGACCGGATTGAAGTCGTCGGTGAGCACGGTTGCGGTCGAAAGGTCTATCTCCGTCGGATCGACCAGATTGGCCGTCATCTTTTCCAGCCGCGGATCGCCGGCCGCGCGAGACACCAGGTCCTTCTGCTTCCAACCGCGCGGGCGCTTCGGCGCCACAAGCACCAGGTTCTGAAGCTGGCTGCGGGGCAATGGCGCATGGGGCGCGAAGACGTACAATTCGGGAAAGACCTCGCTTAGCGTCGCTGCCATACACGAGAAGAGCCGGCTCCTTGGGCCTTCGAGCGCGCCTGTCACGTTCATCATGTAGACGCCGTCGTCGTCCAGACGCCGCTTGACCAACTCGAAAAACTCCCGCGTGGCCAGGTGGGGTGGAATCGTCTGCCGACCGCGAAAAACATCGCCGAAAATGAGGTCATACTCATGGCCGCCGGCGGCCAAGAACTGGCGAGCGTCACCCGTCACGGGACGGATGCGGCCCTGGTAATCGTCGAGTCGAAACCAACGCCGTCCTAGTTCCTCGAGCTTGGGATCGATTTCGACCACGTCGATCAGGGCCGCTGGGTGGTCATCCGAGAGCTTTTGAGGCATGGAATAGGCCCCGCCACCCAGGAAAGCGGCTCGCTCGATACGTGGGCAGAAGAGCTGCTCCAGGCGAACATAGCGGTTGTAGGCATAGACGAGCCGTTCGCCCCAGTCAGCCTGGGCCCCCTGCGGCGCACCATCGGTGAGCAGGAACGTGACGCCGCGGCCGTCGGGCGCGTTCATCCGCATGATGCTGATGCGGTGGTAGTACGAGTCGGTTTGAAAGACGACGTTGTCCGCGGGCGGCGGGGTGCTGACTTGTGCGGCCATTGAGAAAACCACGGAGACCATCAGGATCAAGGCGGCCCTGGGCAGCGATCGCATGGCGAGTAGCCCCGAATATCCGAGCGCAGCGGCGACGGCAAGCGAGACTCCCACGACCAGGAAGATGGCCTTGACGCCCAAGGAAGGGATCAGCACGAAGCCGGCAACGAACGTCCCCAAAACACTGCCCACGGTAGAGAGCATGGCGACCGTGCCCGCCCATGTGCCGACGCGCTCATTCTGCGTGCGGAGGCTCAGCAGCTTGATCGCAAAGGGCGTCACGGTGCCCAGCAAACAGCCCGGCAGGGCAAACAGCAACAGGGCCGCGCTGAGAGGCCCCCAAACCAGATCAACCGCGTGACTCTCGGGCGCAAGAGTGGGGAGCACCCAGCCGACGAGGACCGGGACCAGCAGAACGAACAGGGCCGCCGCCGTCACGAGATGCAGCAGCACCGTGACCCGACAGTAGCGATCCGCTATCGCGCCGCCCGCATAGTAACCGACGCTCAGGGCCAACAGAATAACGCCAATCAGGGCCGTCCAGGTGTAGAGTGTATTCCCGAAATATGGCGCGAGCACCCGGCTGGCGGTCAGTTCCACGATCATCACTGACGCCCCCGCCAGGAAAGCCACGACACAAAGATAGATGAGGCCGAGGCGACTGGAAGCATCCATTGCCAGGGACGGCCGTTCCGTCCGAGGTAACTTCTCAGGTACGTCCTTGCTTGGTTGCATTAGTCGAACCATGTCGCACCTGCTACTGCGAGGGAATCGAGACCATCAGCTTAGCAGGTATCTAACCCATTGGGCAAGTTCCGGGAGTGGAAACGGGGAAATATGGCACTGGGCCTTTTCGGATGATTCTCGTGGCGGCTGGTAGGATTCTCCCGAAAGTCCTGCTATCTTGGGTGGAGTGCAGTACGGGCCCCTCCAAGACGGCGAGTCCACGACAATGCGAGCTTTCTTCTCCAAGCTGTCTCTTCGCGTAAGCGCGACGGTGGTGCTGGCCTTGCCCGTGTTGGCGGCCGTGGCGGCGCTGTCGGTGATTGGGTTCTTTCAGGCGAGATCGGCGGCCGACCGGCTGGCCAGGGATCAGCTCGTCGAGATTCACGGGCGGATCGACCAGCGGCTCAGCGGGCTGTTGAAGATGCCCGGCCGGGTCAATCGGGTCAATGCTCAACTGATTGCCGAGGGCCGGGTGGACCTGGACGACCTGCGGAGTTGGCGAGGGTTGCTTTACGAGGAGGCGATGGCCTTCGACATGCTCAGCGGCATCCTGTGGGGCTCGGCCGACGGGGACGTGGTGTGGATGTTTCGCTACCCGGGCAAGGAAGGCTATGAGTACGGGATCCGCGACAAGGCGACCGGCGAGGACGTGCTCGAGTTTCGCATGGACGCCAAGGACCGGATGAGTCCGGAGCCGGTGGGCCGCTATGCCTACGACCCGCGGAAGCGTCCGTGGTATCGCGACGCCGTGAAGGCCGGCAAGGCGACGTGGACCGAGTACGCCTGGGTCAACGAAGACGGCGGCAAAGTGACCTACGGCCTGGCCTATCCCCAGCCCTACTTCGACGCCGACGGCAAGTTGCTCGGCGTGCTGGACGCGGAGATCAGCCTGCACGACGTGTCGCGGTTCCTCTCGTCCTTGGAGGTCGGGCAGACCGGACTGGCCTTTCTGATCGACAGCGACGGCAACCTCGTGGCCAACTCGGTCAGACTGCCGGTGCACGACAGCCAGTTGAACCGCATTCCCGCCCGGTCCTCGTCAAATGCGTCCATTGCCGGGGCCGCAACGGCGCTGAAAGACCGCTTTCAGTCCCTGTCCACTCTAAAAGACACCTACTCCGAGATGCTCGACATCAACGGCCAGCGTCACCTGATGATCGTCTCGCCCTTGCCGGTTCATGCCGGTTTGAACTGGTGGATCGTCACCGTCGTGCCGGACCACGATTTCCTGGGCGAGGTCTACGCGTTGCGACGCCGAAGTCTCTATTTCAGCGCCGCGGCTGTCGTGGCCACGCTCGTGTTGGGCACGCTGCTGGCCTCGGTTTGCGTCCGGCCGATCTTCCGGCTGGTCGACCATGTCCGCCATATCGGGGCGGGCAACCTCGACGACCAGTTGCATCTGGGCTACTCGCCCGAGTTCGTCCAACTCTCCGACGAAATCAACGCCATGACCGAAGGCCTTCGCGACCGGATGAGAATGCGCCATTCGCTCGAGCTGGCCAAGCAGGTCCAGCAGAGCCTGCTGCCGTCCGATACGCCCTCACTCGAAGGGCTGGACATCTCCGGACACAGCACCTATTGCGACGAAACGGGCGGCGATTATTACGACTTCCTGGAAGTGACCGGCCTGTCGGACAAGTCCGTGGCGATCGCCCTGGGTGACGTCATGGGCCACGGCGTCGCGGCCGCCATGCTGATGGCGACCGCCC
>JAFGFF010000219.1 GCA_016931075.1 Pirellulales bacterium | reverse complement strand
GATCAAGATGCCGATGATGGCAATCACCACCAGCAGTTCCACGAGGGTAAACCCTCGCTTGCGAGAACGAGTGTCCATGACACACCTCCATAAATAAGAAAGAAAAAAATGAGACCCACGCGGCGACCGCCGCCGCGCCGATCAATAACGCCCACGCAAATCGCGAGTATGAGATGATGACACGCTGATCGCCTCCTCCGGCGCCCGGCATCCCCATCCGAAGCCGACAGCCTCGGCCGCCGACACGAATCGTCCGACGCCCGGTTCCGGCCACTTGCGAGCTACACGTCTTGCGCTCCCTTATTGTAAGGGTGTGACCTTACTTATGTCAAATGTTCCGTCGGTGAAACCCGCTCTTTCGGGTTGTTCTTTCCAGGGGTTGTCAGCAAGGCTGATTGCCAGCCACGGGAGTCTCGGCTAGTCTGCACTATCGGCCCTGGCGGACCGCCGCCTGCACCGTTCACCCCCCAGTCGTGGCCATTTTCTCCCTGATGAACCCTTTGTCGCCCGACGCTCAACGCCGTTTTGCCGTCGACGTGGTCCGAACGCTACGTCAGGCGGGCCATGAAACCTACTGGGCGGGTGGGTGCGTTCGGGACCGGCTGTTGGGCAGAACGCCGGCCGACTTCGACGTGGCCACCGGGGCCACGCCCGACGAGGTCCGCCGCGTCTTTGGGCATCGCCGAACCCTGGCCATCGGAGCCGCCTTCGGGGTCATCACCGTGCTCGGGCCGCCGGGCGCCGGGCCGGTCGAAGTGGCCACGTTCCGCCAGGACGCCACCTACAGCGATGGCCGGCATCCCGACCACGTCACCTTCAGTTCCGCTCGGGAAGACGCCCTGCGCCGCGATTTCACGATCAACGGCCTGTTTTTCGATCCGCTGACCGACGAGGTGATCGACTTCGTCGAGGGACAAGCCGACCTGGCCGCCGGCGTCATCCGGGCGATCGGACGGCCCGAGTTGCGATTCGAGGAGGATCGACTGCGGATGCTCCGGGCGGTCCGGTTCGCGGCGACGTTCGGCTTCGAACTCGAAGAGCAAACGGAAGCGGCCATCCGGCAAATGGCGGTTGGAGTCACGGCCGTCAGCGCCGAACGGATTGCCGGCGAGATCGAACGGATGTTGGCATTGCCTGCCCGCGCTCAGGCAGTGCGGCTGCTCCTGAAGACCGGCCTGGCCGAAGCCGTGTTGCCCGAGATCGTCGACGCAGATGTGCCAACTCGCCCGAGCCGTCCTTCGAGTCTGGAGGTATTGGATCGGATCGAAGAACCGACATTCGCCCTGGCGCTGGCCGTGCTGTTGGGCGAGACGGCCGGACCCGAGGCGATGGCCGGGGTATGCTGCCGGTGGCGACTTCCGAACAAAGTGCTGGAACGGGCTGTTTGGCTGGTTGGCCATCGCCACGCGCTGCGCGACGCCATGACGTGCCGCTGGTCGGCGCTGCAGCCGCTGTTGGTTTCGCCTGGCATCGGCGAGTTGCTCCAGTGGGTCGAGGCCGAAGCCGCCGTGGCCGGACAGCCGGCCCCCGAGGTGGATCACTGCCGGACGTTGTTGATGCAACCGGCCGAAAAACTCGATCCTCCACCACTGATCACGGGCGATGATCTGGTCCGGCATGGCCTCGTTCCAGGCCCCCTTTTTCGACGGTTGCTCGACGAGGTCCGTACCGCGCAACTTGACAGCAAGATCGAAACGTCCGAGGAGGCATTGACACTAGTGGACCGGCTGTGCGCGGAGTGGGACGAGGGGCTGGGGGCTGGGGGCTAGGGGCTGGGGGCTGGGGGCTAGGGCATGGGCTGGTAAATGGAATATGCCGTTTTATATCCCGTTTTGTAGCGTCGGGTGCCATGCCCAGACGTCGTTTCAACGACGGATGGGCATGTTCCCGGCCAACATGCCCATCCACCGCTAAAGCGGTCGTCTGGGCATGGCACCCAGCTTGTCCAGCAGTGATCGGGAACTCAACAGGAGGTGATGTGATGGACAAGAAAGCGAAGAAGAAGATCCAAACACTCAACCAGCGACTGCAGAAGCTCCGCCAGCAGTTGGCTGGGGTCAAACAGCAGATGGACGATCCGGCCGAACTCGAATCGCTCGAACGTCAGATTGCCGACGCCGAGGCCGAACTGGTCAAGCTCAAGGATGAATAGCCGGTTGCCGGGTGTTCACCCTTCGCCGACGGTCGAGAGGTCCGCCGGTTGTGAGATTTGGCGGCGCGTGCCGTCGGAACGCAACTCGATCAGGTAACACTGGAAGGGGCCCTCGCGAGGCTCCCAGCCTGGCGCCATCGTCTGGAGCGTGCCTTTGTTCTTAAGCTTCACCGGGACGGCCGCCGGTTGGCCCTGCCGGCGCTGGATGATCCAACCATACTGGACATTCGGATCGGGACCGCCTTGGGCGAACTCGTAGTCAATACCAAAGCTCATCAGGATTCCCGTCGGCCCGGTCTGGGGTAGCGCTACCCCGGCCGAAAGTTGAACATTCCCTGCCGGTGCCGCGGGCGAGGGGACTGCCGGTGCAACGGGGGCCGGCGATGCTTGGGGCTGGGGTTGAGGCGTCTGAGAGCCCGTTGGCCACGAGCCGGTCGGTGGGGGCAGCTCTGTCGGCGGAGGACCGATTTCGACCGGAGGCGGCTCTGGGGACGAGTTGCCCTCGGGCACCGCTTGGCCGGATTCATCCGGCGTCGGGCTGACCGGGCTCGCGGCTTGTTGCTTTTGGTCCGGCGGCGGTTCGACCGAATCGCAACCGGGCGCCACGAGCAGTCCGACAAGGACCGTCGTCAAGAGGATACTTCCGCATCGCGAAGCAAGGTGTCTCATCGCTTCCGCTCCTTTGCTTCCAACGGCTGTACTGTGTCCCACCATGTGCTCGTCGGCGGGTCATGCTATCGACGGCCGCTTCCCAGGTCAAGCTAGGACAGACTTGCCCGGTCTGTAGGAGAGGCTTGTTTTCCCCTCCACGTGTTGGCCAGTGTGAGTCCACTCCACGGACACGACGGAGCACGTTCCTCGATGTTACGGCGGAGGGTATGTTCTTGCGTGACTTAGACAGTGTGTCGTATATGCGGCGCATGGTGTGGGAGTGACTTTGAGGTGTTATCCAAAGGATGGCGCTGGCATGTCCGGGAATGCCGGCCTGAGTGGTTCTTGAGAGGCGCAACTCGTTGATGCGTATTTATTTAGAGTTTGAGGCACGTTTTCTGGCACGCAACATGCGTTAAGAGACACGCAGATGGCTCGGGTGGAGTGAGCCCGAGCGAGTGGGAGGTTCCTGACAGGTCTGATTGGAGGATCGAGCGATGAAACGGTATCTGGTACTTCTGCCGGCGATGGCCTTGTTGGTCTTGGTGATTGGGGATCGGGCGGCCGCGTCGACCACGTCAACGTTCCTGGCCACCCAAGTGGCGGCAAGTAGCCTGGGACATCACGGACACCATGGGCACCATGGACATCACGGCTACTACCCGCCGCGTCCAATGCCGTACCCGGTTCCGCTGCCGGCCATCTACGACCCTTACGGCCGTCCGGCAGTGGTCGTGCCTATGCCCATTCCTCGTCCCTATCCCCCGCGCCCCCGACGTCCGCACTCCGCGGTGAGCGTCCATGGCAACGGCTGGGGATTCGCGATCGGGTTCTAGGCAGAATTGCCAACAAAGCCAAAAGCAGTACAGACATCAGTGGCGGTTATCTCCGCCACTGATGCTCTTTGGGGAGGGACGGATGCAGTTTCAGATACCAGATCTCCCTGGTGTCCCGATTGACAAGTTCTTCGCCTTACGGAAATCGGTCGTCTCGGATCGTAACCCGAAGCGTGAGCGAGGGCTGCGGGATTGAGACGGCCATCGCTCACCAGCTTTTTTCGCTTCGCGTCGGAAGTGACCGTGCAGACGCAAGTTAAGTTCTGCAATAGTGACGCGTCCAACCGAT
>JAFGFF010000218.1 GCA_016931075.1 Pirellulales bacterium | reverse complement strand
TCCCTGGACCGAAACGGCCAATGGCGCCAAGTCTGGCCAAACACCCACCCCGCCCCAACTTAAGCCCGCCCAGAACGCTGGCCACGCACTCCGGCGGGCACTACTTGGCAGCCTTCCCCCCGGGTGCTAGACTTAGAGGTTTGGCGATAGCCGCCCGGGCAACGTGAGACCGCGACGCCCGAGGTTGGCTGCCCCCTCCAGCGGGGAAACGCCCGGACAGGTAGCTCAGTTGGTAGAGCACGGGACTGAAAATCCCGGTGTCGCCGGTTCAACCCCGGCCCTGTCCACTTTCTTCGAATGCACTCCGAATCCTGGCATTAATGCAACCGGCAACGCGGCCCGTTTGTCCCCTGAAATCCGATGGATACCGGATGAGGAGGGCAAAGAAATCTGCGCTAATCTGACGGCCCGCAAGTCGCATGGGTGCTCTTTTTAATTGACAGCATACGCAGGCCCTTTGCTTGTTTCTTGCGGTTTCTTCCCTGCAACGGCCATGAAAACGCGGAACATCGTGGCCCTCTCATTCTTCTGCTGCTTTTGAACTAGCAAGCAGTTCTTTTCCCATGCCGCTTCTTGGCGTCAGGCTTCACTGCCCCTATCGCCCCCCTGAGGGGTGGAGTCATCATGGAAATCACGGACGATCGCCACAGGAAAGGGGGGCACGCGGCGGAATGTTAAGAAATGACTCCATGCGCACATTACGCTTATAGAGCCGCTGCTCTTGATTTACTTCCCTAGCGTCACAAACGCTGCTGCTCCGTATGCTTGATACGATCCAATCCGCCGAATTCGTCCGGCTGTGGACGTTGCACGGGCAACGCATCTATGCGTATCTCCTAGCGCTTTCTTCGAACTACGCCGATGCGGATGAGATCTATCAAGAGGTCGGAATGACCCTGTGGCAAAAATTCGACCAGTTCACACCTGGTACGAATTTCCACGCATGGGCGCGGCAGGTCGGATTGAACAAGGTGCGAAACTTTCGGCTTCTCCGGCGGCACGACACGATGCTCTGCAGTCCGGAACTTCTCGACGCCATCAATCATACTGTTGAAAAAACCATCGACACGCTCGACTCACAACACCAGGTCTTCGCCGATTGTTTCGAGAAACTGTCACCTCGAAACAAGGATCTTCTCGAGCGCCGCTATCAGCCCGGGGCAACTCCTCGTTCGGTGGCAAAACAGATGGGAAGAAATGTGAACTCGATCTATGTGACGCTCAGCCGAATCCACAACGCACTTCTCGACTGTGTTCGCAAGGCGACACTCGGGGGAGAGGCATCATGAGCAGCCCAACGCCGCCCCTAGATTCCACCGAACTTCGTCGGCTTATTGAAGCCCTTCACGACGAGACCATTACACCCGAGGAAAAGGCAAGGCTTGCCGAAAGGCTCCTTCACGACGAAGCGGCCCGCGAGCTCTACGTGCAATACATGTATTTATATGCCCGGCTCCGCTGGGACAGACGCTGCGAGCCGGAGCCAAGTTCTCCCCTGCCCAACGGCCAACCCACCCAGGCACGGTCTCCCATTCTCGGACATCTCGGGAGCGTCCTACAAACGGGAATCGAATTTCTTTCTCGACCACTCGTCCTGACAATCGCGGTGGCTGTCGGTCTGCCGGGACTCATACTGTTGATTCTTGCCGTTGGCTTGCCACGTCATCCTATCGAGAACCCTCGCGCGGTCGGCACGGTGGCTGTCGCGCGAATCACAAAGATCCTGCGCCCTGTCTGGGAATCGGAAGACGTTCCCCTCTCGATCGGCACGACGCTCGCGTCAGGCCAATCCGTCCATCTCCTCGAAGGTCTGAGCGAGATTGAATTCGCGAATGGCGCGAGTGTCATTCTCGAAGGGCCTGTCCTATTTGAAGCGCGCGGTCGAAACGCCGGCTTTTTGCACAAGGGCTCAGTCGTCGCGACGGCGGGGCCTGCCGCCAAGGGCTTTTCGATACATACTCCACTGGCCACCATCGTCGACCTGGGCACGGAATTCGGTGTGAAGGTCGCCGACGGCCAGGCGGAGGCACATGTATTTCAGGGCGAAGTCGAAATCGAATCCGATCGGGACGGCGCGGGCGCAGTCCGACCGCTCCGACGGATTCACGCCGGCCATGCGACACAAATTCAACTAGCCGGCAACGGCAAAACCATTCAGACAAAGGACGTTGCGTCGACGCCCGACCGCTTCGTCCGGCGAGTTCCGCCCGAGAGCAATGCTGGACTTCCCGAGCCACGAATCGTCTTTTCGCATCGAGGCGACCGTGATCCAACGACGGAAGGGTGGAGCTTCCTCTGGGAACCGAAGACGTCTCCCCGACTTGAAGGCGTCGATATGAAGCCGGTTACCGAAAACGGCGTGGCCGCTTGGTCGATTGACGACCGGACAACCAAGATGGGCGTCACGTATCGGGTTATTGAAGCCCAAGGCTTGAACCCAACGCTGATTGACACGGCAAGATCGCGCGGCTGGGTCATTCGGGCTCGCATCAAGGTGACCGCGGATTGGAAACCAGTCAGGGGAGAAAGTTTTCTTTCCTACTGGGACGGAAGACGAGCTTGGAGATTGCACCCGACGGTGAACGCCCAGGGCGATCAGGCTCTATTCGTTTTCGCAAGCAGTTCACTCGGAGAGGGCGTTACGATTGACATTCCGAATTCGCGCGATCGTTTCGTCGACTACGAGCTCCGCTATCACCCGGAGACCGATGACGCGGACCTCTACATCGACGGCCGACTCGCCGCCACCAAGGTATTCGCGGAGCAGAAATCCCGGGTATCCTTCCATTTCGGCACAATCGACAAGACAAAATCCCATCCCCGATTCGCGCAAGTCGAATGGGGGATCCTTGACGCGACACCTCAACAGGGTACGGAATCGGAGAAGCAAGGCAATAATTCCGAAGACCCCTCTTGAGCATTCTTCCCAGCTTTAGCACGAAAGGACGAGCAGACATGAGAACGCGGTTTCTTTTCACCTCCCTGGCGGCCCTCGCAGCCATGTTGTGGATTCCGGTCGCGGCAAACGCCTATGACCTGTCGACATTCGGTGACGAAACGCACGGCGATGCTTTCCAGGGACGACTGGCGCGGTACACGACGTTCCTCGGAACCGCCTATGGCACCACGTTCGTCACCGATCAGAGCCAAGGCCTGTACGACTATTTGTCTTACCCACGAAGCACCCGGCCCACTTATCGCCTGAACGACGGAGTGTTCACCACGGAAACGGATACCTACGCCTATGCCGACGACCGATACGCCATTCACTTCAGCGGCGAAAGCGGCTATCCGTATGACTTCTACGGATACAAGTTCAAACTGGGGGCTACGGTGGACTCACTCGTCCTGACACAAATGGCCTTGGGGGACGGCGGTGTTTTTACAAGCACGCCGAATATCGAAGTGCGGGACGCCGCTGGAAATTGGAACACGGCCGACGTGTCGTGGAATACCCCCTATGACAACACCCTGGGGCAAACGACCGTCTACACCATCTCTTTCGACCAGCCCTCCGAGGTGTGGGGAGTTCGGGTGATTGGCGACGCGCTCGACGACGCCGGCTCGCCCGACCAGAACGGTTTCGTCGCGGTTGCCGAACTCCAGGTCAACGGCACGCTTACCAAGATGAATCCGATTGATCTGACCAACAACTTGGCCCTGAACCAAACGCCCATCTGGACGACAACCGGCAGCGGATGGACCACCCAATACGGACATCCTGAACGGCTGACCGACGGCAACTGTGTTGTTAGCAGCGATGGCTGGCAGTATGAGACGACATGGAACAACTCGGGCTACGTCTCCCCGGAGGAAGAGTTTGCAGGCGTTCTCTTCGATGATCCCCAAAGCAACGTCGCGGCCGTCGGCGCCGTCATGATGATGTATGCCGATGGCGGCTATATCACGGCCGATACCCTGCGGATCGAGTATCTGGAAGAAGGCGGCGATTGGACGGACCCGAATGACTGGCACTCCGTGTCCAACCTCGACCTGGGCACGTATGACGACAATTACACTGCATTGCAGGCCGTCGGGGGACGTTATGCGCATTCGGAACTCTTCACGTTCGATCCCATCGCCGGGCCCATCGACGGTCTTCGCATGATCGGCACTACCGCGTATTCCGACGATCCGACGAAAGCGGATCCGGACGGCTTCCTCGGCATGTTGGAGTTTGAAGCGTTTGCCGCCGTTCCTGAGCCCGGTACCGTTGTTCTTCTGTTCGGAGCCCTCGGAACCGTGCTTCTGATCCTCCGACGCAAAAAGTAGATACTGCCTCCCACACACGTCACGGCCCGAGAATCGTTCGAGGCGAGGTGCTCCTCGGCGAGACGAAGGCCGTGACGGGAGGACTTGGCCCGGGGATGTCATACTCAGGCGGTGAGTTCAGGATAAGGTCGTCCTTGTTCTTTTGTTTATGTTTGTTGCCTAACTGATATCAATGGTTGACATTCGTTTCTTACTCGAAGGCGGTTCACCATGAGAAGCATATCTTTCTGCCTGATGATCGGTCTGTTTGTTACTTTGGCCGATGCGAGTGCGGCTCGTGCGCAAGTCACCTTCGGTTCCTTAGTGGACGAAATTATTGACCGCGACCGGTTGGCCGTGCATCCCAGCGCGGGGGTTGCGTACGAGGCCCTGCAGTCCAGCAGTCACAACCCCAACCCAACCGTTTTGGGTGCGCCGGCCAATTTCTCCAACCCGGACCGCAACTACTTTTCAGGTAGTGCGCTGGTGGACGGTCAATTGGAATACACAATGCTCGAAGCCTCCGGCCCGGGCGTCATCACACGATGGTGGATGACCAGCCGTGACAACCTTGGCGACGTCAAAGTCTATATCGACGGCAATCCGGTCGCCGTGATGAGTGGAACCTTTCGGGATGTGTTGGGCGGCCAAACGCAGATGGGAGAGGAGTTGTCGTTCCAAACACGAAGCAGCTACCAGAGCGGATACAACCTTTACGCGTCGATCCCCTATAGCGAAAGCATCAAGATCGCCTACCGCGGCCCGATCAGCCAGTCTCTTTACTACAACATCAACTACCGCAAATACGAGGCGGTGGAAATGGTGCAATCGTATGTCGCAACGGACCCGACAACTCATGCAACGCAGATTCAACAGACAAACAGCCAGTTGCAGACCCCCAGCGTGATTGGGCATGTGGACAACCAGCACTCGCAAAACTCGACGTTGGCGGCGGGGCAGACCATTTCCTATGACCTGAGCGGAACCGGGGCCATCCGACGGCTGCAGATTCAACTCTCCGTCTCGGATCATGTCGCCGCACTGCGGAACACGTATGTCGAGTTGGTGTTCGACGGGCAAACCACGGCCCGGGTCCCGGCAGGACAGTTTTTCGGCAACGGCGACGGCAGCGCAAGCGCCCCATACAACACGTTCGAAGACCTCTATCGGACGGTGGCAGGCGACGGCACCATGACGTCCCGTTGGGTAATGCCCTACCAGACGAGCGCGCAGGTGCGACTTGTGAACCAAGGGACACAAAGCGTGAACGTGGCCTTGGAAGTGGATTCCGGGAACTGGACCTGGAATGAAGGTTCGATGCACTTTCATGCGAACTACATCGAGGAGAACGGGATTAAAACCAGGCCGTCCAACGGCACGGCCGATTTCCGCTACCTGACCGTCCGCGGCCAGGGGGTCTATGTGGGTGATACGCTCTCGCTGCAGAACCGCGTTACATCCACGAGCACGTTGCCATGGTGGGGTGAAGGTGATGAAAAAGTGTATATCGATTACATCGACTCCAACGGGATTGGACACAATGCCCAGCCTGACCATTTCGGCACCGGCACCGAAGACTACTACGGCTACGCTTGGGGCCACAGCGAAACGTTTGACAGCGGGTTCATTTCCCAGCCGATCGCGGACGGAAACGATGCTAGCGGTCGTACGGTAAACTCACGAGTGCGCGCATTGGACGCGATACCCTTTGACAACTCGTTCAAGTTTGACATGGAGGTGTGGCACTGGCAAGAAACGAACGTCGACTATGGCGCCACAACGTATTGGTACGGGCGGCCGGGCGCGTCAGCTATGCGAGTGGCGGCTGATCTGGCAAACGACTATCAACAGGGCCATGATTTCAGCACCGGCGGAGTCCCCGACTCGGCCGGGGATGGCCAGTGGCTCTATCTTTGTTCCAGCGACGCGAATCCCTCCGGTGACGGCGTCCAAACGGATTACCTGTCCTATGGCACCGTCGGCCGGTTGGGCCACCAGGGCTACGGCGGGGGACAAAATAACGCCAATCTGGCCGCCATTTCCGACGAATATCTCTTCGCCGACGCCGGGGAGAACATCGGCATCCAAGGGAGCCCTGGTTATCACGAACTGACTCTGCACCCGGCCGGCACCATTTTCACGGGCTCGTTCATCGGCGAGGCCGAGATGCCTTTCGCCGTCGCACGCTGGATCGCTGGCGCGTCGTCCGATGGCTTGGCCAATATCAGTGGCTCGGTGCGGAATTTCGTCGATGGCTATGACAGCGTCGATTTCTACATCTACGTCAACGGCGAACTGAAATTCACGGCTGAAGGAATCGTCGACACGATGCCAGAATCGTACTTCGATTTCGACGTGATGCTCGAAAAAGGGAGCACCGTCGATTTCGTCCTGGGCAACGGCGGAGTCGGTAACCTCTACGCTGATGAATCGTTCCTTCGCGCGATCATCATGGTCCCCGAATACCAGCCCGTTCCCGAACCGTCGACCATAGCCCTGCTCGCATCCGTCTTGCTCACAATAGGATTGGCATTTGCAGGAAGAAAAAACGTCTAATCTCTTCCCCCAATCCGTGCCCCCGGATAAGCCGGCCTGAGCAACGGACCTGCTCCCGAGAATCGCGCTGAAGGAACGGTCCGACGCATTGGACGGCGATCAGGCTTCTGCCCCTGTTTGCGCCCCTCCCCCGATCAACGCGTCATTCATTTCCCACCCCACAGCGGGGGACCTCGTCTCTAATTCTGCTCACCAAGGCACAGGGCGTCCAGGAAGGCTATTCCGACTGGAGAAGCCTTAAGGATTGTGACGATTCTAACCGATAGGCCCGGAATGATGGGGCAGAAGTACACTCTGATTCCCCCGGAATCGGGATCATGGGAACTCTTGGAGGAGTAAGTAGAATGCCTCGCCGCAGCATCGCGATCGTAATTTCCGTTCTTTTGATTTGTCTGGTTTCCTGGCCTGTCCAAGCAGGGACACCGAAGGGAGCCGGCTATTGGGACCATGGGCAATGGATTGGCTATCAGCCGCCCCATTTGAAAGACGTCCAGCAGATGGACGATTCCTCGGACATCGACGTCCCCCGACCGGCCGCCAGGAGTTCAAAGGTCAAGTATGCGACCGGGACCAAACGGCGCGGGGCAATCCCGACTTCGTTTGACGAAATCAACCCGATCGAGGCCGACGGTCCGGCGACCGAGAACGCTGATACTCTCTTGCCCGAGTCGTGCGACGAGCCGGGCTGCGGAGAATGCATGGATTTGTGCATGATGTGCCGCCGGCCACGGATCTTCTGGGGGCGTGCGGACTACTTGGGCTGGTGGAAGAAGGGCATGAACGTGCCGGCCCTGGTCACGACTAACCCGACGACCACGCCATCGCTGGACGACGCCACCACGGTCATCCTCTACGGCGACGACACGATCAACAAGGACGCGACGTCTGGTGGACGTTTTACACTGGGCATGTGGCTCGATCCGTGCCAGCAGCGCGGGCTCGATTTCACCTATCTGATGTTGGGCGACGAGACGGCGTCCTACTACGCCTCCAGTCCCACCTACACCATCCTCGGACGCCCGTTCTTCAATATCGAAAACGGGGCCGACGACGCGCATCTGATCTGTTTCGACGATCCAGCCTATACGGGCTGGGTCAATGTGTCAGCCGAGACCCGATTCCAGGGCTCGTCGCTCATCTATCGCAGGGCGGTGAAGCGGGCGGGTCGCTCGCGGGTCGATTTCCTTATGGGCTGGCGCTGGCTCCAACTCAAGGACGATCTGCTCATCAGCGAGTCGGTCACGCAGGTCGGCGTCGGCACGATCGATTTGTCCGATCGGTTCAACACGCGGAACAACTTCCACGGTGTCGAGTTCGGCGTCCATTGGCAGCGGCCGCTGCCCCGGGCCTGGACGATCGAAGTGTTGGGCAAGATGGCCTTGGGCAACACCAGTTCGACCGTGACGATCGAGGGCCAGCAAACGGCTGTCACCTCGCAAGGTCTGCTCGCCCTGGATTCGAACTCGGGAATCCACAAGGCCAACACGTTCGCGACGGTCGCCGAGATTGGGATCTCGGCCAAACGTCGTTTCGCTCCCGGGTGGCAGGCGACCTTCGGCTACACGTTCATGTACTGGAGCGACGTCATGCGCGCCGGCGATCAGATCGACCTGGATGTGGATCTACGCCAGGTTCCGCCGGCCCCGCAAACCGCCACCCATCCGGGCGTTCCCATGACGTCGACCGGCTTCTGGGCCCAAGGTCTGCACTGCGGCCTGGAGTACACCTTCTAGAGTGCATCGCGGTGAAGCATAGCGGGCGCTATGGCCACGCCAGTGTGGCCATGCAGCGTGTTTCGCGAAATATCATGCCCACGGCGAGTGTGGGCATGGCACCCAAGATGTTACCTCAATGTGAAATGCGCTCTAACGAGCCGATTCTCAGGTCCAATCGCCCTCGTCCGCGAAGGCGGCGTCGATGTGCAGGGTGACCGTTTCCTCGGTGAAGCCGCCCTGGCCGTCGGACACCTGGTAGGTGAACGTGTCGTACCCTTCGTAGCCGTCCGCCGGCGTGTAGGTGAACGAACCGTCCGCCTCCCAGATGAGCGTTCCGTGTTGCACGTCGTCGACGATCGACACGACGCTCAACGAATCGCCCTCGATGTCGTCGTCGTTGGCCAGCATTCCCATGATCTCGTCGATGACCAGCGCGGTGTTGAGACCGACGTTGTAGTTGTCCGACTGAGTGACCGGCGCGTCGTTGACCGGATCGACGGTAATCGTCACCGTGTGCGGCGTCGGATTCAGGTAGCCGTCGTCCAGGAAGAACGTGAACGTGTCCGTGCCGAAGAAATTCTCTTCCGGTGTGTAGGTGAACGAGCCGTTCTCCTCGACGACGACCGTTCCGTGCTCGGCTTGCACGAGGAGTTTCGCTTTGAGCTGGTCGCCGTCGGGATCGGACGAGCCGGTCAACAGGCCGATGCTGGCCGGGATCGTCAACGGTTCGTCCTCGTTGGTCGACACGTTGAAGTTGTTCGCGATCGCCGGGTTGTTCACGTCGATCCGTACGGTGATCGGTTCGGACATCAGCGTCCCGTCGCTGACCGTGTAGGTGAACTCGTCGGTGCCGTGGAAGTCCTCGTTCGGTGTGTACTTGAACGAACCGTTCGCTTCGAGCACCACGGTTCCGTGTTGCGTCTGGACGGCCAGCTCCGCGGTCATCGTGTCGCCATCATCGTCCGAGTCGTTGGCCAAGACGCCGTCGGCCGCGTTGACGTTCAACTCGCCGTTGACGGCCACCGTGTACTCGTCCTCGACGCCGACCGGGACGTCGTTGCCTTCCTCGATCGTGATTGTCACCGTAATCGGATCGGATTCGAGCATCGCGTCGGCCGCCTTGTAGGTGAAGGTGTCCGTGCCCACGTAGTTGACATCGGGCGTGTACTCAAACGAGCCGTCAGTGTTAAGTGTCACCGTGCCGTGTTCAGGCTGGGTGACGAGCGACGCCGTGAGGGCGTCCTCCTCGACGTCGTCGTCGTTTTTGAGCACGCCATTGGTCGTACCGATCGAAAGGATGACGTTCTCCGAGGCCGTGTAGGCATCGGCATCTCCGGTCGGCGCGTCGTTGACCGGATTGATCGTGATTGTGACGGTCACCTTGGCCGAATCGGCGAAGTCGTCGGAGGCCAAATACGTGAACGTGTCGGTCCCGTGGTAGTTCTCCTCGGGTGTGTAAGTGAACGTGCCGTCGTCGTGGAACTGGATCTGCCCGTGTTGCGGCCCGACGACCAGCGAAGCGGTCAGCGAATCGCTGTCCGAGTCGGTGTCGTTGTCGAGCACGCCTTCGGCCACGTCGGTGATCTCGATCGTGACATCCTCGTCGACTTCATAGGCATCTGCGACCGCCTCGGGCGGCGTGTTCACGGTGATCTCGACGGTGATCGGCTCCGAATCGTCCGTACCGTCATTAATCTTGTAGGTGAAGCTGTCCAGGCCGTGGTAGCCCGACGTGGGAATATAGGTGAAGGAGCCGTCCTCATCCAGCGAGAGTGTCCCGTGCTCGACGTCGGTCACCAGCGAGACGGTCAGGGTATCATCTTCGACGTCGTCGTCGTTGGCCAGCACACCGGACTCGGTGTCGATGTCCAGTTGCCCACCGGGCAGAACGCTATAAGCATCGGCTTCACCGGTCGGCGCGTCGTTGACCGGGTTGATCGTGATCGTGACAGTGACTTCCTCGGACTCGAGTGTTCCGTCGGACGCGCGGTAGGTGAAGGTGACCGTGCCCGAGTAGTTTGCCTCGGGCGTGTAGGTGAACGAGCCGTCGTCTTCGAGCGCGACGCTTCCGTGATCGGGCTGCTGGACGAGATCGGCCGTGATGGTGTCGTTGTCGGCATCACTGTCGTTGTTCAACACCCCATCCGCGATGCCGATCGTCAGGATCGTGTCCTCGTCGGTCGAATAGGAGTCGTCGGTGGCCACGGGCGCGTCGTTGCCTTCGGTGACGGTAATCGTCACGGTCCGGGTCGCCGAATCGAGCGTTCCGTCGGTCGCGCGGTAGGTGAAGGTGTCGGTGCCCACGAAGTTCACGTCGGGAATGTAGACGAAGGAACCGTCTGCATCGAGGGCAACCGTTCCATGGGTCGGTTGTGAGACGATCTCCGCTTCGAGCGTATCGCCGTCCGGGTCGCTGTCGTTGTCTAGCACGCCAGACGCGGCGTCGACGTCGAGCGTTGCATTCTCGCCGATCGTGTAGGCGTCGTCCGCGGCGACTGGGGCGTCGTTCACTCCGCCCACCGTGATCGTCACCGTGACTGTCTCGGAATCAAGCGTGCCGTCGGTCGCGTAGTAGGTGAACGTGTCAGTCCCGTTGAAATTCCCGGTCGGTGTGTATACGAACGAACCATTGTCTTCCAGTTGCACGGTTCCGTGCGCCGGGCCGTCTACGAGCACGGCTTCCAGCGAATCGCCGTCGGCGTCCGTGTCGTTGTCCAACACGCCGTCGGCGGCTGTGACGTTCAACGTGCCGTCTTCGGTCGTGGAATACGAGTCAGCCGTCGCGACCGGCGCGTCGTTGTCCTCGCTGACGGTGATCGTGACGGTCACCTTGGTCGACACGTCGCTTCCGTCGTAGGCGACGTAGCTGAACGTGTCGGTGCCTGCATAATTCGTGTCGGGCGTGTAAACGAATGAGCCGTCGGAATCAAGTGAGATCGTGCCGTGAGCCGGCCCGCTATACAGGGCCGCCGTCAGGCTGTCGCCGTCGGCGTCCGTGTCATTGTGCAACACGCCGTTGGCGGCTGTGACCGTCAGCGTGGCGTTCTCCTTGACGGTGTAGGTGTCGCTCACGGCGACCGGGGCATGGTTGTCGTCCTGCTGTTCGAAGTCGGTCTGGCCGTCGCGAATCGCCTGGGCCAGGTCGTTATTCCCGGCAAGCTGCGCGGCGTAGGCCACCAGCCCACGAAAATACTCCGCCATCGGCGGCGTCGATCCGAGGAACATGCGGACCGTGATGAACCCCGACTGGAGATTCTTTTCGCCGAAATTGTTCGCCGTGGCCGAGACGCCCGCGTTCAGATCGACACCCGTGAACTTGTCGTTGCCGACGGTGCCGCTCGTGGTCGTCGAGTCGCTGCCGTCTGAAAACACGTCGGGCTGGCTCTCGGTGATCGTGTAGTTGCCGGCCGGCAGGTTGTCGAACAGGTAGTAGCCGTTGCCGTCGGTCAATCGCGTGCGGGAGACGGTGTTGCCGGCGTCGCTCGTGCCGGTCAGCGTGATCAGCACACCGGGGATGCCAATCTCACCCGAGTCGCGCGTGCCATCGTTATCGGTATCGACGAAGACGTAGCCCGAGAGGCTGCTGGTGCCCGTCTCCTCGTTGCCGTCCAGCGAGACGGTCATCGTCACCGTGGCCGTGTCGGTGTGGCCGTCGGCGTCCTGAACGGTATAGGTGAACGTTTCGGTACCGACGAATCCGGCCTTGGGAGAATAGAGGATCCCGTTCTCGTTGAAAGCGACGCCGCCGTCCTGGGAGCCTTGCGTCACGGAAAGGATCGTTACCGTGTCAGACGCGTCCGGATCGGAGTCGTTGGCCAGGACGTTGTAGACTCGAGTGACCCCGTCGTTGGCCACATTGTAGGCGTCGTTGACCGCATCAGGCGCGTCGGCAATCGCATTGACCGTGATCGTGACGGTCGCTTTGGCCGACGTATTGACGTCGTCGGAGACCGTGTAGGTAAACGTATCCGTCCCGTAGAAATTCGCGTTCGGTGTGTACGTGAACGACCCGTCATCGTTGAGGCTGACGGTTCCGTAGGTCGGGTTGTCGATCACATCGAGGGTGAAGGAAGTGCTGTCCGGGTCGGTATCATTGACCAGAACGCCTTCCGCCGCCGCGACAGACAGGATGCCGTCCTCATCGATCGAATAGGCGTCGTCCTCGGGCATCGGCGGATCGTCCACTTCCTCGACGGTCAGTTGCACGGTGATCGGGTCGGTGGTGTCGGTCCCGTCGCTGAGGACGTAGGTGAACGAATCGGCGCCGTAGTAGCCCTCGGTGGGCGTGTACTCGAACGAGCCATCCTGGGCGAGTTCCAACGTACCGTGAGAAGGCCCCGTGCCGAGGGTAACCGTCAACGTCTCTCCGTCAGCGTCGGTGTCGTTGGCCAGCACGCCGGTGGCAGTGCCGACCGTGAGCTTCTGGCTCTCCAGCGTCGAGTAGGAATCGGCCAAGCCGACCGGCGGGTCTTGCACGGCATGCACCACGATCGTCACCTTGGCGATGTTTGTTTCGTCGGTGCCGTCGCTGGCCTGATAGGTGAAGCTGTCGGTCCCGAAGAAGTTGGGATCCGGCTTGTAAGTAAACGAGCCGTCATTGTTGATGGTCACCGTGCCGTGCGCCGCGCTGCCGACAAGCTGTGGGGTCAGGTCGCCGAACAGCTCGTCCGGATCGTCGTTAGCGAACAGACCGCCGGCCGCGTCGACGACCAAGTTGACGTCCTCGTCGGTTTCATAAGCATCGGGATAAGCCGGGATGACGCCCAGGACGGTCATGTCGACCGAGACAACCGACGTGTTGCCGGCCGCGTCGGTCACGACGATGTCGAACTCCTGGGGCTCGGCCTGCGCCGCCGTGGGCGTCCAGGCGATCTGGCCCGTCGCCGCGTCGATCGTCATGCCGGACGGGGCGCCTTCGAGCGAGTAGGTGAGGCCCGATTGCCCTTCGTCCGGGCTGTCGGCGTCGAACGAGTAGGGAACGAGAATCTCAGCAATAGCGGGAACCTCGGAAGCGATCGCGGCGGGCGCCTGAGTGTCGATCGTGACAGTCAGGGCGTCGGACGGGTTGCTCTCGTTGCCTGCGACCGACTGGGTAGCCGTGATCTGATGCTGCCCATCGGAAAGCGCCGTCTGACCGTTGGTCGTCACGGTCACGGTGCTACCCAAGGCGGTTGCCATGCCGATCTCGACGCCGTCGGCATAGATCCGCACCTCGGCGCCAGCGTTGACGCCGGTGACGAGGAATTGGAGTTTATGAGTGCTGTCGACGTTGTTCAAATAGGTCAGGTCGTCGTTCGAGAGCGATCCCGTGTCGCTGGCGGCGACCAGGTCGATTCCGGTGGGGGCGGGCAGCGCGCCCTCTCCCAGGTTGACATCGCTCGACAGAACGCCCATCTCGACGGTCACGTCGACGCTCTGAACCGTGGCCATCGTGCCGGGCGTTACCTCGGCAACGATGCTATGCGTCCCCGGCAGGGCCTGCAAGAGATACTTGCCGTCGGCGTCGGTCGTGGTCCAGACTTCACCGTCGTCCAGCACGCCGTTGTCGTTGGCGTCGACGAAGACGGTTACGTCCTCGATCCCGCTTTCGTTGCTGTCGAAGACGCCGTCGCCGTCGGCGTCGAAGAACTTGTAGCCCGTGATGTCGCCGAGGCCTTCGATCGACTGGACCACGACGAGCGTGTTTAAGCTGTCGTAGGGCAACTCGTCGAAGGGCGAGGCGCTGTCCGTGTGGATCGGCAGATCGCCGATGACCTCGGCGCTGGTCATGTCGAGCACCATGCCGAAGACTGCATAGCCATCGGAGTCGGTATGTGGATCATTCCCAGGGTTGTCTTTCATATTGATGAAGAACTGGCTTGTTGCACTGTTCGGATCACCGGTCCGTGCCATGGCGACCGTGCCGTAGAGGTTCGGGAACTCGATCTCGAGCTGGATCTGCCCGTTGCTCGGGATGGCCGTGAACTGTGAGGTGCCTCCGAATATGTCGGAACTGGTCGTGAACCCGCCGCCCTGGATGACGAAATTGGACACCGAGCGATGGAAGATCGACTCGAGGTAGTCCCCGTCATTGATATAGGTCAGGAAGTTCTCGACGGTGATGGGGGTATCATCCTCGTAGAGTTCCATCACCAGCGGGCCGAAGTTGGTGTTGATTGACACGACCGGGTTGTCGGAATAGATCAGCACGATTTCGTCGCCGTTCTGGATGACGTATTCGTCGAAGTCGGTGCAAACCTGGCCGTTGACGAACATCTGCACGGTGTATTCGGTGTTCGACTCATGGCCCATCAGTTCGTGGATGCCGAACGTGGCGTCGGCGTTGTTGCCGACAGGCCCGGCGGCCGTCCGCCAGACCGTGAAGAAATCGCCCAGCGTGGGATTGGCGTCGTCGACCAGGGCGAGTTGATTCGCCTGGTCGGTCGTGTAGACGTCGGCCGTCGTGCTATCGTCGTAGACCCCGATTCCGTCGCCGATGCCGACTCGGCTGCCGTCAACCCAGATGCTCAATCGGGCACTGCGCTGGCTGGCGGCCTCGAGGTCGACCGTGTAGACCTCGCGATGACTGGCTTCGTATCCTTTGAAGAGCAGATGGTTGTTGAGGACTTTCAATGAAGAGGGATACAGCCCCGAAGCGCCGGCGGCCGTCTCGACGAGCAGCCACGTGCCCGCGGCTGTCCCGTCGCTTTGCCAGATCTCGCGTCCATGCGCGGTGGAATTCGCCGAGAAATAGAGCACGCCGTCATGGGACGTCATGTCGGTCGGGTGCGAGTTGCCGGAACCGGCCTCGATGTCCTCGACCAAGACGGTCCCCGACGTGGTCCCGTCGGTCTTCCACAGTTCCCAGCCATGCTCGCCGTCGTCGGCCGCGAAGAAAAGGGTATCGTTGACGACCGTGAGATTGGCGTGGGTCGACAGGTCTCCGCTGGCGCCGGGATTGATGTCTTTGAGCAGGTACGTACCCGTGGCCGTGCCGTCGGATCGCCACAGCTCGTCGCCGTGCGCCGCGTCCTCGGCAGCGAAGTAAAGGACTCCGTCCATGGCGACCAACTGTAGTTTGGTCAAGGTGAAAGCGTCGCCGCTGCCGGACCGGATGTCTTCGACCAGGGTCGTGCCCGCGGCCGTGCCGTCGGAAGTCCACAGTTCGTTGCCGTGCTGGCCGTCGTCGGCGACGAAGAAAAGCGTGTCGTCGACTGCCACCAGGGCAATTCCGGTCCGATCGAAGGCATGGCCGTTGGTGTTGATGTTCGAGACAAGCACCGTGCTATTGGCCGTGCCGTCGGACTTCCAGAGTTCCAGACCGTTGGCGCTGTCTTCGGCGACGAAGAAGAGCGTGCCGTCAACGTCGGTCAGGGCGACGGGCGAGGAGGAGTTTGGCACCGAACTGGTCGTGCCGGTGTAGATGTCCTTGACCATCACCGTGCCGGCGGCGCTTCCGTCGGAACGCCATAGTTCCGTGCCATGGCTTTCATCCGTCGCGGCGAAGTAGAGTAGACCATCGACCACCGTCAGCCCGGTTGGCGAGGAATCGGCGCCCGTATCGCTGTCATTGATGTCCGCAACGAGTATTGTTCCTGACGCGGTTCCATTGGTCATCCAGAGTTCTATACCGTTCTGACCGTCGTCGGCTACGAAGAACAGGTTGCCACCGAACTCGACGAACTCGGTCGGATCGGACGACCCCGCGCCGCTTTGGATGTCCTTGACCAGATAGGTGCCCTGCTCGGTGCCGTCGGTGGCCCAAAGCTCCCGGCCGTGGGTCGTGTCGGTGGCGGCGAAGTAGGCGAGGTTGCCTACCTGAACGAAATCACTTGGGTCGGCATAAGAGGCTGAGTCCAAGTCGATCAGATTCGGGGAGACCGACAAAAGCATCCGCGATTCGAGTGGTTCCTGAGTGAGATGCCGAGGACCTGAACGTTTTCCGCCCAGGCCAGCGGGCTTTCGGGATCCAAATCGCAGCCAATCGGTACGTCGGAACTTGGAGAGGGGACGACGCATGGGGGGTTCTCGCTCTGGGGGTGTCAATCTCTGTCCGGAATTAATGGCTGGCAGACTGCCAATCATACTGAGGAGGCATATTCATAGCACCAGCGTGGGGCTTAGCCGGTCAATCGCCCGGAAGCCGCAAAGCCTGCCTATATTTTCTCAGGACGGACGGGCAGTGCAAATGTCACGCCCCCCGTCACGGGAATTTTCCACTACCTGAAGGAATTGGCCGCCCGGGCGTGACATCCGCCGGTCGTATTCGTCCTAGGGATAGTAGGGGGAGGGACCGTTTCGTCGAGGTGCGTATAAAAGGCCCCTCGGGCAGCGTGGCTATCTTGTGACGAGCCAACCCGTTAGGTCTGCATGGACCCTGATAGACCTGAGGTGCGCAGGATCGGTGGGCGGGCGACGAGGACTGAGAGTCATCGTTGCTTCCCAAGCATCGCAAAGGCCCAAGCTGGGTCGCGGCGACTTGGCCCTTGCCCCGCCCGCCGACCAGCCCACGTCGACCGAATGCACCCCGGCGGCCTACAACCGTCTACTTTTTCCAACGTGTCAGCCTAAGAAACACATGAACGTGAACGGACAGTCCGAGGCTTCGAATTTCGATCTCCTGACGGAGATTTTGAAGACGTCGCCGCTGGCGATCCGATTCGCCGGCCGGCTCAACATGACGGCACCGTGCCGCATCGAAGCGCCCGAAGGGGTCGGGGCCGTCTTCTGCGTGGGCCAAGGGCAATCCTTCTTGGCCACGGGCCAGGGCCACGACCTTGTGGCGGCAAATCCAGGAGACATGCTTCTGCTCTCGCCCATGGTCGGGCATCGAATCCAAAACGGGATGAACGGTATCGCTGTACCGGTGAAGCAACTCCTTCGAGCCCTGCCGCCTGAGGAACATGCGATTTCGGTTCCCGGCGCCGGGGAGCCGTCGTCCATCTTAATTGGCGGTTTTTTCGAGTTCGGTGGGATCGGCGTTAGTCCGTTGTGTTGGATGCTCCCCCCCACGCTTCACGTTCGACGACAGGACATGGAGGACGCCGGGGCCATCGAAAGCCTCGTTTGCATGATCGCCCAGGAGTCGTCTCGCGAGAAGCCCGGCCAAAGCGGGATCCTCAACCGGCTCCTCGAAGTCCTCTTCATCCGGACGCTCCAGTCGAGGATTACCGAGATCGACCCTGTTCCCGAAGAGACAATTCACGGCCTGCTGCACCGCGACCTGGCGACGACGCTGGCCCTGATCCACCGCGAGCCTGGCAGGTCGTGGACTGTGGCCTCCCTGGCCGACGAGGCGGCCATGTCCCGCTCGAACTTCTCGGCCACGTTTCTGAAAGTGCTGGGCAAGCCGCCTCTCCAATACGTGCGCGACTACCGCATGCAGCTTGCCCGGCGCCTCCTGCGCAACCCGGCACTGGGTCTCAAGGAAATCGCCTCCCGCATCGGCTACGATTCCCCCTCCGCATTCAGCGCCGCCTTCAAGCGAGAAACCGGCATGCACCCAAGCGGCTACCGACGCCACGACGCGGAACACAAGTAGTTGTCAAATAGCAACTCCCTTCTCCCTTTTGGGAGAGGGGTTGGGGGTGAGGGCGGAATGTGTTTGAGAAATGGTCAGTGATTCTTGGACACCCTCTATTGATCCCTGCATTTTCAATAATCAATCAGGCACCATGGGCGGCTTGCAATGCCCGGTGAGAAGACTAGAATCGGTCTGATCCTCGGGCAAACACCTTCTATTTGCGGAATAGTTAGATACACCCAGCACTTCAGTGCTGTCCGCTCATCCCCGATCTTGTCTGCGGCAAGCAGAAAAACCCGGCCAAGGAGGTCGCCGTGGCCAAACGAATGCTCTTCAACCCGAGTGAGTATCGGGACCTGGACGCCCAGGAACAAGACCTGCTCCGGACAGCCTATCAAAAGGCCCTGGAGGCCTTGCGCCGCAACATCACCCCCAAGGGCTTTTCGGCTTGTTCGCTGGCCGACAATCGGGTGTACGGGACGGACGCGAACTATCGGGCGATTTGGGCACGTGATGGGGCCCAGGCGTCGATTTGGACGCTCGATCTGGACGACGAGGATGTCGCCCAATGCCAGGTCGCCACGCTCCGGACGATTCTCGACCACCAGTCGCCCGCCGGCCAAATCCCCGGCCATGTCCGGATCGAAGACGGCCAGCCGGAGTACGGCGGCGTCGGGGGCATTACGTCGATCGACAGCGGACTGTGGACCGTCATCGCCGTCTGGCGCCACGCCACGGTCGCTGAAGACTGGTCGATGGTCGAGGAGTACGCCCCGAGACTTCACAAGGCGGTTGAGTGGCTTGCGGCCCACGACTCGAACAACTGCGGCATGTTGGAAATTCCCGAGGCGGGCGATTGGACCGACCTGTTCGCACGAAGCTACCACGTACTGTACGACGAAGTCCTCTGGCAGCGGTGCCTGATCGCCTACAGCGACATCCTCCGCCACCTAGGCAACAACACTCGAGCGGACGAGTATCGACGCCGGGCCGATCACGTCCGAAAGGTGATCCTCCGGAGCTTCTGGCCGTCGACCAATCCCGAGCCGACCGAGGGCATTCCCAGCTTCGCCGAGGTGCAGTTCGGCCTAGGCGACGCCCGCTATCTTGTCGCGCAGATCTCGCCGTTCAACTACAGTTGGAAGTGCGACGTCTACGCCAACCTGCTGGCGTTCATCATGAACCTGGTCGACGCGGATCGGGCCATGATGACGTTCCGGTTCATGTGGGGCGTCGGTGTGAACGATCCTTGGCCCGTGCGCAACATCTATCCGCCCGTCCAGGCTGGCGATCCCGAATGGCGCGACTACTTCACCGTGAACCTTTTAAATCTGCCCAATCATTACCACAACGGCGGCATCTGGCCCTTCATCGGCGGCCTCTGGGTCCGCTACCTCCACAAGCTGGGCATGACCGGCCTGGCGCGACGAGAGTTGGTCAAGCTGGCAGGGCTCTGCCGCCAGGGCCAGGAGCACGAGTGGGAGTTCAACGAGTGGTACCACGGCAAGACCGGCCGCCCCATGGGCAAGGCCTTCCAGGCCTGGTCCGCCGCCAGCTTCCTTAAAGCGTGCCACTACCTCGACGCCGACCCGTGAACCGCCTGAGCGCCCAACCAGAATTCGAGCCCTTCCTGAACTCCCGCGGCGAAGGAGCGGGCTGATTGGTGGATCGTGGGCGCGAGAATTCGCTTTAGCTCGGGCTGGGCGTTGGCCACGACGATGCCACAAAAGCCCTGGGCGAACATCGACGCGTCGTTGCCCGTGTCGCCGGCCACGCAAACGTCCCACGAATTGACGCCCCAATGCGATGCCAGGCGGGCGGCTGCCGTGCCCTTGCTGACCCCCGCCGGAAGGACGTCCAGATCGCGCGACGAGCTGTAGACCACTTCGACAGCTTGGCCCGCTGATATCAAGCGACGGTGGATTTCGTCCAACCGGTCGAAAGACAACGCCTCGGCATAGTAACTCCGCTTCCATGGGGCCTGGAACTCGTCTGGTTGAGGCTCCAACTCGTCAAACGCCGCCAGC
>JAFGFF010000217.1 GCA_016931075.1 Pirellulales bacterium | reverse complement strand
TCCCTGGACCGAAACGGCCAATGGCGCCAAGTCTGGCCAAACACCCACCCCGCCCCAACTTAAGCCCGCCCAGAACGCTGGCCACGCGCCCCGACCGCCCCTTGTTCCTCGAGCCACGATGTGGTAATCATAAGGGACTGACCACGTCACCAGCCCGCCTGGCGGGATGCGGATTTGCCTGTTGCGGGGGGTGAGGTGATTGTTGTCCGAACCCGTTCCCTATCAACGAGTTCGGCTGCGAGCACCCCTAGCTCAATTGGATAGAGCATCGGTCTACGGAACCGAAGGTTAGAGGTTCGAGTCCTCTGGGGTGTACTTCTACTAGTAGATACAACCCTTAGCCAAGCAAGGGCTTAGGGTTTTCTTGGCTATTCTAGCCACGCGGCCACGTCTTTGGCCCAGTAGGTGAGGATGATCGAAGCACCGGCTCGTTTGATGGCGGTGAGGGATTCGATGGCGGTCTCTTTCTCGTTCAGCCAGCCGTTGGCGGCGGCCGCTTTGAGCATGGCGTATTCGCCCGAGACGTTGTAGGCGGCCAGGGGGACGCCGGGCCAGTGGTCGTGGACCAGGCGGATGACGTCGAGGTAGGCCAGGGCCGGTTTGACCATGATCATGTCGGCCCCTTCGGCCAGGTCGAGTTCGACTTCGCGCAGCGCCTCTTCGGCGGCGGCGGCCGGGTTCATCTGGTAGCCGCGGCGGTCGCCGAATTGCGGGGCGCTCTCGGCTGCGTCACGAAACGGGCCGTAGAAGTGGCTGGCGTACTTGGCCGAGTAGCTCAGGATCGGCAGATGTGTGAAGCCGGCCTCGTCCAGTCCTCGGCGGATCGCGCCGACCATGCCGTCTATCATGCCGCTCGGGGCGATCATGTCGGCGCCAGCCTGGGCATGGACGACGGCCTGTTGGGCCAGCAGCTCGAGCGTGGCATCGTTGTCGACGTCGATCCGGCCGGTCACTTCGCTCGGCACACCGCATTGGCCATGGTCGGTGTATTCGCAAAAGCACAGATCGGTGATGACCAGGAAATCGCGCGAGGCGTGCTTGGCCACGCGGATCGCTTCGGGGATGATGCCCGAGCGGCTCAGGGCGTCGCTGCCGGTGGCGTCCTTGTGCTCCGGGATGCCGAACAGGATGACACCACCCAGGCCCAGTTCGACAGCTTGGCTGATCTCGTCGGCCAGCCGGTCGGGCGAGAACTGGAACTGGCCCGGCATCGAGGGAATCTCCCGGGCAAGGTTCGTGCCCGGCCTGACGAACAAGGGTAGTATTAGCTCGGCCGGATCGAGTCGCGTCCGGCTGGCCAGCCGTCGAACGGCCGGATTGTAGCGCAAACGGCGAAGCCTCGTCGTTGGAAAACCAGGCTGTGACGTGTTTGGATCGGACATGGTGGCTGTCCTTGTTGGAGGGTTCTTTGTGAAGTGGCTTGTTGGATGATAATCCTATAGGTCAGGTTGTGCCTGACACGAATCGCCGATCTACACCCTGTAGGGAACGCCCTCCGTGGTGTTCCGGTTCAATCCTGCGGAAACCGCAGGAACGCCACAGAGGGCGTTCCCTACAGGGTGTAAGCCTACGTAATTAGGAATCCGGCTGCGGGGCAGGTTCCGGGGTTTTATCCATGAGTTCCAGGGCAGCTTCGGCGCGTTGGACGGCTTCGGCGGCCCAGGGTTTGTGTTGGTAGAGCTCGATCGTGGCCTGGTACATTTTTCGGGCAATATCAGGCTCGGTCGTGCGGAGCGCATCGGCCTTGTCCAGGCGGCCGAGGACCATGGACGCGTGGTTGACAAGGTTCTCCTCGCGCTGGGCTTCGAGCCTGTCCAGCTCGCGGCGGGCCAGCTCGAGGCATTGGCCGGTGGGGCCCGAGTCGGGCGCCTGGTGGCCGTAAAGATCCAGCAGGGCCTGGAGCTTCTTCACGCCGACGTCCCGGTCGAGCCAGACGTAGTTCTTCGCTTCGAGGTACGCCCGTTCGATCGGCAGCAGATTCTCTCCCTCGCACAGGCCTTTGACACGACGTTCGAATCTGATTTCGAGTCGGCGCAATTCAATTTGCTTCTGGTAATCGCGCATCAACCGGCTGCGAGGATCGTCGGAGTAGTATTGCAGGAATTTCTCGATATCATCCTCGGCACGAACGATCGATCTCATGTCGGTGCCATCGCCGATGGTGGCCTGGATCCGGTTGGAAAGCGTGTCGGCCGAGGGGAGCCTGAGGAAGTACCAGGCTATCAGGCCGATCGCGATCAGGCTCAGCGCCAGGACGACTCCTTGAGCGGTGATCCACACGCGGGGTTCCCGATCGTCGGCGGGCGATTTGTCGAGTTCGTCTTCCGAGACGGGGATGAACTTCGACGGGCCCGGCGTCTCCTGGGCAGGGTCCGACTGCGCGGTAGCCGTCCAGTCGCCAGGCGGTGGCGGCGCCAGGCCCTGGAAACAGTCAGTCGCCTGCGTTTCGGGTAGTTCCTTATCCTCATTCGGCAGCGGGTCCTCGTCGTCCAACGCCCGGGTCTCCGCCATCCCGGTCGGATCCGACGCAACCGGCACGGCGGACGACGGTCGGAGTCGAAAGCCGTCGGGCGAGTCTTTTGATTTATCGTCGGGCTCCGAATCTGCGTTCGGGCCGGCCAGGGCTGCGCGCCGGGCCATGCCGATAGCAATTGCGTCCAGACGCCGGCTCAACAGGGTCGCGTTCTGGACCCGGTCGGCCGGATCTTTTTCAAGAAGGAGGTGGATCAACTCCACCAACTCGTCCGGCACGCCGGAAACCAGTTCGCCCAGCGGTTCGGGACGTTCGAAACGCTGTTTGCGCAACATCTCGGGCAGCGACTTGGCCGTGAACGGAGGCCGGCCAGCCAACAGCGCGTACAGAACGCCACCCAGGCTGTATAGGTCGGTCCGCGGATCGACCGGCTTGGCGTCGGCCTGCTCCGGGGCCATGTATTCGATCGTGCCGATCACGCTGCCAACCGACGTCATGCGGGTGTTGCCGAAAAGCCGGGCAATGCCGAAGTCGGACAGCTTGACCGTGCCGTCCGAGGCCAGCAACAGGTTGGCCGGCTTGATGTCGCGGTGGATGATGCCCCGGTCATGCGCGTGACGAAGTGCTCGACAGGTTTGAGTGCCGATCGTGATGACCTCACGCCAGCCAAACCGGCGGCCTTGAACCATCTCTTCCTCGAGGCTCGGCCCGTCGACCAGTTCCATGGCGTAGTAGAGGTTCTCTTCCTCGTGGCCGAATCCGATCAGGCGGACGATGTTCGGGTGGCGCAGCCGCCGGAGGGTGTCGATCTCGGCGGCAAAACGGCCTCGGAAATCGATCTCGTGGGTCAGATCGCCAGCCAGGACCTTGACGGCAGCCGACTCGCCCGTCTCGACGTTGACCCCTTCGAAGACCGTACCCATCCCACCGCGGCCCAACCGCCGGAGAAGTCGATACGGTCCGAGTTGCTCGAGTCTCATTCCGGAAGTTCCCAAACGGCGGTCCACAAGGTCGGCCAGACACTACTGTCATGGTAACTCTCCTCGGCCCGGGGTTCCAGTAGCCCGGCGGGGTGGTGGGTAATTTGATCGAGGACCAGGAGACTTGTCTGTTGAAGAAGTGTTCCTCTTGGATCTGGTCGCCGGTTTGAATCCCTGGCAGAATGGGAATTCAACACAGCTACCGCACATGCCCTTCTCGATCAATGACTATAACGATTCCATGTCTCTACCCCACGCGCCCTCAGGCTTTCTGAATATCAATAAGCCGTCGGGCATGACGTCGCGCGAGGCGGTCAACGTGGTGCAGCGGTTGTTGCCACGGAAGACGAAGATCGGCCACGCCGGCACACTCGATCCGTTGGCCGAGGGCGTGCTGGTCGTAGGCTTCGGGGCGGGCACGCGGCTGATTGAGTACGTCCAACGAATGCCGAAGCACTACTCGGGCACGTTCTTGTTGGGTCGAAGCAGTCCGACCGAAGATACCGACGGGCCGGTCACCGAGTTGGCCAATCCACCGGTGCCCAGCCGGGAGGAACTGACTAAAGCGGCCGCCCGGCTGACGGGCACGATCCAGCAACGTCCGCCGGCCTATTCGGCCCTGAAGGTCGATGGCCAGCGGGCGTATAAGCTGGCCAGGCAAGGGCGGGAGGTCACCCTGGTTGAACGGGAGGTGACGGTCTATCGGTTGGCCCTGGGCGCCTACCGCTATCCCAAGTTGGTCTTGGAGATCGAATGCGGCAGCGGGACGTACGTTCGCTCGCTCGGACGCGACCTGGCCGAATCGGTCGGCACGGCGGCCGTGATGTCCGGGCTGACCCGATCGGCCATCGGACGCTTTTCACTCGACGAGGCCGTCCTTCCCGAAAAATTGGACCGAGCCAACCTGGCCGACCACCTGCTACCGCTTCGCCGGGCAGTCGAGTTGTTGCCGGCCTTGGTGCTGGGTGACCAGGAACTGGAAGAGATCCAGCACGGCCGTAAGATCGCCCGTCCCCCAGGCTTGCCCGAGGCTCCGGAAATCGCCGGCATCGACCCGACTGGCCGTCTGGCATCCATTCTAGTTCCCCGAGGCGAAGCACAGCTTGGCCCCTCTCGCTCCTTCCTTTCGGGGGATTAGCATCCTTCCCCCCGTTCTCGCCCCCCGGAACGCGTATTGACCGTTCCGCGACAAAGGGTTATCAGGGATATATGGGCAAGGTCTGCGCCCACCAAGCGGGGTGCAGTTCTTTTAATACTAGATCGGGCAAAGGAGAAGCCTCATGGTTAGGCGTGCGCTGATACTAAATGTTCTTATTCTGCTTTTCGTGGCATCACCGGCTGCGGCGGTCGTCGTGAATTGTGACATGACAATCAATCCGCCCAGCGGGAGCACGAACCGGGCGGATGTGACAGTGGATTTGATCAACATCCCTGTTCTCGAGGACAGTTCGGACACGGAGACAACCGTAATCTCAGGCAATGTTGTGGCGAATTTCGACTATGACTTTAACCCAACGGATCCCAGTTCTTTCACGCTCAAACAGCTTGAGTTCACCGGTGGACAGTTCGGCTTTACGAATGAAACTTTTTTCTACCGATGGACGTTTTTAGGATTCGAAATTGCAACCATAACTGCTAACGCAGTCGGCGTTGGTGGAACATTTGACACGATTGAGCCCATCGCACCGGTTAATGTTAACTCCAACGGCTCCTTCAATGCCTCGAACCATGAGGTTATCCTCAACACGGGCCATTTCGCCGTCAGTGCTACGGGTGCCGCCGAAGACTATGTTGATGGCATGAACGTCAATCTTGCCGATTTGGATCCCCCGGCCTCGGGCACCACCAGTGGCACGGGTCAGATCAACACAACCCTCCTCTCGTATTCCGGTGGCGTAGCCACTTACCAAGTTGCCCTCTCACTGCCGCTAAATTTCAACGAGATCGTCTGGCGAGAGAGTAGCGCATCGGACGCCATGCAAGTGCGAGTGCGAGCCAATGGTACATTTGCCGCCACCGGCACGTTTACCCGGTCGGTTAACCTGCCGCCCACGGCCGTGCCGGACGACTATGGAACCGACGAGGACGTTCCCTTGAGCGTCCCGCCCGACGGAGTGTTGAACAACGACACGGATCCGAACATGGATCCGCTTCAGGCGATTCCGTTGGCGTCGCCGAGTCATGGGACGCTGAACTTGAACGCCGACGGCAGTCTTTTGTACACGCCGTTCGAGAACTACTACGGCCCGGACGAGTTCACCTACAAGGCCTATGACGGTCTGGCCTATTCAGACCCGACGACGGTCTCGATCACCGTCAACTCGGTCAACGACCCGCCGGTGCCGGTGGACGACATCTACGGAACGGCGGAAGACACTCCGTTGGTCGTGACGAGCGAGTACGGCATCTTCAAGAATGACATCGATGTCGATACGCCCAACTCGATGCTGCTGATCGTAGGCAACGTCACGGCGCAGCACGGCGAGGTGGCAATGGTATCAAGCGGCCGGTTTACCTATACCCCCGATGAGAACTTCTACGGCCAAGATACGTTTACCTACACGGTTACCGACCGCATGGATCCCTCGGTCACGCAGGGCACGGTGACCATCAACGTGACCCCGGTCAACGACGCGCCGGTGCCGATCAACGATTACTACCAGGTCGACGAAGACGGATTGCTCACGGTAACGGCCGACAACGACATTCTCGAAAACGATCAAGATGTTGACACCCCCACGTCATCCCTATTGCGGACGACTTACACTCTACCGACACACGGCACCCTGTCCGATTTCTACAACACGGGGCGATTCAAGTACACACCTGATCAGGACTTCTATGGCACGGACACGTTTACCTATTATGTCACTGACAGAGTGGACGAGTCGGTCACCTCGGCAACAGTGACGATCAACGTCACACCGGTCAACGACCTGCCGGTGGCGGTGGCCGACGAGTACAACGTGCCGGGCTCAGGCGTGTTCTCCATTTCGGATCTGTTGGGCGTGCTGGCCAATGATATCGACATCGACGACCTGCCGGAGGACTTGAAGGCCTACCTGACCGTCACCGTCGGACACGGCGGATTCAACCTGGCCCTGGACGGCAGCTTTGTCTACTCTCCGACCGGTGGCTTTTATGGCACCGACAGCTTCTCCTATCGCGTTTACGACGGCGAGGGCTTCTCGTCTCCAGTGACGGTAACACTCAACGTCCTGATGCCCGGCGACGCGACGGGCGACGGCACGGTCAACGAGTTCGACGCTCGCAGGCTGGCCGAGCACTGGCTCGACTCGGACGGGGTTGACTGGTTCGACGGCGACTTCAACGGCGACGGGATCGTCGACGACAAGGACGCCTCGATCCTGGCCGCCAACTGGGGTCAGAGCGTCGAAGGCGTCGGCGTGCCCGAGCCGGGCAGTTTCGCCCTGTTGCTGGCCGGGCTGGTCGCCACATTCGGCCTGGTCCGCCGCCGCGGCCGGTAATGTCCGCCCGCCAGATTGGCGAAAGATCCCATTGCCCAAGAGGCCGCCCAGCGCGGCCTCTTGGTGTTTCTTGAAGTCCACCGACGCTTGGCGCCCATGGCGCGAGTTGCACCAAAGGGGCCAGGCCCATGAACGCTTGCCAACGGTTTTACTGTTGGGCGTCCGCGTGTTTAGGCAGACAAACCGTGAAGGTCGTGCCTTCGCCGTCCTTGCTCGAAAAGGAAACCTGGCCGCCCAGGTAGCGCTCGGCCAGGAGCCGGATGCTGTAGGTGCCCACGCCACGACCCGGCTGGCCTTTGGTGCTGAAGGACCGCTGGAAGACCTGATATTGGACTTCCCGAGACATGACCGAAGCGTTGTGTACCTTGAAGAGCACCGCGTCAGATTCTTCCTCGCAGCGCACCGTTACCGTCCCGCCGAGTTCGGTTGCTTCCAGGGCGTTTTTCAGCAGATTGCCCAAGACGCGTCGGAGCAGCCGTGGGTCGGTCAAGATAGGCCCGCTGGTGTGATCCTCCACCACGATGTGTCGCTGTTGGGCAACCTGGTGTTTGCTGTACAAGGCAACAAGGTCCTCCAAGATTTTTCGTGTCAAGACGGCGTCCTGATGTACTTCGAGGTCACCCGTCTCGGCCGCCATCAGGTCGCGTTGGACCTCGATCTCTTCGAGAAGCTGGTCGGAAAGTTGGAGTAATTTAGAAGAGAGTTCGTGCTGTGCGGGATTGTTGGAGCTGATTTCGACCAGGAAGCGAGAAAACCCGCAAATCCCTCCGGCCGTGTTGAGCACGTCGTGGAAAAATGCCCGATTCAGCACTCTCAGACGTTTATTCTCGCTAATATCCTCGATCGTGCAAAGCGTGAGCATTTCGCCCTCGATTTGCATCGTCGTGGCCGTGACTCGCAGATCCATCACGTCGGCCGGTCCCGATCCGTCGAGACTCAGACGACACTCCTTGGTGCATTGACCGGACATCTGCTGGCTGAGGAGCACCGCGTTGATCGCGCCGCAAGTGACACAACCGGGCGCGGTGCCGCAACCGTCGGGTCCGTCGGAAGGTCGAGCACACCCGATGATCTCGCCCGGCCGACGACCCAACAGGTCGTCCATCTCGGCGCCCAACATGTTGAACACGGCCTGGTTGGCCCCGATGACCTGGCGATTCTTGTTCAGAACCAATACCAGGGCCGGAAAAGAATCCAGGGCCGGCCCGAGCAGGGGGGCGTGGCTGACCAGGTTCCTTTGTCGCTGGAGTTCTTCGACACTGACACGGCCCGCCGGGGCAAAATGCGTCGGTGGCGCGCCCACCGGCACGTTGCCCAACGGACTTGCCACATCCGTTGTGAAGCTGGAATTGTCCATCAATGCACTCCGCAAGCACAAGCCTGATAGGCCGTGAAGGTCGACTGCTGGATTTCGATTGCTGCAAGAGAAGAGCTGGACCCGAAGTCCGGTCCCCACAACCGCCAATCGCTCCTCGACAAACATAGCCTATCGAGGTAACTGACCTGGATCGGAACAATCTGCATAATCGGTTTGGCCAATCCACCCACCGCTTGACCCTCCGGGGGCCCGCGCCTAACATTCCCCAATCGCCGTCCGCCGGAACGCTCCGGCGAGGGGGCCGCATAAGAACATCGCTTTCCCGCACTACGGGAGGATCAATCAACATGACGACTGTCACAAACCTTGGATTTCCCCGGATGGGGCCCAACCGTGAATTAAAAAAGGCCTTGGAAAGCTATTGGGCCGGAAAAATCGATCGCGAGGAGCTGCTGGCCGCCGGTCGCCGGATCCGCCAACAGAATTGGACCTGGCAGCGAGACGCTGGCATCGACCATATCCCCTCGGGCGATTTTTCATTCTACGACCAGGTGCTCGACACGGCGCTGATCGTCGGGGCCGTGCCGCCGCGTTTCGGTGGACAGGAAGTTGCGGTCGATCTGGACTTGCTGTTCGCCATGGCACGGGGCACGACTGCCAGGGCCGGTTCGTCGTGCTGCTCGGGCTGTTGCACGCTCGAAAACATCGGCGCGCTGGAGATGACCAAATGGTTCGACACGAACTACCACTACCTGGTCCCCGAGTTCGAGCCCGATCAGCAATTCACGCTGGCCTCGACCAAACCGGTCGACGAATTCCTCGAAGCCAAGGCTCTGGGCATTCATACCCGGCCCGTGCTGTTGGGACCGGTCACGTTCCTCCGCTTGGGCAAGTCACAGGGCAAGCCGGCCGACGTGGCCGCCCATCTGGACGCATTTCTGCCCGTGTATGAAGAACTTCTGATTAAACTGGCCGAGGCTGGGGCCGATTGGGTCCAGTTCGACGAGCCCTGCCTGGTGACCGACTTGAGCGAGTCGGAACGAGAGGCGCTCCGCCGGGCGTACGAACGGTTGGCCGGCGTGTCGGACAAACTGCAGATCCTGGTGGCAACCTATTTTGGCCCACTGGACGACAACCTGGAACTGGCCCTGCGGCTGCCCGTCGATGCGCTGCACGTCGATCTGGTCCGCGGCCGAGAACAGTTCGACCGGTTGCTGAAATTGACGCCCGATGGCATGATCCTCTCGCTGGGCCTGGTCGACGGACGGAACGTCTGGAAGACGGACCTCGAAGCCGCCCTGTCCCTGGCCGAACGGGCGGTCGAGGCCCTGGGCGCGGAGAACGTGATGATCGGCCCGTCCTGCTCGCTGTTGCACTCACCGGTCGACCTGGCCGCCGAGACCGAGTTGGACGACGAGCTGCGCAGCTGGCTGGCCTTCGCCCGACAAAAACTCAATGAGCTGAACCTCCTGGGCAAGGCCCTGCGCGAGGGCCGCGAATCGGTGGCCGAGCCGCTTGCGGCCAACGCCCGGGCACTGGCCGGACGCCGCGTGTCAAACCGGACGCACAACGAGTCGGTCCGAAAACGAACCGCGTCGATCGACCCGTCGTCGCTGAGCCGAACGAGTCCCTACGCCCAACGTCGCGAGGCCCAGCGCGTGGCCATGGACTTGCCCTTGTTCCCGACCACGACAATCGGCTCGTTCCCCCAGACGCCCGAGATCCGCAACGCCCGGGCCGCCTTCCGACGAGGCGAATCGAGCGAGGCCGAGTACGACGCGTTTCTCGAAAAGACGCTCGTCGACACGATCCGGTTTCAGGAGCGGATCGGTTTGGATGTACTGGTCCACGGCGAGGCCGAGCGGACCGACATGGTCGAGTATTTTGGCCAACGGCTCGAAGGCATGGCCGTTACCCTCAACGGCTGGGTGCAAAGCTATGGCTCGCGGTGCGTCAAGCCGCCGATCATCTTCGGCGATGTGTGGCGGAAGGAGCCGATCACCGTCGAGTGGATGAAACGTTCGGTCGCCGCGACGGACCGGCCGGTCAAGGCCATGCTGACCGGCCCGATCACGATGCTCTGCTGGTCGTTCCCCCGCGACGACCTGGCCCGAAGCGAGTCGTGCCGGCAGCTTGCCCTGGCCGTCCGCGACGAGGTGGCCGATCTCGAAGCGGCCGGGGCCGCCGCGATCCAGATCGACGAGCCGGCCTTCCGCGAGGGCATGCCCCTGCGCGCCGGCCAGCGCGACGCCTACTTGCGTTGGGCGGTGGACTGCTTCCGGCTGGCCTCGAGCGTCGTCGCCGACCGCACCCAGATCCACACGCACATGTGCTACTGCGAGTTCAACGACATCATCGACTCGATCGCCGCCCTGGACGCCGACGTCATCTCGATCGAGACGTCCCGGAGCCAGATGGAACTGCTGGACGCCTTCGCCCAATTCGACTACCCCAACGAAATCGGCCCCGGCGTCTACGACATCCACTCGCCCC
>JAFGFF010000216.1 GCA_016931075.1 Pirellulales bacterium | reverse complement strand
TGGCTTGCGTCCGGGCGGGATGCGGGGCATAATGTTGGGTTTGACCCGGCTCGGGCCCCCGGTTTGTGTGCAAACCGTCAGGGGGCGGCGGATGGGGTCTGTTTGCTCTAGACGTGAGGGATGCCGATGCGACGTCCGTTCATTGCCGGCAATTGGAAGATGACCCAGGATCGGGCGTCCGCCGTGGCGCTGGCCTCGGGGATTGCCCAGCGCGTGGGGGCCGGCAACGGCGTCGACGTGGCCGTCTGCCCGCCGAGCTGCTACCTCGATGCGGTCGGCCAGGCCCTGACCGGTTCGGCCGTCGGCCTGGGCGCTCAGAACATGTATCACGAGCCCAAGGGGGCTTTTACGGGCGAGATCAGCGCGGCCATGCTCTTGGACGTCGGCTGCCGGTACGTGATCCTCGGACACAGCGAGCGGCGCCACATCCTGGGCGAGACCGATGCGGACGTCAACAAGAAGGTGCTCGCGGCGTTGGCGGCCGGGCTCGTGCCGATCGTTTGCGTGGGCGAGACGCTCGACGAGCGCGAGGCGGGCAAGACCCTCGACGTGATCCGGACGCAATTCACCGGGTCGCTGGCCGGGTTGGACGCCGGGCAGATGAAGCAGATCGTCATCGCCTACGAGCCGGTCTGGGCGATCGGCACCGGCAAGACGGCCACGCCCGAGCAGGCGGAAGAAGTTCATTTCGATCTGCGCAAGATCATGGTCGACTGCTACGACGAAGCGGTCGGCCAGACGGTGCGTATCCAATACGGCGGGAGTGTCAAGCCCGACAACGCGGCGGCGCTGCTTTCACAACCGAATATCGATGGGGCGTTAGTCGGCGGGGCGAGCCTCGACGTCGACTCGTTCATGGAGATCATCGCCGGGGCGGCCTAGGGCGCATTGCATGCCTGGCGACCGCGGCGTGGTGCGATTCAGTACCAGAAGAGACCGAATATTATGTCTACGTTGTTCATGGTGGTGTTGCTCCTGTTGGCCGTGTTCATGATCCTTCTGATCCTCGTTCAGAAGGGTAAGGGAGGCGGCCTGGCCGGCGCGCTGGGCGGGGCGGGCGGCCAAAGCGCCTTCGGCACCAAGGCGGGCGACCTGTTCACCAAGATCACCATCGGGGTGGCCATCACCTGGATCTTGGGCTGCGTCATGGCGGCCATGCTGTTGAAGTCCGGCAGCCGGATGGGCGACGACGCCGGCGGTCTCCCAGTTCCCGCGGCCAACGCCCCGGCGGACGCTCCGGGCGGCGACGCCCCCGGCCCGGCCCCCAAAGGCGAGAAGTAGTCGCGCACACAACGAGAGGATGCCTGCCGTGCTGTTGAGCATGACCGGTTTTGGCGAAGCGCGCCTGCAACGCGACGGTTTGGCCGTTGCGGTCGAGTTGCGCTCGATCAATAGCCGCTACCTGAAAATCTCCGTCCGTTGCGGCGAAGGCTTTGGCGCCCTCGAACCGCAGGTCGAAACCCGGCTCCGCGAAAAGTTCCACCGCGGGACCATCCAGGTGAACGTCCGGATCGACCGGGCACACGCGGCCGACGATTACCAGGTCGACATCGACGTGTTGGACGCCTACCGCCAGGCCCTATCGGGTTGGTGCCGAAAGGCGGGGGTCGAGGAAGAGGTCCTTTTGTCCGGGCTGCTCGCGCTGCCAGGCGTGATCCGCGAAGGCGGCGGGTCGACCCAGGCGGCCGGCGAGGCCTGGCCCGTGCTCGAAGAGGCGCTCGACGAGGCCGTCGAGAAGCTCACCCAGATGCGGGCGGAAGAAGGGGCCGCGATGGAGACCGATCTCCGGGCGAACTGCCAGGCGGCCCGAGAGTGCGTCGATCGGATCGAAACCCGGGCGCCTCAGGTCGTCGACGACTACCGTGCCCGACTGAAAGAACGACTCGGCCGGGTGCTGGCCGAATACGAGGTGTCGCTCGAGCCGGCCGACCTGATCAAGGAAGTGGGCCTGTTCGCCGAGCGGAGCGACATTTCGGAGGAAATCGTCCGGCTGCGGAGCCATTTCGACCAATTCGAGTCGATCTGCTCCCTGACGGAGAGCAACGGCCGGAAACTGGAATTCCTCACCCAGGAGATGTTTCGCGAGACAAACACGATCGGATCGAAGGCCAACGACGTCGAGATCGCCCGGGAGGTGATCGAGATCAAGGCGGCGGTCGAACGGATGCGCGAGATGATTCAGAACGTCGAGTAGCATGACAGACAACGCCGCTGGCAGGTTGGTCGTCGTTTCGGGGCCGTCGGGGGCGGGCAAGAGCACGCTCGTCAAAAGGCTGTTCGCCGACGCGCCGGTCCCGCTGGTCGGAAGCGTGTCGGCCACCACCCGGTCGCCGCGGCCGGGCGAGGTCGACGGAGTGGATTACCATTTCCTCTCCCAGGAGGAGTTTGAAAAACGACGCGAGCGTGGCGAGTTCCTCGAATGCTTCCAGGTGTTCGGCCGGGACGACTGGTACGGAACCTTGGCCAGCGAGGTGCAAGCCGGCTTGGCGGCCGGCAAGTGGGTCTTGTTGGAAATCGACGTCCAGGGCGCCCGGGCCGTGCGGCGGCGTTTTCCCGACGCGGTGACGATTTTCGTGCATCCCGGGTCGCTGGCCGAGTTGGAGCGGCGGCTTCGCGGGCGGCACACCGAAACGGAAGAGGCGATCCAAAGACGGCTTCGGCAGGCCGAGACGGAACTGGCCGCCGCGGAAATATACCAATATAAGGTCGTCAACGACGACATCGATCGGGCGGTTCGCGAGATCCGCGCTATCCTGAAAGAGACGGAGAGAAGACAACATGCTCGATGAGCTTCGCGAGGAAGAAATCGTCAAGAAGGTCGGAGGCCGGTTCCGGCTCTCGACGTTGATCCAGAAGCGGCTGGTCGCCCTGAACGCCGGCAGCCGTCCCCTGGTCGACACGAATGAAAACGAAGATCAACTCCATGTCGTGATTCGCGAAATCATGCTGGACAAGATCTACCTGGACAGCGATGCGAACCTGCGGGTGGCCGACGGCGAGTACGGCCAAGGCGGCCCGCCCGAGTTGGACTTCCTGAAACTATGAACGGGCGCGAGCTGATCGTTGGCGTGACCGGCGGGATCGCCGCCTACAAGACGGCGGTGCTGGTCAGCCGGTTGGTCCAGTCGGGGGCGGGCGTGTCGGTCGTGATGACCCGCGCGGCCACCCGGCTGGTCGGGCCGAAGACGTTCGAGGCCCTGACCGGCCGCCCGGTCGGCGTGAAGACCTTCGGCCCTTTGCCCCATCCCCACATCGAGCTGGCCGACAAAGCCGACCTGATGTGCGTCGCCCCGGCGACGGCCAACATCCTGGCCAAGGCCGCCTGTGGGCTGGCCGACGACCTGTTGAGCACGGTCCTTCTTTCGTTCGACGGCCCCTTGGTCATGGCCCCAGCGATGAACACAAAGATGTGGGCCAAGCCGTCCGTCCAGCGGAACGTCGCCCAGCTCCGCGCCGACGGCGTCACCCTGATCGAGCCGGAAGAAGGCTACCTCAGTTGCGGCGCCCGCGGCCCCGGCCGAATGGCCTCGCCCGAGACGATCTACGACGTTTTGACCGGGCTGGCGGCGAAATTGCCCGATCGTTGAGCTTCGCTTTCCCTCCACGCGAGGGTGCCACTGCTGACTTGTCCAGCAGTGTTCTTCACGAGGCATTTGCATCGCACTACTGGGCAAGCCAGCAGTGGCACCCATTGAAGAAACACATTTATCGCATCGCCATTCCTCCACGCTCATGGCCCGCATCCTTATCACTTCCGGTCCGACGCGGCAGTACCTCGACCCGGTCCGGTACTTGAGCAACGCTTCGAGTGGGCGGATGGGCTGCGCGCTGGCCGAGGCGGCGTTGGGGGCGGGGCATGAGGTCTGCGTGGTCAGTGGGCCGGTCGAGGTGGCGTATCCCCGTCAGGCTGAGGTGGTTCCCGTCGTTTCGACCGAGGAGATGCTCGAACAGTGCCTCGAGCGGTTCCCCGAGTGCGACGGCCTGATCGCCGTGGCCGCGCCGTGCGACTATCGGCCCGAGAAGATCTCGCCGCATAAGCTCTCGAAGACGGGCGACGTCCTCTCGCTGCGACTCGTCGAGACGCCCGATGTCGTCGCCCTGCTCGGGGCGATCCGCCAGCGGCAATGGATGGTGGCGTTTGCCCTGGAGACCGAGGACCAGCGTTTCCGGGCGATGCAGAAGCTCGAACGCAAGAATTGCGACCTGATCGTTCTAAACGGTCCCGGGGCGATGTGCGCCGTCGAGACGTCCGTCGAGGTGATCGACCGCCAGGGCGACACGCTGGCTCACCTGGAAGGCACGAAACCCGACGTCGCCCGCGGGCTTCTTGATCTCATCTCCGCCCGGCTCATTGGGCGGTAGGCTTCTATACCAGCCGGCTGACCCGACGTCGGTGGAGCAAACCGACGCCAAGCGTTGCCAGCAGACCGGTCAACAGAGCCATCGTTCCCGGTTCTGGAACTGAGGTCTCGTCGTCCGGGGGGGTGATTCCCCAATTGGCGGCCAGGATCGACGCGTCGAGATCATCGACCCTTCCATCTCGGTTGAAGTCGCCGTCGGACCAGAGCGCGCCGGACGCCTTGAGCCAGTGGGCCGCCAGGGCTATGGCGTCGAGCCGATCGACCCGGCCGTCGCCGTTGGCGTCGCCGGGCCCCGGGACGCCGATCGGCGTGTAGACCAGCTCGGGCGTGGCGAAGTCGCCTTCCATCGTCTCGGGCAGCATCCAGACGCCCGTGCCCAGACGGT
>JAFGFF010000215.1 GCA_016931075.1 Pirellulales bacterium | reverse complement strand
GGGTGCTTCGCACAAAAGGTGACTGTCACCTTTTCCGCTGCGTTGCCCCGGGGTGGGATCGGTTGCCAGGGGGGCCGCCGGGTTGTTATCTTGGCCGAACCAACGCCCGACCCAATGCGAAATCCCTTCCGCCCGACGGATCGAAACGCCCTCGTCCCACACCATGGGCAAGCCCGGCGACGTCACGACCAACACGGCCGCCGCCGCCAGCCCCATCACCACGGCGACCAGCACGAGCCGGCGGGCAGAGAATTCACCAGTCGGGTTGGAGAGCAAATCTGTCATGGAATCGGGTGCCACTGTAGGGAACGCCCTCCGTGGCGTTCCAGGTTTCGGTTCATTCCCCAACAATCCTGTAGGGAACGCCCTCCGTGGCGTTCCGAGGCCCGGCGTTTCCAGTCGCTACAAAGGAACGCCACGGAGGGCGTTCCCTACAGGTGAATTGCACGGATGGCGCAATTACGCTGGGCGCTACCCTGTAAAAAGGCAGCTACTTCTTCGGCTTCTTCAGCACGAGCACGGGGCAATGGGCCAGACGGACGACGCGTTCGGCCACGGAGCCCAACAGCAGGTGCATCAGGGCCGATTGACCGTGCGAGGCGACGACGATCAGGCCGGCGTCGAGTTCCTCGGCGTACTGCACGATCTCATGGCCCGGGTCGCCGATGCGAACCTTAGTCACGGCCGGATCGCCGACGCCGACCTTGTCCATCTCCTTCTCGAGTGCTTCGGCGGCGTGCTCGATCCGGTCTCGATCGTCGATCACCTCCCAAATGACGCCCGGATCGGCCACCTCCAGCGGCGTCAGGACGTGAATCACATGCAGATGCGACGGATCGCTGACCAGCTCCCGGGCCGTCTTCAACGCCGCAATCGCATCGTCCGAAAAATCGAAGGGCACCACCACCGTCTCTCGCGGCAGCCAAGTCATCGTTTATTGCCTCCCATCATCAAGTTCGTGAATACGAAAGAACCACACTCGCTAGTGTAGTGTCTCGCAATTGGTGGCATTTATCATGGACAATCTTGGCACTCTGTAGGGAACGGCCTCTGTGCCGTTCCGGGTTTCGGTTCATTCCGCAAAAATCCTGTAGGGAACGCCCTCCGTGGCGTTCCTGGGTTGCGGCGTTCCCGGGTCGCTACAAAGGAACGCCACGCAGCGCGTTCCCTACAGGCATGTGTCACAGTGATAAATCACGATCAGGTTGAGACACAACACTAGAACGACAACAACACTTGATAGACGTACATGTAGGCCAAGGCGTCGACGTCCTCCCAGACACGACGACAGACGGCCTCGTCGCCCGGGATGGGACCGATCTGCTGGCGCTTCTCCGCCCAGGGAATCATGGTCCCCGGCGGACGGTACAACGCGCCCTCGGGCGGTTCGACGCGCGGGTCGGGCGAAGAGGGCAGGGGAGGGGGCCCGTCCGAACTTGCCGACAACGGGTCCAGGCAGCCATCGGAATAGACACCCAACTCACGCCCCGCCTCGATCATCGCCCGGATGTTTTCCTCCTTCGCGTCGTTCTGGATGATCGCGCTGGCGTCGAGCACGTAGCCGCCGTCTTGAGCCACGGTGGCGATCAGTTCGGCCACGCGAGCCCTGACCTGCTCGGGCTGGCCGTGCGCCAGCAACACGTTCGACAGGCCGCCGCTTATGCAGAACTTGTCGCCAAACGCTTCGTGCGCCTTGATCGGATCGCCCTGGTCGACGTGGTAGACGATGCTCCGCTCGGGCAGTTGGGCAAACGCCTCGAGATGATGGTCCCAATTGCCCTCGGCGTAAAAAAGCGTCTGATGCCCATGGGCCCAGAACTCCTCGATGATCGGTTTGAGCGTCGCCCAATAAATGTTCTCGAAAACATCGAACGAGACGAACGGCACGCAGCCGCGGTGCATCCAGAATCCGATCGGCAGCAGCCGCGCCGGATCAGCCGTATGATGACCGACCCAGAACAGGTGCGGCATCAGGGCCTCGCACGCGGCGACGACCTTGTCGCGTCGCTCGAACAGGTCCTCGACCAGGCCCAGGTAGCCCCGCAGCTTGTCGGCGAGGATGTCCATCGGGGCCTTGAAGATGCCGGCCAACGCCCCGGGCATGCCGCATTCGGTCCGCAGCCGGTCGCCCGCGGGGCCGAACGCGCCGAAGTACCGGGACATGGCCATCCCGCCTTTGAGGAACGAGAGGTAGGCGTCCATCGTGGCCGGCTCGCCCGGCGCGACGACCGGCCCGGCCACGCGGGGCAGCCAGACGTTCAACAAGTAGCCGGTCGGGTCCTCGATCAGGGCGTCGTACTCATCGGCCCGCATGAACGCTTCCCGCTCGGGCGGCTCGCGATACTGGAATCCCGTGTCGGCCGGGATGTCGATGCCCGGGATGCCGTAATACTTCAGCCCGATCGCCTGGGTCAGCCCGGTCCAGACGTAAACCATATTGGCCACCAGGGCGTCGACATCGAAATCGACCGCGCAACGCCGCACCGCCTCGAACGCCTTTTCATAGTCGAGCGAGACGTCCTGGCACGTCATGCCGCAGTACTTCGCCGTGAACTCGGCCAACAGCGGCCGGATCGGCACCCGGTCGGGCTTGCCGTTGCGCAGGGCCGTCACATAACGGCGCAGGCGGGTCTGATAGAGCGACTCCATCGCCGGAGTCTCCGAGGCGGTTGCGGTCATGGTGGGAAGGTGCTCCAAAAAAACAGTAACGGCCCCGGGCCGCCATCGGCCCGACCGGCCACTTTATTCTGTAGGGAACGCCCTCCGTGGCGTTCCGTGGGCCGCGTAAAAATGGCCATACTCGTTGTTCCCGGAACGCCACGCAGCGCGTTCCCTACAGCATTGTTGGGGAATGAACCGAAACTCGGAACGCCACGCAGCGCGTTCCCTACAGTGACAGTTCCCTACAGTGACAGCGATGACCTCGATTCGGTAAGTTGTTTTTTAACGGATCCTAATCCCCGGCCGCCGGCGGGTCCAACTCGCCCGCCTTGTATTTTCTCCAATAGTCGTCCAGCCCTCGCCGGACTTTCCCGCTGAGCAGGAACAGCCCCAGGATGTTGGGCAAGGCCATCGAGAGGATCATCAGGTCGGAGAAGTCGAGCAGTTTCGACGCCGTGACGATGGAACCGAGAAAGACGAATCCGAGGAAGAGGAACTTGTAGAGGATCGACGTGCGCCGACCGAACAGGTGCGACCAGCATCGCTCGCCGTAGTAGGACCACGAGATCAACGTCGAATAGGCGAACAGAACGACCGCCACCGTAAGCAGGTAGGGGAACCACCAGATGACGGTGGCAAACGCCTCGGAAGTCAACGCGGCTCCTTCGTTGGCCTCGCGGAGGTGGGCAAGCTCCGGGTTGTTGTACGCGCCGGTGATCACCACGACCAGGCCGGTCATCGTGCAGACGACCACGGTGTCGATGAACGGCTCGAGCAGGGCCACCGTCCCCTCGCTGACCGGCTCGTCCGTCTTGGCCGCCGCATGGGCGATCGGCGCGGAGCCGATTCCCGCTTCGTTCGAGAAGGCCGCGCGTTTGATCCCGACGACCATCACGCCCAGGAACCCGCCCCAACCGGCCTTCAGCGAGAACGCCTCGCGGAAGATCAGCGCGAAAGCGGCCGGAATTTCCGTGATGTGTATCGCCAGGATGTAAAGGGCGGCCAGGACGTAAATCGTACACATCAAGGGCACGATCTTCTCGGCCGTCGCCGCGATCCGCCGGATGCCGCCGATGATCACCACGCCCGCCGCTACGACCATCACCAGCCCGTAGATCCATGGGTGCTCCCCGAGCACGGGGAACTGGCCCTTCAATTGATTGAGCGATTGGCTGATTTGGAACACGCATCCGCCGCCGAACGATCCGCCCATGCACATGACGGCGAACATCACGGAGAGAATGCCTCCCAACGGCGCCAGGCCCAAATCGGCCAATCCGTCGCGGAGATAATGCATGGCTCCGCCGGAAACGGTCCCGTCGCGGTCGACCTTGCGATACATCTGGCCGAGCGTGCATTCGGTGAACTTGCTGCTCATGCCCAACAAGCCGGCCAGGATGAGCCAGAAGATGGCCCCGGGCCCTCCCATCCCGACGGCGATGGCCACGCCGGCGATGTTGCCCAGGCCGACCGTAGCCGACAGGGCCGAGGCCAGGGCCTGGAAATGGGAGACCTCGCCCTCGTCGCCCGGCTTGTCGTACTTCCCTCGGATCAACTGGATCGCGTGCCAGAAGCCGCGCAAGTTGAAGAACTTCATCCGGATAGTAAAAAAGACGGCCCCGGCCAAGAGCCATATGACGACAAATGGAACGCTGTTTTTCTCGCCCAAGAGACGCCCGGTTCCGAAGTCGAAAAAGAGGACCTTTTCAAACGCATCGACGATATTCTTGCCAAACCACGTATCGACCTGGCCCATCCAATTGTCCGGCTCCGAAGCGGCGTCCTCTTCGGTCGGCTCCGACGGGATCGTGCCTTCGACGGTCTGGGCCAGCGGGGCGTCTCCCACGGCAGCGTCGCCGCCCAGGGCCAAGTTGCACGGAATACAGAAAAGAAAGGAAAGGCTCAGCGCAAAACCAAGCAGGGCAAGACGGTTCGGTGTTTTGGAAAAGAGCATGGCGGGGAACTTGTACCTCGATGGAACCAGGGAGTCTCCGCCCGGTTTGGGCATGTGCTCCGAATAGTCGACACGATGAACCCCCCGCTTGTCAAGCACTTTGCGACATTTCCGACCTGTAATTTGGGCTCTCGGTCGACCATTGTGTAGGTCAGGCTGTGCCTGACGTTTCCGTGGAGAGTGAACTCGTAGGCCGGGTCATGACCCGGCGATCTTAGTAGACGCGGCGTCCCGCCGCGTCCTGAAAAGCGGCGAGACGCCGCTTCTACTGGGTTGTCCGGTCCCCCAGCGTTTGTCAGGCACAGCCTGACCTACACGACCGGTCGGGCAGGCGGTATACTACGTGGCTTGCGGGATCGATTCCGCCGGGTGGCACTGGCGTCTCGCCAGTGCTTGGTTCAACACTGGCGAGACGCCAGTGCCACCCACTGTCCCCGACTCGCCTCTGTTGGACGGATCTAACCAACGCCATGACCGAACCTTGGATCGAAGGACGTTTTGAAGAGAACGTGGTGACCACCACCGTCGAGCAGGCCGTGAATTGGGCCCGGCAGTCGAGCCTGTGGCCGATGACGTTCGGGCTGGCCTGCTGTGCGATCGAGATGATGTCGAGCGGAGCGGGGCGGTACGACCTGGACCGGTTCGGGGCGGGCGCGTTTCGGGCGAGCCCTCGCCAGGCCGACCTGATGATCGTCGCCGGCACGGTCACCATGAAGATGGCCAGCCGCGTCCGCCGGCTCTACGACCAGATGCCCGAGCCCAAGTACGTCCTGGCGATGGGCGCCTGCGCGATCGGCGGCGGGCCCTACTTCGAGCACGGCTACCATGTGATCAAGGGCGTCGACCTTCTCGTGCCGGTCGACGTCTACGTGCCCGGCTGCCCCCCGCGTCCCGAGGCCCTGTTGGAAGGCCTGATGCGTCTGCAGGACAAGATCCGCGGCCACCACATCGCCAAGCGTCCCGCCGTCAACGGCAACGGCGGCTGGAAAAGCTTCCTCCGCCGCGGCACCAAAGTGCCCGACGAACTGCCCCTGCCCGTCCGGTCGGGATGTCTGCATGTCCAGGACGAAGACAAAACAGAGCAAGCTTAGCTCTCAAAGCAACTGACCAGGCGGTCCGTGACTCGCGCGGGGAGTGCGAGATGGCGAGGTCCGAAAAAACGCCGGAACAGAAAACCTCGCGACGCGCGGAACGGCGGTTCAGGAACATCCGTTCCACTTTGCTCGTGAATGGATGGTTGCTCATCCTGGGTGCCTTCCTTCTGTCTGTCATTGCCGTCCACGTCGACATTCAAAAGCATGGGCTGGTTCTGGGCGTGCTTGGCACGGCCGTATGCGCCCTATGGCTTGTATCCGGATTCTTGATGGTCCGCTCGTCCAAGCGGATGAAGCGGCCCACGTGGTTGCGGATTCTCCAATTCCGCAACACATCCCAGCAAGACGCCAAACCGTCTGAGGATCCATCGTCGCCTGAGCGGGTAGACGACTGACGGAAGCAAACGCAACCAGGGCTGGGAATCCCGCGAACCGACCTCCCCCAGGGCCACGCGACCACTCTGCCCAATCTCTCTTCCCCCTGCTTGAAGCCGGTTTCCCGAACTGGTACACTGTTTCCTGTGAGGAAACTCTCTTCCGACAGCCCGGGGCAACCACGCAGGCAGCAGGGGAAACATCACCGTGGTGGACGAACAAACCATCGGGGCCAATATCCGGCGACGACGGGAGGAGGCCGGGATTAGCCTGACTGAGTTGGCCGGGAGGGCCGCGCTGACCAAGGGGGCGCTGTCGAAGATCGAGACGGGCAAAGGCTCGCCCGCCATCTCCACCGTGCTGCGGATCGCCGAGGCCCTCGAGTGTCCGCTGTCCGAGCTGTTCGCCGAGGCCGAGCAGGCCCTGCCGTATGTCTTCACGCCGCGAGGCCAGGGCCAAATCATCACCCGCGACGGCACCCGCTTCGGCTACTCCTACGAAGCGCTCGCCCTGGCCATGCACGACAAGACGGCCGAACCGTTTTTGTTGACCATTCGGCCGGGCGACCCGTCGGGGACGTTTCACCACGCGGGCGAGGAGTTCATCCACATGCTCTCCGGGCGGATGGAGTTCACCGTCGGGGAGAAAAAACTGCGGTTGCAGCGGGGCGATTCGCTCTACTTCGATTCCTCGCAACCCCATACCACGCGGATCCTAGGCAACCGCCCGGCCACGTTTCTCTGTCTGTTCATTCCGGGTCCAAAAACAAGGAAAACGGCTCGCCGGCGCGATTCGGCCGCCCGTTCCACCTCTTCACGCAGGAAGAAACGCTCATGATCCCCCTCGATCTTTCGACCAAGACGGCCCTCGTCACCGGCGCGAGCCAGGGCCTGGGCGAGGTCATGGCCCGGCGACTGCATCAGGCCGGGGCCAACGTCGTGGTCAACTACGTCGCCCTGGGCGAGAACCAGGCCAACGCCCAGCGGATCGCCGCCGAGTTGGACGATCGGGCCGTGGCCGTCGAGGCGGACGTCTGCTCGCAGCCGGCCGTCGATCGGATGTTCGACCAGGCCGAAAAGACGTTCGGCGGCGTCGACATCCTCGTCAACAACGCCGGAATCCTCCGCGACCGGACGGTTAAAAAAATGTCGGAAGACGAATGGCAGCAGGTGATCGACACCAACCTGACCGGCGTGTTCCACGTCTGCAAAACGGCCGCCGAGCGGATCCACGACGGCGGGCGAATCGTCAACATCAGCTCGATATCGGGCCAAGTCGGCTTCTTCGGCCAGGGCAACTACGCGGCCGCCAAGGCTGGGGTGATCGCTCTGACCAAAGTGCTTAGCAAGGAACTGGCCAAACGCCGCGTCACCGTCAACGCGGTCGCGCCCGGCGTGGTCCTGACCGAGATGGGCCGGATGATCCCCGACGTGCAACGCGACGCGATGCTCGCCCAGATCCCGCTCGCCCGATTCGGCCAGCCGGAAGAAATCGCCGACGCCGTCCTCTTCCTAGTCAGCGACCTGGCCTCCTACGTCTCCGGCCAGACGCTCCACGTCAACGGCGGCTGGTGGGGATAGAGCACGTACATAAGATTTAGGGTTTCCGGGAATTCGATCCCTGAAAACAAGCTGATTTCGGAATATTTACGGGTGCCATGCCCAGACGACCGCCTTGGCGGCGGATGGGCATGAGATTGAGGCCACCCTTGCCAACATGCCCATCCGCCGCTGAAGCGACGTCTGGGCATGGCACCCGAATTCCCGAATACCCATCATAAGATTGTCAAGACGCAATGACCACAACCAGCCGAGACGCAAAGCGGTGCACGGTGGAGCAGGCCGTCGCGCGGATCCAAGACGGCCAAACGGTGGCCTCGGGCGGATTCGTCGGCGCGGGCCATCCCGAGGCGTTGACTCGGGCACTCGAGCGACGGTTCACCTCTACCGGCTGCCCTCGCGATCTGACGCTTGTCTACGCGGCAGGGCAGGGCGACGGCCGCGACCGGGGACTGAACCATCTGGCGTACGAGGGCCTGTTGCGCCGTGTGGTCGGCGGGCATTGGGCCTTGGCTCCGAAACTCGGCCGGTTAGCCCGCGACAATCTGATCGAGGCCTACAACTTCCCGCAGGGCGTCATGTGCCAGCTCTTCCGCGACATCGCCGCCGGGCGGCCCGGCTGTGTGACGCATGTCGGCCTGGGCACGTTCATCGACCCGATCCACGACGGCGGACGGCTCAACGCCCGGACCACCGAGCCGCTGGTCGAACGGGTCGAACTGGGCGGCCGGACGTGGCTCTGGTACAAGGCGTTCCCGATCCACGTCGGCCTGATCCGCGCGACGGCCGCCGACCCGCACGGCAACCTCGTCATGGACGAAGAGGCCCTGATCGGCGACGTCCTGCCGATCGCCCAGGCGGCCCACAACTCGGGCGGCATCGTCCTCGCCCAGGTCAAACGACTCTTGGACGCGCCGGTGTGTCCGCAACGTGTCCGCGTGCCGGGCATTCTGGTCGACCGTCTCGTCGTGGCCGAGGAGCATGAGCACGATCAGACGTTCGCCGAGGCGTTCAATCCGGCCTATTGCAGCCCGCCGGTCGACGGACGGTTCAGCCCCGTCGAGCCCATGCCGCTGGACGCCCGCCGGCTGATCGCGGCTCGGGCGTGCGACGAACTGCAAGCGGGCGCGATCGTCAACCTGGGCATCGGGATGCCCGAGGGCGTCGCCCGAATCGCCGGCGAGCGGGATCTGCTGCACCGCGTCACGCTGACGGTCGAAAGCGGGCCGATCGGCGGGATGCCGGCGGGTGGACTCAGCTTCGGGGCGTCGGTCCATCCCCAGGCGATCGTCGACCAGCCGGCCCAATTCGATTTTTACGACGGCCGGTCGCTGGATTTCGCCGCCCTGGGCGCGGCCGAAATCGACCGGCAGGGCAACGTCAACGTCTCGAAGTTCGGCACCCGGCTGGCTGGCGTCGGCGGGTTCGTCAACATCACCCAAACCGCCCGGCGGCTTGTTTTCTGCGGCACGTTCACGGCCGGAGGGCTCGAAATCGACGTCGCCGACGGCCGGCTGTGCATCGTCCAGGAAGGCCGGAACCCGAAATTCGTCGAGCGGGTCGAACACCTCTCGTTCAGCGCGGCCCGATCCCGCGAGGTGGGGCAGGAAGTGCTCTACGTGACCGAACGGGCCGTCTTCCGGTTGGCCGACGACGGGTTGGAGCTGATCGAGCTGGCCCCGGGCGTCGACCTCGAGCGAGACATCCTGGCCCAAATGGCCTTCCGCCCGATCATGCGAGAAATTCGTCCCATGCCCTTGCACACTCCGGAGCAGTCCCCATGACCGATCGTCTCTGTATCGTTGCGGCCAAGCGTACGCCTCAAGGACGATTCCTTGGCGGCCTGGCCAAGCACTCGGCGGTGGACCTGGCCCGACACGCGGCCGGCCCGTTGGTCGAACAGGTGTCGCCCGAGCGGATCGACCTGGTCGTCGTCGGCAACGTCCTCTCGGCGGGGCAGGGCATGAACGTCGCCCGCCAGGTCGCGCTGGAGTTGGGACTGCCCGAGCAGGTGCCGGCCTTCACGGTCAACATGATGTGCGCCTCGGGCATGAAGGCCGTCGCCCTGGGGGCTCAAGCCGTTCTGACCGGCGAGGCCGACGTCGTCTTGGCCGGCGGGTCGGAGTCGATGAGCAACGCCCCCTATCTGCTCGATCGGGCCCGATCGGGCTACCGGTTGGGCAACGGCGTACTGGTCGACTCGCTGCTGCGCGACGGGCTGGTCGACAACCGGCTGGGCCAGCACATGGCCCTAACGGCCGAACGCCTGGCCAAGGAACACGCCCTTGCCCGCGAGGCCCAGGACGCCTTCGCCCTGCGGAGCCATCGCCGCTACTTCGAGGCCCTTGCGGCCGGTCGCTATGCCGACGAGATCGTGCCGGTCGGGGAGGTCGACCGCGACGAACATCCCCGCGCCGACACGACGCCCGAGCGGCTCGCCTCGCTCCAACCGGTCTTCGACGCCGAGGGGACGGTCACGGCGGCCAACTCGTCGGGCATCAACGACGGCGCGGCCATGGTGGTCCTCTGCCGCGAGGAGACGGCCGCGCGGCACGGCTGGTCGCCGCTGTGCGCGCTTTCCGCCTGGGCGTCGCTCGGCTGCGATCCCGCGCGGATGGGCCTTGGCCCGGTGCACGCCACGGCCCGGCTCTTGGAACAGACCGGCCGGACGCTGGACGACTTCGACACGATCGAACTGAACGAAGCGTTCGCCGCCCAGGCGCTGGCC
>JAFGFF010000214.1 GCA_016931075.1 Pirellulales bacterium | reverse complement strand
TAGCCCCGATAGCTCCGCTATCGGGGACGCGAAGCGATAAAAGGTATCAAGACGCGGGGCACGCTGGCCTTGACCATTATCACCAGAGTCCAAAGCCTCTTGGGCCTGACGGCCTCCGGATAGCCGAGCTATCCAGGCCACCCGTGCATCGTCTGATACCCTGGGGGCGGTCGTAACGTACAATTCCCCTGAGCGTCTTGGCCCGTTGCCCGGGGGCTGGACCTTGCCGGACCGGGTCGATTCGGTAAGCTGAACGCGGACGGCGGACGCCGGACGCCAGGTACTAAACAGATTTCCTCTGACAGCAGGACGGAACCAGTGACTGCTCGAATCATCGTGTTGGACGATCTGTCGGCCGACGGGCTGGCCGTGTTGGACCGGGCCGCGGACCTGGAATACGAGGTCCGCACGGGCCTCAAAGGCCCCGAGCTCAAGGCCGTGTTGGCCCAATTCGACGGTGCCATCTGCCGCAGCGGCGTGAAACTGACCGCCGACGTGCTCGAGGGCAACACCCGCCTCCGGGCAATCGTCCGGGCCGGCGTCGGGACCGACAACATCGACAAACCGGCGGCCACCCGACTGGGCATCGTCGTGATGAACACGCCCGGCGGAAACACCATCTCGACCGCCGAGCAAACCATCGCCCTGATGTTGGGCCTCTCGCGCAACATCGCTCCCGCCTACGCCAGCCTGAGGGAAGGCCGCTGGGACCGGAAGCTCTACATGGGCACCCAACTGGCCGGCAAAACGCTGGGCATCGTCGGATTGGGACGCATCGGCCAGGCCGTCGCCGCCCGAGCACAAGCCCTGGAAATGAAGATCCTCGGCTACGACCCGTTTTTGTCGAGTGCCCGGGCCGATGAACTGGGCATTCAGACCTGCGCGTCGGTCTGGGAGCTGTTCCCGTTGGTCGACTACCTGACGGTCCACACGCCCTTGACGGACGAAACCCGCGGCTTGGTCAATGCCGAGGCGATCGGCGTGATGAAGCCGGGCGTCCGGCTGATCAACTGCGCGCGGGGCGGGATCTACGACGAGGCGGCCCTGGTCGAAGGGCTCCAAAGCGGCCGGCTGGGCGGCGTGGCCCTGGACGTCTACGCGTCGGAGCCTTGCACCGACAGCCCGCTGTTCGGCATGCCGAATGTGCTTTGCACGCCCCACCTGGGCGCGAGCACTGAAGAGGCCCAGACGAACGTGGCGGTCGAGGGGGCTGAGCTGCTGGTCGACTATTTCTCGACCGGCACGATCCGTCAGGCAGTCAACATGTCGCCCCTGGACGCCAAAACGCTCGAAGGCCTGCGCGAATACCTCAACGTGGCCTATCGGCTGGGCCTTCTGTTGGCCCAGATGGGTCAAAAGAGCCCGAACCGCTGCCGGCTGCTCTACCGGGGCGAAGTGGCCAAAAAGGAAACGCGGCTTCTGTCGTCGGCCTTCACGGCCGGGCTGCTCGAACACGCGATGGACACCGAGGTGAATATCGTCAACGCCCGAGTGCTCTTAGAAGAACGGGGCATCGAGCTGGTCGAGGAGTGCAGCAGCGACTTGGGCAGTTTCAGTTCGATGATCACGGCCGAGGTGATCGGCGACGACGAAACCCGCATGGCCTCGGGCACCCTGTTCGGCAACAACATGCCCCGACTGGTCCAGAAGGCCGGCTGCGACCTGGAGAGCTACCTGGATGGCACGTTGATGATCTTCCAGCACCGCGACACGCCCGGCGTGATCGGCCAGGTCGGCAGCATCTTCGGCTCCCACCGCGTGAACATCGCCCAAATGTCCGTCGGCCGCCAGACCCAAGAACCCGGCGGCCAGGCCGTCGGCATCCTCGCCCTGGACAGCCAACCCCCGTCCGCCGCCTTGGACGAAGTCCTCGCCCTGCCCGGCGTCCAGCGCGCCTGGATCGTCAACCTCCCCCCAGCCCGTCAAATGCCGGCGTGGATGGGCGGACGGTAGTGTCTGCGTCGTGCCACCGTTAGATTTCACTCTCTGTTGTAGCTGTTTTCCCTGACTGAATTGGATTCAGACGTGGCTAGCTGCCTCCTTGCTCTAGCATGATCAAGGAACACTCTATCAACTCACCACGCACTACTCATCGTAACGGCCAAACAGCTTCTCTCGGCGCTTGCGCCAAGCTTCGTGATCCCGTTCCTGACGCACAAGCTCAACACCAATCTCTCCAATTGAGTGCAGCCCTTTATCTGAAGATTCGGCCAGCGATTCGAACTTGTCAGCCCAATAATTCCAGTCGTCGTTCCCAGACAAGAACCTGTAACACTGGCACACTGCAGCTACGATGTCGTCTGGCAAGTACCCGAATTCCATGGCCAACCGGGCTTTGGCAACCCATCCTACTGAAGAGGGTGTTTCTTGAAGGGGGCCTAAATGGACATGTTTCAGTTTTGGGTTCTCTAAGAGTGCTCGATAGACATCCAGGTCATCTCCAACCAGAAGGCCTGCCAGAACTGTGTTGCGTCGATCGTCAAGGCATTGAAGCAACTCAACACGACCGTCTATGCTCAGCGAGTCAATGATCGTCCTCAGAACACTTGTAGAGGGCGCATCGTCACAATACGCCACATGATCCGAAGAAGCTGCAACAGAACGTACAACATCATTCGCCAACTCAGACACCTCCTCAAGTAGTTTCCCAATGTCATAGAGATCGCCAAGATCTCTTATACTGTATTCTTTCATCCCCTTTCGGAGTGATTTTATCCAAAGAGGTCGATTGCGAGTTACCAGAATCTGTCTGTCGGATCTGAAGTCAGCCAATGCAATCTTTAGTGATAAAGCAGCATCTGAGTGTTCCAGCACGGCCTCCAGCCGCGATAACGGAATGTCACCTCGGAATGCCATTATCGTTACCCACTCGGCTGACTCAGCGAGGAGTTCCCAATAGTCGTCAAGCAGAGAGATGGGTACTTCTTCGAACTGAATGACAAACTGCATGGCAAGCGACTGGTACGCTTCGTCATCTAGTGCCGCTTGAAACCACGGTACACACAATGGTGGAGAACGACGAATGGCCTCCTGAAGAAAAGGCGCAATGAACTGTGGGTCAACCCGTTTCTCCGAAAACGTTGTGGTCCACGATAGGACATCTTCCACTTCTTCCGCTATCGTTCGGCAGAGAACATAACTGCTTGTAGTTCCACGAGTCTCAAACAGACGATACTCCTTCATAAAACGATTCAGGCGATCCGCGACAATTACCGGAGGTTGCTTGCTCCATTCACGTCCAGCGTTAATGGCTCGCATATCGAATTCGCTGCGGGCCTGATCATAATCGTCGGACGTGCGAAAAGGATCTGGCGGGCAGAAGGCGAGATAATCTGGATCGATAGGAATCTCATTCGCGTCCTCTCCAAAAAACACCGTGTTTTCAATCATCCACCGAGCAAGAGCATTTCGCGGCACGCTCGGGATTTGCAGGAGTTCACCAGACACTTCCTTTGCTGTTTTTTTCGTGAATTGCCTGTATTCCGTGTTTAGTGACGCGTGCGCCGCGTGCGGAAACAGCCACTCCATCAGAACGTCCTTGATTGGCGACCATTCTTGAGGCGGCCGTTCAGCCACGTAAGACAACAGCGTTGGCCAGAGTGTGGAGATCTGTTTCGCATTCTCCAAAGAAATCAACGTTTGACTCATGTAGAACGTTGTCCCTTCACCGGCATCGCACTCGGAATACTCAGAACGCAATGTAAGGCACTTGGGTAAGATCCTCCAAGTCACCGTGTCGTCGCCGTTTTTGCCCCAATTAATGACACTCTCCATGAGTACCTTTCGTCGCTCCGCAGCAGCTGGATTATTATTGTCTCTGTCTCGAACAAGCCAGTCCTCGATTTGCCGCAATGGGGAGGTCCTGTAAAACTTCTCCGCTCTCGCATCGTCAACAGCATCGTTCAAGAGAAGCGGTATCGTTTTCTCGGGAAGATACGCCAATCCAACGTCGGCTTGTTCCAATACCGCTTCTGGTGATTCCTGCATAACCCATTTACACCACTCCTCATTCGTCCAGGCAACTCTCCTCCACACTTCAGGTATACCCTGCTTCCGGACCTCAATTCGCACCTTCTCAGGATCCACTGGTGCACCTCGGCGCATTGCCTCGACAAGTGTGAACAAGGCGCTTGTTTTGTTGGGGGCTGCATCGTAGAGTGCCCAGTATTGTGCTTGAAGTCCTCTGCCGGGTCCACGAAAGAAGGTCCGGTCGAGCAACGTGTATCGACACGCCGCTGGGCGCGTGGCTATTGTCGTTAAACCAATCTCTTCCACAATTCCGCCCGCAGCAAGGCCTTTTAGAATCGCCTGCATCCTGTGGAGTGGAATCCCGAATACTTGCGATACCGACTCCTTTATTATTCCATCGCTCCCACCGACCGAAAATCCCGCAAGAATGACATCGGTGTCTTCTCCACCGACTCGCTCGTATGCACCACGTGTCAATCGCCAGTACACGTCCCCTTCAAGGAGAGCTCTTGTTGAGGTCTCTTCCAATACAGCATCAGTCAAATCGATAGCCAAGCCTGGACGCCCGTCAGCTTGTCTTCGAATTTCCCTGACAATGTCGATCCGTGGAGTGAGGTCCGCGATCTTGAAACGCTGTTCGATCAGGCTGGCAATCGTGTCGGAAGGTAGAAGGGGGAGTTCGAATATCGTACGTTTTGAAAGGTGCAGTGTATTGAGCACCTTGTCTGATTCAAATGGCCAACACACTACGACTACCCGAAACTCTCTTTCGCTAGTTTTTCGCCAGTGAAAGAGTCGCTCTGCAAGAGGAAGACGCTCTGTGACATCATCGAGAATAAGGAGTGCGGGACAGTCCACTTCCAAGAAACGAAGAACGCCATCTATATCCTGTGAAATAACAAACTGTCCACCCCATATGCTTGCCAAGTGATACAACAGGAATGTCTTTCCCGAGCCAGGTTGGCCCGACAAGACAATATCACCATCCTTGGCGAGCAGGGCACGCACATCTGCATCTCGGCCAAGAAGCGGAACGTCTTTGAGCGACCGTAACCCAAGTGGTACACCTGCCAGCACGCGATGCAACAAGATCCTGCTGAGTGACTCCACCTTTTCTGCTACGTCATGCTCGTCTTGAAGGAGTCGCTGAATTTCACCAACGATATTGTCAAGATCACTCAGCCGAGAAAGCTCATTGAGTATTTCATCAAATCTCTCCTGGATTTCTTGCCGCAGTTCACGATGGTCCTGTCGTCGCAGCATTTCCAGATAGTCATCTTTGATCTCCCGGTGGTGAGCACTCTCTTTGTCCACACGCCGTTGTCGCCATGTCGCTGCCGATCTGAGGCAGTACAAGCCTAGACTGAGGACCATACCTGGGTTAGATTGCAGTAGTTCAAGGCCATACATGGGTATTTCTCTAACCTTCTGGACGATTGGCCTTACGCCAGGTGCGTACTCCAACCGCGTGCGATGTGATGCATCTCCACGATCTATGCTGTTCAACTGAGTAAGCGCTCACACCAGTATGGAAATCTACTCTGACACTTGTGTAAGCGTTATCACTCCATCAGCATAGCGGGTCAGCGCTCTCCCGGCGAGGGGCTACCTCATACAGGAAGCACGATCCAGGAGCAAAAGACCAACATCCTAGATGGAGCAGATTTGGTTGTACGGTCATGAGCTCCGGTCCCCCTAGGTAATTGATGCAGAATCTCCTACATAGTGTCTCCTCGCAGCAAAACCGGCCTATTCATACCTGTACTTCACCGCCCACGGATCCTTCGTCTCCTTCTGCCACTTCTTGAGCTTCGCTTGAAGTGTGGCGAGCGTCTTGGCGTGGGCCGGGTCGGAGGCTAGATTGTGGGCCTCCCAGGGGTCGGTTTCGAGGTCGTAGAGTTCGTAGCGGGGGCGGTGGACGTAGGCGTCGACCGTGCGGGGGCTGTAGGTCTTGTCGCCGCGACGCAGGACGCCCTGCCAGGTCTTCGAGGCGTAAAGGTCGGAGGCGAACGGGTAGGGTAACTGGTGGGCCACGTTCAGGATGCACTTGTAGCGGCCGGAGCGCACCGCCCGCATCGGGTAGTAGGTCGTGATCTCGTGGAACGTGTGCGACAGATAGATCTCGTCCCAGCCCTCGGGATGTTCCTGGTCGAGCACGGGCATCAACGACCGGCCGTGGAACCAGGGTGTCTTGGGCATGGCGCGGGTCCAGTCGAGAATCGTCGGTGTCAGATCGGCCCAGGTGACCATGGCGTCGGTCACGACACCCTTCCGCTTGGCCTGGGGATCGCGAATCACGCAGGGCAGCCGGACGCCCGGCTCGTAGACGGTCGTCTTGGCCCCGGGGAAGGGGATGCCGTTGTCGGAGACGTAGACGACGAGCGTGTTGTCCCAGTTGCCGGTCGCCTTGAGGATCTTCATCAGCTCGACCAGCCCGCTGTCGGCCCGTTCGGTCGAGGCGTAGTACTGGGCAAGTTCCTCGCGGCACTCGGGCGTGTCGGGCAAATAGGGCGGCACGATAACATCTTCGGCCGAGTAGTGTTCAAAGCCCTTGCGGCTAAAGGGCCGGTGCGGCTCGCTGGTGCAGAACATGAGGAAGAAGGGCTGACGCTTGTCGGCCGTGATGAACTCTTCGGCCCGTTTGGCCATGTTGATCGGGTTGCGGGGCTTGATCTCCCGGCCCCGCACGATCAGATCGAACGGGAACACCGTGTCGGGCGCGACGTGGTGCTTGCCAAAAACGGCCGTCCGGTATCCGGCCTGTTTTAGGAGCATCGGCAGCGATTTCACGTTGTCCAGCGCCGAAAAGTGGTGCTGCCGGTGCATGTGGCCGTAGTGGCCGGTGGCATGGTTGTGCATACCCGTTAGGATGACCGACCGGCTGGCGCTGCAGCTTGATGTCGTGCAATAGGCCCTGGTGAAACGCGTGCCTTCCTTGGCCAGCATGTCCAGGCCGGGCGTCTTGATCACCGGGTGGCCGTAGCAGCCCGCGTCGTCGGTGCCCTGGTCGTCAGTCACGTAGAGCAAGACGTTCCGTGGCGGTGCCTTATCGGCCGCCTGGGCTTTCGGACAGAAAACGCAAACGAACACGGTCACGCATATTGCGACAAGAAATCGAACACAGCAACACATCGATAGGCTCCTTTTAGAGAAGTGACAGCTCGGGGCAGGCCAGCGTCGGGCAATCGGGACAGCTATCACCAGCATATCGGGGCTATCGCACCGGTGCAAGATTGCGGCCCTTGGGACTATCGGGGGGATGGGGTTGCCAGCAGCCGCCACGCCCGGCTAGGATGCAACTGCCCACCACATTTCCCCTGCCTTAAGGAGTCCGACGCCATGTTCGGCAATCGAACCCACGTCCATCGAATATCTGGCCTCGCGTCGTCGTTCCTTGGATTGGCTTTGTTGGCGACCGCGTCACTGGTCCACGCAGCGCCGACCGAATCGGGCGCGGCGCCGTTCGTTCCACTCGTCCCGGGCAAGACGTCCGTCGGCGGCGAGATCGGGCGGCGGATGGACTTGACGATTCGCAAGAACATCCTGGCGGTGAACGTCGATAGGGATTTTTTGCGGCCGTTTCGCGATAAAAAAAGCACCGGCCGAATGGGGCAGTCTCGGAAATACGTCGGCCTGGGCAAGTTTATCCTCGCCCTGGTGGAGTTCGGCGCGCAGACCGACGACGCGAAGGTCCTGGCGTTGAAGGACCGTGTGATCGGTGAACTGCTGAAGACCCAATTGCCCGACGGGTATATGGGCATCTTCCAGGAGAAAGACCGCGTCTTTACTCTGTGGGACCTGCACGAGATGGTCTATCTCATCCAAGGGCTGGTCGCCGACTACCGACAATCGGGCAACGAGGCGTCGCTCGACGCGGCCCGCAAGCTGGCCGACTACATCATGCAACACCGCAAGAGCACCGACAAACCGCGACTCGTCGGCAAGCTGGGGACCGAACGAGCCTTCATCGCCCTGGGTCGGGCGACCAGGGAGAACAAATACACGGAGTACGGCGTCGGCGGCATGGACCTGCCCCACTGGAACGCCCCGGTCGCGGGCCACGCCTACACGTTCATGAACGTCTGTCTGGCGCAGCTCGATCTGTACGACATGTCGCCCGACGAGAAGCTCCTCCGGCAGAGCCGCCGGGTGATCGACCAGCTCCGGGCACACGATTCGCTGTTGGTCAGCGGCTCTTGCACGAGGCGCGAAGGATTCCACACCGACCAGCGGCTCGACGGAAACGTCAGCGAGACGTGCGCCACGGCCTACCTGATTCGACTGCTGCACCGGATGTTGTGCCTTGAAGGCAAACCGATCTACGGTGACATGATGGAGCGGGCGATCCACAACGCCCTGTTCGCCGCGCAGTTGCCCGACGGACGACGGCTTCGCTACTTCACGCCGCTGGGAGGCCGGCGGCCCATCTATCCGCACGACACGTATTGCTGTCCGAATAACTTCCGGCGGATCGTCGCCGAACTGCCGTCGATGGTCTACTACCGGGCCGGCGGCGGGCTGGCCGTGAACCTCTTTACGGCATCCTCGGCGACTGTGCCGATTGACAAGGGTGTGCGAGTCAAGGTGCAACAGGAGACCGACTATCCCACCTCGGGCAACGTCCTGCTGCGGTTGGATCCGTCGATCCCCGCCCGATTCCCGCTCCGTTTGCAGATTCCGGCCTGGTGCAAGAACGCGACCGTGCGGGTCAACGGCGAAAAGGCCCCGGGCCCCGTCACCGCCGGGACGTTCTTTGTCGTCGATCGGCTCTGGGAGCGGGGCGACCTGGTGGCAATCGACATGCCGATGACCTGGCGGTTAGTTCGCGGTCGCAAGTTGCAGGAAGGCCGCGTGGCCGTGCTGCGTGGTCCAATGGTGTACTGCCTCGATCCCGAGTGGCTTGTCGCGCTCAACCCGGCCGTGGCTAAAAAACTCGACGAATTGCCCCTGGACGAGAAAGGCCGCAAGGCGCGTCGCGAGCAACTCTCGAAGCTCGTTCGAGGCCTCCGGCTAGATCCGAAATCGCTCGGCGAACCGGTGAAGGACACAACCCGACGCCCCGACGGACTGGCCTGTCCGGCGCGCGCGTGGAGCCCCGGAAAGCCCCTCTCGGAGCCGCCCGACTTGAAATTGAAACTCACGGAGTTTCCCGATCCGGGCGGTGAGGCGACGTACTTTCTCGTTCCCGACCTGTCCGGCACGGTGGACGACGAGTTGCTGGACATGAGCAAGTAAGGACGAATACTCCACCAAGCCTCAAGAAACACAACCGCCGGCGGTGTAGGCGCCGGCGGCTGTGCCGTTACTCATTGATATTTCGAGGGAAGACTGGGTCGGTTCAACGCTTCCGCCACCGGAACACGCCGAGACTGACCAGCCCAACAATCAACAGGGTCACCGTGGAGGGCTCGGGCACCCGATAGAGCTCGAACGCCAGGTCCTTCGAGAAGTGCCCAATGCCCGGGAAATCGGTTCCGGCCACTCCGCTCGGCCCGTCGAGAACGTCCTCGTAGGAGGTGGGCCGCATGTTGAACTGTTCGACCCAAACGGCATTCGGATCGCACGGGGGCATGTTTGGATCGATACCCAACTGGATCTGTCCGGTCACCGCGTCGTCCTGGAAGTGCCAGATGGGCGTGGGCACGTTGCCGTTGACGTCGGGAAGCGGAATCGTTCCGACCACGCGCTCGCCCGGCACAACTACCGGCGAAGCATAGGGATCCTGGATCGTGTAGTCCCGGTTGTGCCATCCCCAGAGCGTGTCGTCGTTCGGACCGGTCAGGGCGACGATCTTCAGCCAGTAGACGGTGTCGCGTTCCTGCTCGAAAGGACAGCGGAGTTCGGCGTTGTACTCGTAGAGTCCTTCGTTCAGCGGATTCCCGCCCGGGCTGATCAATCTCTCCAGGAACGTTCCGGATCCGGGGGTCAGGATGCCGTCGTCATCGACGTGAACAATTTGACTCAACAGCGGCGCGCCAGGCATGCTCGGCTCGAGGACTTGACCAGACGCCGGGTCGATGACGGCCGGGATGTCCGTCTCGAACGAGATCAGGAACCGTTTGATGGGCATCACCGGATCGGTACCCGGTTCGGCATTCATGTAGGATCCCCACCACCGCACATGGACGACCGGATCGCCGAACGGATCGGCGAAGTCGTCAGCCATGAAATAGCCCTGATATATCGGGATGGGCTCGCCGGGGTTGACAATCTGGGCCGTGCTCGGTTCGTCGTGGCCAAAGTAGACCTGGTCGCCGATCACCGTTTTGACCATCGGCAGTTGCTGGAACTTCAGCAATTCGCCTGGCAGCGGGTCAGCCATCGCGGGGGACAGGGCCAGGCCGATCGCGGCCAGAAACACCATCGTCAGTACAAGTCGCAGTTTCACGTTCATGATACCCTCCCTTTCGTTCTCTTGAACAAAGCAAACGGACAAAACAAAGATGTGTTTCCTCCTCTCGCGGGTTTGCAGCGCTACGCACCTGTTCCGCTTGGGTGTCTGGCGCCCCGTGGGTTTGGCGAAGCGGTCTGAACGTTCAGAGGCTTCGGGCATGCTCTCTCTTGTTCGGCGGCGCTCGCTCGTGGGAAAACGGGCTTGGGCCGGCCTGGGCTACAGGCGTCTTGTTCCGGACACGGCAAAGCGACTGCCGCAACCAGGCCGTCTCGACCGGGCGGCAGGCGTACATGGCCACCCCGGTCCGATAGGCCTGTAATTCGTCATCCACCCGATAGTCCGTCGCCACCAGGCAAACGGTCGAGCTATCCAGCCGGTCGCGAAGCATCTCGACCAGGTCGAATCCGGTCATGTCGGGCAGGGAAACGCGGATCAGCCAAAACTGGTTGCCGTCCTGCCTGCCCCGGCGAAGCGCTTCGCGTCCGCTGGCGTAATGACGGAACGTAGCCTGAACTCCCGGCACGCTGGCGGCAACCGCGTCGAAGTAGGTCCGGTCGTGGTCCACCACACCGACGGTCACTTCGGATTGCAGGTTGCCGTTCATCGTTCGGACTCGTGGAAAACCTGTAGGAGGCGACTCCTGTCGCCGAACAGGATCTGATTCGCACACATTCGGCGACAGGAGTCTACAAATCGAGAATCATCTACCTATCCATACGCTTCACTTAAACACGCCCTACAGCGGACGCATGGGTGACGATATAAGAAAGCACTCGCCAAAGAATGCAGACAGCGTGCCAAAACGGCCAGGCCGCGCCCGGTTTGATGCGTAAGTCGCGCGACAGCCTGCATCACAAGCACACGGAAAGAGCAGACGAATGTGCCGTGCCGGCGATTGTGCTCAAGAATAATGCTCGTCGGCAAACAGTCTCTGTTCGCTCACGCACAGTTGCCGCATAGATACTGTGCGCCGACGCGCATTTACTGTCGAGAATAAACGGACGCCAGTCGGATTTCCTCTGTAGGGAACGCCCTCCGTGGCGTTCCGGGGTTTCAATCGTTCCGGAAATCAATGCGACATGGTGGCAGGAAACGTTGAGAAGAGCGTCCAGCATCGGAACGCCACGGAGGGCGTTCCCTACAGAAAATCGGCCTACGCCTGTCCGCTGCTTACCAGAATAGTGTCATAACCCACAGAACCACGGCCGCGCCACCGACCAGACCGATGGCCAGCATAATCGGCCTTAGGTTCCGGTCGAGCGTTTGGGACGCGTCGGGCGGCTCGGCTTCCGTGTTCGAGACGTTGGCGGAGGTGGCCTCGGCCGGCACGTTCTCCGGGGCAGGGGAGGAAGGAGGAGTCGGGTCGGACCGAGCCGCGTCGGCCGAGCGCGGTGAACGCAGTACCGAGCGGAGATCGGAGAGGCTGTCCTTCGTTTCGTCCGGATCGGGCATGGGTGAGCCGGAACCGGAACCGTTTGAAGGGCGGAGCGCCGTCGAGTGGTTCGTTTCGCCCACCGGGCCAAGACGCTCCAGCTCGGCTACCGGTCGAGGCTCCACCGCCCAGGGAGCCAAATGCTCGATGACCTCAGCGGCCGTCTGGAGCCGTTCGTCCGGGTCTTTCATCACCATGTCGGCCAGGGCGTCGACGAAGTCCTCGTCCAAGGTCGGGTTGAAGCGGCGGGGATCCAGCGGTTGAAGCTCGCAGTGCGCCCGGGCTTTGTCGGCCGTCGAGCCGCCCGGATAGGGGACCTTGCTCGTCACCGCGTAGTAGAGCGTGCAGCCCAGCGAATAGACGTCCCAGGCCGGGTTGGGCGCCCAGGGGGCTTTGATCTGGTCGGGCGAGAGATAGTCGGCCGTGCCCACGATCTTGCCGAACCGCGGGTCCGACTTGGGGTCTCCGCCCAAGGGGCCGGCCAGCCCCAGGTCCGACAGCTTCGCCTGCCCGTCGGGCGTGACCAGGACATTGCCCGGCTTCACGTCGCGATGGATCAGCCCTCGCTGATGGGCGTGCTCCAGGGCTTCGGCCACCTGAGTGATAATGCTGGCCGCCGTCTCCATCGAGAGCGGACCTGTCTTGTGGACGAGTTTGCGGAGGTCGGTGCCCGGCACGTATTCCGACACCAAGTAGTACACGTTGCCGTCGTGTCCGGCGTCAAGCGCTTTGACCAGGTTCCGGTGATCGAGGCTGGCTTGCGCCCGGATCTCGCGGGTGAAGTTGCGGACCGCCTCGGGCGTGCAGCGGTCGCGGGGGAGGACCTTGATGGCGACCTGGCGGCCGAGGAGATGATGCTCGGCGCGGAAGACCTGGCCCATCCCGCCTTGACCAAGCCAGTCGACGATCCGATAGGGGCCCAGGTGGAAGCGCGTCTGGCCTTCGAGCAACTGTTTGGCCTGCCAGGCGTTCAGATAGCCGAACTCGACCAGCCGCCCGGCCAGGCTCCGCCCGTCGACGTCCTTGCCGCCGTTCTCCCGGACAATGACGGCCGTGACCTCGTCGAGCTGCTCTTGGGAGAGAAGCTGACTGGCCAGCGCGCACTGCTCGAATTCCGACCGGGTGGAATCGCTCACGTTCTTCCACAAGAGTAGGGGGCAATATCGTCTGGGTGCCATGCTCCACGCTTGCGTGGGCATGTTTTTCAGGAGTAACACGGCCTCCGCATGTCCACACAAGCGTGGACATGGCACCCGGCCGGTGGGCTTGACCGGCGACACGCGAGTACGTTTCGCCGAAGTCCAATGATCCCCTCTACGTTATCGCGCGGGGGCTCATTGCGCCAAGGTACCACCCAGCCCTCAAGCATGGCCGGATGGCCGCACCTCACCGGAACAAGCTGGGCGGACGCGACCCAAACGGTCCCTTTTCGCAGCCACACCGGGGCAGGACAGGGGGGTGGGTCAGAACTTGGACAATCGCACTCCCAGCAGTCCGACGCGATGACCGTTGGCCCGGAGGATCGTCGAGGCCTGGCCATTCACCACCAAGAGGACCAGCAAATTGAGCACCGGGACCATGGCCAGGATCCCCAAGACGATCCCGACGCCCGAGTTATACACCTTGGTGGAAAGGAAAAAAACGAACGCCAAACCGGCAAACAGCGTCAGCAGGAACCCTCCTCGTATCAGCACGACGAGAAAAGGCGCCGCGGGCAGAATGCCGTGAATGCCTAGGAGCATAGTCACGATAAGGACCACATTGACCAGCAGACAGACCAAAATGCCCTTCTGGTAGATCGCCACGCTCCGGACATCCTCGGGCCGCCCGCTGGTGATGCCAATGACGGGAATCGCGTCGGGGGGGGATTGGTACGGGTTGTTGCCCACTTCGTCACTCCTCGGTGTCGGTCTTATCAGAATCCCCCGGTAGCACTGAAATGAACTCCATTGGGTCATGTATTATTTCCCCGGGGAATGGAAAATATTACCCCACTGGTAATGAAAAGCAACCGAATTAACGCGGATTTTATTTTTTTGGCAAGTGCGGCAATTTCCGCTCCCGGAAGGCCCTCTGGAGAAGACTCTCTTGAAAGAGGCCCCCTCTACATGGGTAGGTTCTAGGGCAAGTCGATTCCACCATCCAGCGGGTTTGTGAAAATCCGACCGAACGGGGTAGAATCAGCCTCCGGGGAGGTGGGTCAAAAGACCGATCGATCGGGGTCAGGAGATTCACGGATGGCTGAAGAGCGACGCAACGGTTTCACGTTGGTGGAGCTGCTGGCGGTGATCGCGATCATTGGCCTGTTGATCGCGCTGCTGTTGCCGGCCGTTCAAGCAAC
>JAFGFF010000213.1 GCA_016931075.1 Pirellulales bacterium | reverse complement strand
TGGCGGCTGGGTGCCACCCCGACACCAGCCCGTTGGCCTGCCTGTTCCGATCACTCCCGTTGCGTTAGAATCGACCGGATGAATGTGATTTGCGTGGTGATCGATCGGCTGCATGTAGGCATGGTGGGGGCCTATGGGAATGCATGGGTCCGCACGCCGGCGATGGATCAGCTCGCGTGCGAGGGGTTCACGTTCGACCAGGTGTTGGCGACGGGAGCCAGCACGGCGGCCCTGTGCCGGTCGGCCTGGCGGGGCGAGCATCCGCTAAGTGAGGAGCAGGCTGGGGAGGCGTCGCTGGCCGAGTTGCTGGGCGCGGCGGGCGTGGCGACGACGCTGTTGACCGACGATCCGGACCTGGCCGCGGCGCCGGCGAGCCACGGTTTTGGGCAGCGGATCGTGTTGCCCTTGCCCGGGGCGGAGGCGACGGCCGAGGACGTCGATCAGACGCATCTGGCCGGCTGTTTTGCCCGAGTGATCGAGCACCTGGACACGTGCACCGGGCCATTTTTAACGTGGGTCCATCTATCGAGCCTGGGCCGGGTGTGGGACGCTCCGTATGACTTGCGTGCCCGATATGCCGAGGCGGACGACCCGCCGCCGCCCGAGTCGGCCACCGTGCCCCGGTTCGAGTTGGCGGACGACGCCGACCCGGATCTCTTGCTGGGAATCACCCAGTCCTACGCCGGCCAGGTCACGTTGCTGGACATGGGCGTCGGGGCCCTGACGCAGTGGCTCGAGGAGAGCCCCGTGGGCCGGGAGACGCTCCTGGTGTTGCTTTCCGCCCGAGGGTTCCCGCTGGGCGAGCACGGCCGCGTCGGGGCGTGGGACGAGACCCTGTCGAGCGAGACGGTCCACGTGCCGATGATGGTCCGGTTGCCCGGCGTTTCCAGCGGAGCGGGCCGCGGCCAGGCCCTGGTCACGCCGGCCGACTTGTGCCCGACGCTTTTGGAGTGGTGGTCGGTCGCCGATCCCTCGCCCGGCGTGCTGGGCCGGAGCCTGCTGCCGTTGGTGCGAGGCGAAGCCGACGCGGTGCGCGACCGGTTCTTGCTCGGCGAGGTAGGTGGAGAGACGGCCCTGCGGACACCGGCCTGGTATCTTCGCCGGACCGATCCGCCACGGCTCTTCTTCAAGCCGGACGACCGCTGGGAGGTCAGCGACGTGGCCGACCGTTGCCAGGAGGTCGTTGCCCGGCTGGAGGACGTTGCCCAGGAGTACCAGCAGCAGCTTCAAGCCGGCCAGCTCGACGAACTCTCTCCGCTGGATGAAACTCTTCTGGTCGGGCCGGACTGAATCTTTCTTCCACCAGTAGGGTGGCACTGGCGTCTCGCCAGTGTTTCTTGGCGCCAACACTGGCGAGACGCCAGTGCCACCCTATAGTGCACCATTCAAGAAACAGACCCCTCCGCCAAGATCGTTGGCCGAGCGGGCCAGGGCCTCGGCGGAGGCGTCGCGTCTGGTGGATTGTCGTATCGCAAGAGCGTCGGGGACGGCGCCGGGCCTGCGCCGGGCGAGCACCGGGCCGTCCCCCCTGCCTCGCGACTGCTCTATTTCACCAGGACCAGCGGCCGGTCGTCGGCGATCTGCCGGAAGACCTGCAGGAGCTGTTCCCGGTAGTTGACCACTTCGCCTCCGATGCCCGGGATGTTGAAGTGCACCCCACCGGTCCGATCGGCGATCTGTTGCATCAGATTCGTGTCGGCGCCGCTGCCGAGGCTGATCGTGATGATGGGATAACGCTTCGCCGCGGCCTCGTCGGCCTGGGCCAGGGCATATGCCGCAGCGTCGACACCGCTGGGCTTGTTGGCCTGACCGTCGGTCATCAACACGATCATCTTGAACGCCCCGATTCGCGCGTTGGCGTTCAATTCGAGCACGGCGTCACGGATGCCGGCCCCGATGTTCGTGTAGTTGTCATAGTGAGCCGCCTGACGTTGTTGGACCGTGGTGACCACGGCGTCGAAGTCGTCCGTCAGGTGATGCTCGACCAGGGCTTCCTGCGACGGCGAATCGTAGATCACCAGCGCCGCCCGATCTTCGGTGTCGACTTCCTGGATGTACTCCATAAAGACGTCGACCGCGTCCTTGACCGCGCCGACCGGCTGGGCGTTGCCCATCCACAGGTCGGGCGTCTGGCTGTGCATGGGCTTCTGCTCGAGCCAGTAGTTGATCAGGTTCATGTGGCCGTACTTCTTCTTGTAGCCGGCCTTGTTGACGTTGGAGTTGGTGCGGCAGTAGTTGATGAAATCGTCCCAGCTTCCCGAAGGATACGGGTAGGCGACGGCGTTCAACCCGAAGGCGTTTTTGACCCAGGTGGCGTTGTCCTCGAACCGCTCGCCGTAGCCGGGGCCTTCGCCGCTGTCGTTGCTGCCCGACTTGACCCAGATCTTCGTGATGGTCTTGTAGTAGTTGTAGCCCGTCCCGCGGAAGGTGCCCGTGGGCGAGCTAAGCGGTTCGATCTTCTGCGTTGTTCCGTCGGAGAACCCCAGGACGACGTTCGAGAGGTCCTTGGTCGACTCGACGTAGACGTCGTCCTTTTGGAACGTAACCGTGATTTGCGGATACTGGGGTCCCGCCGGGGGAGCGCCCACGACGGTCAGGTACTCGGGCGTGAACTCGAGGTCCCCGTAGGACGGCGAGCCCAGATCCTGGTAGATCTCCAGCAAGCTGTCTTCGACCACCTCGCGGTTCGAGCCGTCCCAGCCGATCTGCTTCAGCTCGCTGTCGTCGTTCATCGACCCCGAGAAGTCCAGCACCAGGGCGATGTCACGCGGCTGGTATCGGGCGACCGACTCGGAGCTGATGTCGAACGAACTGCTCCCGAACAGATGGGCGAAGAAGAACGGAGCGTTCTGGTGGACCGAGGAAACCCGGATCGCCGACGGCAGAACCGTGCTCTGGGTGAACCGGAGGTCCGGTTGGCCGGGCGCCGGCTTCGGCGCGGTGGGATCCCAGTGACCTGTCTCGATCGTGACGTGGTCCTGGTGTTGCGCCATGAGCGCTTCCAGATTTTCCAGCCACTCGGGATCGTTCTCGGCCAGATTGGTGCTGGCCACAGGGTTGCGGACCAGGAACTCGAAGGCCTGCAACTGGGCGGGATCCGCCCCATCGATCAATTTGCCCGCTCCGGCCAAAGCGGCGGCGTCAGTCGCCCGCTTCATTTCCGACCGCACGGACATCATGTAGCCCACGTCGACCGACAAGGCCAACAGGAGCATCATGAACACCATCAAAAAAGCGGTGAGCAGAAGGACTGCTCCCCGCCGTTTTGACCAACCACACGTGCTGCTTTGCAGCCCTTGACGCTTCTCAACGGCGCCTAACATAACAGGCTCCCTAACTCAAGATGCGCTGACTCAGAAGAGACTTTATGAAAGGGATTGTGCGTTGCACGGCAACGCGTGGCACAGTTGTCAGACGCGACTTTCCATTTTTCGCGACTCGCTATTCAAAGGGCTACTTAAAACGTAGCTTAGGAAATGGGGGTGCGCCGGGTGAAAGGGGTGTTCCCCGACGGATTCGCCATGCCGGAAGAGCCAACAACGGCCCCAACCTCAAGCCAGGACGGGAGTTCAGTCACTTGGCCCAGGACGGTAGAATCGACCGGCCAATTCGGGCTCGAAATCCGGCCGACCAGCCAACTCGGCGATCGCTCGCATCAGCCGCCGGGTCAGCTCCTCGAGCACCTCGCGGTCCCCTTCCCGGCCGTAGTACTCGGAAAGATCGATCGGGCGGCCGGCGCGAAGTCGCACCCGGGCGGGCATCAACAGGCAGCCCATGGCCGTGCCGTTGTAGGGAGCGCCTTCGATGTAACAAGGGATGACGGGCACTCGGGCACGCAGGGCGATCAGGGCCACGCCCGGCCGGCCCGGTCGCATCAGCTTGCCCGTGTCGTTGATCCGCCCCTCGGGAAAGAGCCCCACCAGTTCGCCCTGCTGGGCGCAGCGGATGATCTGCTTCGTGGCGGCCGTGTCGGCGCCCGCCCGATTCGTCGGAATGACGCCAAACGGCCGGAGGAACTTGCCCATGAACGGATGCTCGCAGTACTCCCGGGCGACCATCCACCGCATGACCCGATTGACCCCCAGAGCGATAAACGCCGGGTCGAAAGGACAGGTGTGGTTGCTGATGATCACGGCCCCCTGGCCAGGCCGGATCGGAAGCGGCATGACCCGAGCCCGCCACAAGATCCGGGTAAACACCCAGCTCATCGCCAGGATGGTCGTCTGGGCCGGCGTATACGGCGCGCGGCGGAAGCACCGCACCGTCCAGGCGACGAGCACCAGGGCGAGCAGGACCAAAACCCCTATGGCCAAGATTTCTGTCTGAGCGGCTGAGAGCATATCAATCCGTAGGTCAGGCTGTGCCTGACGGAACGACCGTTCGGGTTGCTGTCAGGCACAGCCTGACCTACAGTTTTCTAGAATACCTATCCCCACTTTGGCGGGGGATTCGTGAAATCAACGGGCGAGACAATTCCCGGTGTCTGTTCTATGATAGCAGATCCTTTGTCAGAATTTCCCCGCGGGAGAAACCATTCACACCTCGGGGCAACGCGGCGGAAAAGGTGCCAGGCACCTTTTGTGCGAAGCACCCGCAGGGCCGTTCCGGCAAAAGGTGCCTGGCACCTTTTCTGCGGGCCATGAACGGTTACCCACTGGAGGGCCGGCTCGTGATTCTGGGCGTGGTGAGCGATACGCACGGGGACGTCCATTTGACCCGGCAGGTCGTCCGGGTGTTCGAGGCGGCCCGGGTCGACGCGGTGCTCCACTGCGGCGACATCGGCTCGCCCGAGGTCGTGCGGCTTTTCGACCCGTGGCCAACCCATTTCGTGCTGGGCAACGTCGACCGGGAATCCGTGCTCCGGCCGGCGATCGAGGAGGCGGGCCAGGTGTGCCACGGCCAGTTCGCCGCCCTGGAATGGGAGGGCAAGCACATCGCCCTGCTGCACGGAGACGACGGCCGCCGGCTGGTCCGGGCCATCCACCGCGAGGGCTGGGACCTGGTCTGCCACGGCCACACCCACACGGCCTCGCTCGAACGGCAGGGGACAACAACCGTGCTCAATCCAGGCGCGATCGTCCGGACCTACAGCCCTTCGGTCGCCCTGGTCGAGCTGCCCTCGCTGCAGGTCACGCCGACGTGGCTGTAGTGGGCTGTTGAAACGGGTGCCACTGCTGGCTTGTCCAGCAGTGCAAAGTGAGAAAACCCGGGAAAACACTGCTGGACAAGCCAGCAGTGGCCCCCAGCGGTAAAACATGCCCACGCAAGCGTGGAGCATGGCACCCCAAGTTCTCATCCGGCCAGGCGGGCGATCCGGTTGGTCGGTTCGACGGCCGGGATCCGCTCGGGTCGGTAGCGATACTGCATCATGTAGGCGTCTTCGGGCGTGTCCTCGTAGTAGTTACGTAGGACCGACACGGCCCGGAACCCGTTCTCCCGGAAGAACAACTGGGCCGCGAGGTTCGTTTCGCGGACTTCCAGGACGATCCGGGTGCGTCGCTGCGAGGAGAGCTTGCCGATGAGCTTGGCGATCATCTGGGTGCCGATGCCGGTCCGCTGGCAGTCGGGCGCCACGGCGAAGTTCAGCACGTGCAGCCGCGTCTTGTTGAGCTCGTAGACCATGAAGCCTACGACGCGGTCGTCCCGCTCGGCGACCATGCCGATGCAGTTGCGTTGGCGGAGGCAGCGGATGAAATCCTCCTCCTGCCAGGGAAACTCGAAGTTGCGGGCTTCGATGTCCAGCACTTCGAGCATGTCGCGCCGGATCATCCACCGGATGTGGACCCGGAGATCTTGTTGTTGGCTCTGACTCATGTCGGCCTCCTTCCATGTCGGCCCGCCGCGGAGCCCGTCGGACGTCCGCAACACACAAGCGCCTCTCGCCGAGTCCGTGCCGCCGTCGGGACCTGCCACCCAGCAGGTCCCGTGGTTGGCCACCTTCCTGGCCAGCCTCAGCGAGGCTTGCGATACCGTAGCAAAAGACGGCCAATCCTCCAATACGAACTGTCGACGCCCAACCACCCCCGGCTAAAGAGACACTTTCCCGGACAATTCTATCGGGGGGTGAGCGCAGTGCCAGAGGCAACGTTCAGCGAAACGGGGCAATGGGACGGGGGCACTTCCAAGGATTGTCTCGTTGGCCATCTAAGGCAGCATTCCGATCTTGCCCCAACTGCCGACGTTCGTAACCGAGTGGTCAGGAACTTCCCTCCACCTCCTCGACCCGGCTGACAATCTGCCCTTGAGCCAACCGAGTGGTGATCTGCTCACCGGGCGTGACGTCGGTGGCAGTCCGGAGCAGGTGACCGTCGAAGGTACGGTGGGTAAGGCTGTAGCCGCGGGCGAGTACGGAGAGCGGGCTGAGCGTGTCCAGCCGGGCGGAGAGGGCCTCGACCCGACGGTGGGCCAACTCGAGACGGTGGTTCATTGCGCGGGTAGAGCGGGCGTCCAGTTCGTCCAGGCGGCGCTGCCGGTCGTGGATCATTTCCAATGGACGGCGCAGGGCTCGCCGGGCAACCAGGGCGTCGAGCCGGGCACGGGCGGCGGCGGCGCGGGCTCGCAGGGCGACCGTCAGGCGACGTTGGATCTGGCGAAGCCGGGCCATCAGGTCGTCGGTGTCCGGGGCCAGCAGCTCGGCCGCTTCGCTGGGCGTGGCGGCGCGGACGTCGGCAGCCAGGTCGGACAACGTGACGTCGATCTCATGGCCCACGGCCGAGACGACCGGCACGCCCGAGGCGGCGATCGCCCGAACGACCGGCTCCTCGTTGAACGCCCAAAGGTCTTCGAGGCTGCCTCCACCCCGGGTGACGACCAGGCAGTCAGGCGGCTCGGGCAAACGGTTGACCAGCCCAATCGCTTGGGCGATTTCACCGGCGGCTCCTTCACCCTGGACGCGGACGGGCACGACCAGCACATCGGCCCCGCGCCACCGGCGGCCGAGCACCTGGAGGAAGTCGCGGACGGCCGCGCCCGTTGGGCTGGTCACCACGGCGATCCGGCGAACGAACCGGGGCAACGGCCGCTTTCGCTGGGCGTCGAAAAGCCCCTCCCTGGCGAGCTTCTCGCGGAGCTGTCGCAGGGCCAGTTCCAACGCGCCCAGGCCCTTGGGCTGGATCGCGTCGACAATGAACTGGTAGCTGCCTCGCGGAGCGTAGACATCAACATGCCCTCGGCAGACGACCTCGAGCCCGTCTTGCATGTCGAACTTCACTCGGGCGGCGGTCGACCGCCATAGAACGGCCCGAATCTGGCTCGATTCGTCCTTGAGCGTCAGGTAGCAGTGCCCGGAGCGCGGCCGGGCCAGGTCGCTGATCTCGCCGGCCACCCAGACCGACGGGAAGGCCGCCTCGAGCAGCTCCTTGATCCCGGCGGTCAGCTCGGAGACGGTCAGAATGTGCTCGGACGACGACATGGCACGGCCGGGGGACGGGGCTGTCCAGAACGTGTTACGAAATAGGCCCAGGTTGCTCCAAGGGTGCCAC
>JAFGFF010000212.1 GCA_016931075.1 Pirellulales bacterium | reverse complement strand
GTTTCGCGTCCGATGAACGTGTCGTCGCCGGCCGAGTCGTAGAGCTTGGCCGTGTCGGTCCCGCCGCCCGTGGCGTACGCATAAACGCTGCGAAATCCCGCGGCGTAATTGTAGAACGTCGCGCCGTATAAGACAGACGCCGTTTCGCGTCCGACGAACGTGTCGTCGCCGGCCGAGTCGTAGAGCTTGGCCGTGTCCGTCCCGCCGCCCGTGGCGTATGCATAGACATGGCCGAATTCTTCAGCATAGTTCGAGAAACCGGCTCCGGAAAGCGTTGCCGACGCATCATCAGCCGTAAAGAGATCGTCTCCCGCCGAGTCATACAATTTGGCTGTGTCGGAGCCGCCCCGCGTAGCGTAGGCTTTGACATCCTGGAATCCGGTAGCTTGATTGCAGAAATTGGCTCCGAAGAGCGCCGCTGCGGTGTCCCGGCCAATAAACGTGTCGTCGCCGGCCGAGTCGTACAGCTTGGCCGTGTCGGTCCCGCCGGCGGTGGCATAGGCGTAGACGCAGCGGAAATCTTCAACCCAGCTTGTGAGCCCATTGCCCGAGAGGACGCTGAAGTCCGATCTTCCGAGGAACGTGTCGTCGCCCGCCGAATCGTAGAGATAGGCGATGTCGGTGCCGCCGCCGCCTCGTGCGGTGACCAAAGTCACGTTGGTCACCGAAACGGTGTAGTTCGAGCCGACAGCAGTTGCTTGGCCAGGCCGAAGGGTGAAGGTGTCGTTGCCATCGCTGCCCGTCAGCGTGGCGGTGTCGCTGCCGTTGCCTCCGTCGAAGGTGACGGTTGTTACGTCGCCTCGGCCGAAGCAATAAAGGAGCCCGTTGATCGTGACGTCATTTGTTAATGCATCGACCGCATAGATGAAGTCGTCATCGCCGTTCGAGCCGTAAACGGTGACGGTGTCTCCGCTACGTTCAACCAGGTTGGCGACCTTCAGATCGGTGACCGTCTGGGGCGCCGACACGACAGCGCGGAAGTAGTAGAGCTCGCCCGCTTGGACTACATAATCGACCCGTTGCCCGTTGGGCGATACGGCAGACGCAGCAACTTGGTTATGGTTGCTGTTGTAGAGCGAGACGTCGATATCACTGGGATTCGCCAGCACGGCTTCGACGGAGAGGTATCCGTCGTGTGTGGTCCGAAAAGAGTACCAATACTCGCCGGCCGAAAGGCTCACGTCTTCAAGCAGGCAATAGTCGACGACTCCGAGATAGGTCGCAGAGAACTCCTGGAATCCGAAATTGGCCGTGTCGACCGTTTCTCCACCGAAGAGGGTGACGTCGTAGTAGCCGTCCCCCGGCGCGGTTTGCGCCCAGCCGTCCGGGGCGACCGACCGTACTCGATAATCGCCGTCTTCCAGCCCGGTGAAGACAAATGCGCCGTTGGCGTCCGTCGTGGCACACGTCTCGCCCAGGGTGATCTCCAGCGACCAGCTATTGAGCGTTCCCTGGTCGGCCGTATAGCCGTCGGTGATTTCAAGCTGCCACGTCCCGTTGACCGACTCGCCAAAGAGAGCCCCGAGGTCGCCTTGCGGCCGGAACGTGCCGGTGAAGGGGGCCGAGCCGTCGGAAATGCTCGTGCCCGCGGCGTTGTCGAACGTCGTATTCGAGAAATCGTTGCCCGAGCCGCCCACGCCGGAGAACAGCAGCACCCGTGTGCCCTCGGCGCTGATGAGGTACGCCTGCAGGTCGGCCGTGTAGGTGTGCGTGATGTCCAACGTGATGTTCACGTCGGTGATCGGCTGGGAAAAGCCGCCGAAGGTGATCGTCGAGATGGTTGTCGCATGGTCGAGGATGTTTTTCGGGATGTCCGCGGAGTCGATATTCAGGGTTTGGGTGTCGAGCGTGCCGTTCTCGTTCAAGTCGAGATAGACCGTCTCGCCGGCCAGGCCTGTTTCACCCACATCCTGCGAGCCGTCGCCGTTCAGGTCGTTCCAGACCGTGCCCGAGATCTCGTTGACTGGGTCGGGAGCGGGCGGATCACCCGGCTCCTTCTGCTCGAGGGCCTGCACGACGCCGATGTACCACTCGTCGCTGCCGTAGTAGTCCTGCAAGAACCACTGGCTGCCGATGTATTCGACTTCGTAGTAGCGGAGCCGGTCCGGGGCATTCTCCATATACTTGTAATCATCCGAGTCGGTGACCCAGATGCCCAGGTAGTCGGAAGGATTGCTCGGATCGTAATTGTATCCCCACACGGTGATCGCGTGGCCGCCAGGGCCGAAGATGCCGATCGTCGTGCCGTATCCGGCGTGAAGGTACTCGTTGATGGCCGACATCGCCAGGCTGTCGCTGCTCTGGCTGTGGATGTAGTTGTAGGCGTTCTCGCCGGGGTAGAAGTTGCCTCCCTCGACGTCCTCTTGGGCCCAGCCCGACCACCCTTGGCTGTTGTTCGTCCCGTCGAACCACCAGTCCCATCCGTACTCCATCATGCCGCCTTCGTCCGTCCAGTGGTCCTGGAAGTACTGGAACATCTCGTCGCAGTTGGTCATGCCGTCGACCAGCCCCCATCCGGTCCAGGCCAGGACGTTCGATGCAGCGGCGGCCCAGCAGTGCAGGTCGTCCTCGGTGTCGGAAGGGGTCTTTTCTGCGTCTTGCCACATCCCGCCCCAGTTCTCCCAGAGGAGATAACTCGTGCCGGTCGGCGTGGCGTCGCCCGTTGCCCCTTCGCCGTCGGTCGTCGAGTAAATCGACGTGTCGCCGTCGAAACCCAGATACTGATCCACCAGATCCACGGGCACGTCTTCGTCGAAGCCCAATGGCTGCACGGCCGCGTCCCAGCCAATCGGCTTCGGGGCGTCACACTCACCGCCTCCCAAAGGGGTGACAGCCAGAAGCATCCGGGCTTCGAGCGGTTCAAGCTTCAGCCCGCCCCGCGTGCGACGCGGCGCGACCTCCGTGGCTCCCGAGAAAAGGAGCCCCTTTCGATAGATTATCCGCGCTAGGGAATCCTTACCCGCGAATCGAACCCCGACGTACTCGAGTAAACGTAGCCGGCGCATGGTGTGACCTCATGGAGTCTCTATCAACCGGGCAGACGTCGAACGGAGATGCCGAAGCAAGGAAACGCCGAAACACGTTCAGGCAGGAGCAACTCAAAGCGCGTTTCCCTTTGACGACCGGACCAGAACGGCCGCCTAAAACCGACGATCTGCACACGAAGACAAGTAGCATGGACAAGGTGACGCTCAGAGGAGTCGGCAGCTTGGGTAATACTGTGCTGCCATCTAAAAGATAGGTCATCTTCGCTATGCCGGCCCAACCGCTATGGACAATACGACCACGATCCGAACGCCCTCTCCCCGCATGGTGCGATTGTCGGGATCCTGACGGCCATGTATGCCTCGCGGGGTCATTGCTAGACAACCCAAAAGCGTTGGAAATGGGATTCCGCCTGATCCAATAAAAAACTCTTCTTATGTGTATTGGAGCCCCTTTTCTCGGAAAAAAGCATGAAAACCGTGTGTCCTTGACGGCGGTTCTCCAAAGAGACCTCGTTGAGGATTGGATGTTGCTGCCCAGCCGCCTCAACTGTCCGGAAAGAATTGCGGTTTTCACGACCTTCCTCAAAGGAAGACGTCTCCCCCCGGTTCTTCCGGAATGGACGGATTCTTCGCCATGGCCGCGCGAATAACCACGTCCTTCTGGGGTAATAAGGCCACGATCCAGGGTCGTTTTGGGCGAGCGCAGCCCCCAAGATCGTGGAGATGCCGACAAGTCTCACGTCAACCTGCCTAGAAGTCCGACCCTCTCGAAGGCTACAACTCTCGCGAGGTATTGTGCGACGTAGAGTTGCCGGGCAGAATCATCTAGGTTCTTGCCGTCCTTGGCCACCTGACGGAGGTTCAAGCATGGGGCATTACCTGACTTCTGAGAACGTGCGCTCGCAATTCGCTAAGCCGATCTCGTCCTTGGCAAAAGACCTGATCCGGCTGTGCGACCGGTGGAATCGAGCCTGTGCGGCCGGCAATCTGTCGCGTCCCGATCTGCTTCTGAACGACGTGATGCCGGAAAAGGCGCTCGACGTGCTCCGACGCTTCGAAGAAGAAGCCTCGATCAAGCTCGAAGACGCCGTTGCAGGCATCTATCGCTATCGCGATTCGGAACGCCGTGACGCGAAGAAGAAAGCGAAAAAGCGACGCTAGAATCAAGACCTCTTGACGTGCATCGGCCGGGTCGCAACACGTCTCGACCTTACGCCGTGCGACGCCAAGAGGTCTCGCGCCGGGGCCGCGCTGCCCGGTCCGGGCAGGCGCCGCCCGGGAATGACTCACTCCTCCGTCGGCTTGGCTTCACGAGCCTTCTTTTTCTTCGCCTTGGCTGCTGCCCGGAGTTCTTCTAGCTGCTTCTTTTGCTCCGGCGTCAACAGGGCCATGATCTTCGCGTCGCGCTCTTCACGCAACTTGGTCAACTGCTGCTGAAGCTCGCGCATCTTCGGGTTATATTCCTTCTGGATCTCGTAGATCTTCGCCCGAAGCTCCTCATCGGCGATCTTGCTGAAATAAGCCGGCAATCGTCCGTGGTTGGCCCGCTCCTTCTTCGCCTTGGCCGCGGCGGCCTTCTTTCCCTTAGCCGGCTCTTTGCCCACCGTCGGTGACGTCGCCATCGTCAACCCGATCATCAACGCCAATCCAATAATCCCGACCACGCCCGCCGAACGCTTCGTCCGCCTCATGGATACGCCCTCCTTAGAAATAGCAAGAAAAAGAAACGAACCAACCAAGAACGTCACGCGTTTGGCATGATGATATCAGGCCGTCCGGTGGCCAGATAGAGGCCGCCGGCAAGATTCGCCCACAACCCGAGTCGGCAGGAGAAATCCCCGCATTCCACCCGGCTTTCTCCCCCGGATGTAGGAGGGGTGATCACACTATTGTCCGCGCCTCTTGCAGCCCAAGAAACACGGTGTGCCACGGGCTTCTGGGGAACCCGTGGCACACAAGCCGGTTGAGCGTTTCAACACGCGGCTATTCGTTAGAACTGGATGACCACGTCGCACGCCATCATGAACTGCTGGTCGGCGTCGCCCCCGTCGAACGGAGCCGCGCCAAGCTCCGAATGGCCGTTGTACCAGTCCCATCGCACCTCGGGCCGGACGACGATGTTGCAGTGGGGCTTCCAGTTCAGGCCGAGCGTGATTTCGTAGAAATCGCCCGCATAGGGCCCGACGGCCAGATTGCCTTGGCCCACGCCGTGTACGCGCACCCCGTCCTCGTCGCGGAACCATTCGATTCGCGACCCGACGCTCCATTTGGGGCTGCACTGATAGTAGAGGTACTGGTTCAGCCCGAACCATTGGGCCATTCCGGGAACACGTTGGCCGTTCCCCTTGCTCTGTCCGTGGTCGTGCTGGATGACGTAGCTCAACCGGTCGGTGAGTTTGAGTGTTCCGACGAGGCTGTACATGACCGTCGTGTTGCCGGGCCCTTGCTCGCCCGAGGTCAACGCGAAGGCCAGTTTCTTGCGTTCGTCGCGGCTCGTCCAGGTCGCGCCGGTCAGCACGCTCAGCCGGTTGTTCCCGTCGGTGTCGTCGAACTGGTCCCAGCCTCGGTGGAATCCGCAACTGAACTCCAGCCCTTCGGTGAGCTTATACATGGCCAACATGCCCGTGTGGGTCAGCGGCTCGCCATATTGGAACGCGTAGGGATGCGAATAGAAGAAGTTCTCGGGGGCCTGCACGACCTCGTATCCGATGATCGTATAAAAATGGCCCATCCGGACGGTCCAGTTGTTCCAAGCGGCGTCGAGGTAGAACTGCGGCAGGGCCGCGTGATAGAACCGCTCGCGCTGGTTCCAGTTGGCCTCCAGGCCGTCGGCGCACCCGACGAATCGGGCGTCGGTGCCGAACAGAAAATCGATCCGCCCCCCGATGTCCAAGCCGCATCCTCGCGTGTCGGTCTTCCGTTCGAGGAAGAAGTAGAGCTGGTTCATCTGGTACTCGCCGTCCCGGTCGTTGTAGACCACCGGGCCGTTGTACCGGTCGGACGGTTGGTTGGACAACGCGCTGATGCCCTGATCGACCCAGCCGCCCAGAACAATCTTGCGCCGCTCGAGGCAACAGGGCGTGATCAGTCGCTGCACGCACGCGCCCCCGCATGGGCCGTACTGACAGGCACCGCATGAAGGCTCGCACACCGAGCCACACATCGACTGCTCGCCGCAACACGACCCGCAGGAATACGCTCCATTCACCGCTGGGGCCGGGCTGGGCTGCCGGGCGATGTTGGCGTAGCCCGGGTCGATTTCCACGGCCACGTCCAGCGGTCGGGCAGGCGCCACTTCATAGGTCCACGCGTCCAGGGTATCCATCCGCGCAGGCCGGGCAGCCACCGCCGCGGGACGAACGGCCAGGTCCTGCATCCCATACGGTTCCGGCGGCAACGGCGCGATCGACTGCGCCGACGCCAGCGGCAGCCACGACGAGACGACCACGACCCACAACAGTGATCCGAACAAGACTCTCATGATCTCCCCCCAGGGCCCTAACGGACCCATGCAATCAGAACAACCGGCACACTCCCACTCTTCGTTATCGAGTCCAACCACCCACAGAATCCGAACAAACCGTCGCCTCCCTGGCCTCCAACCCAGCCGATCAGGGGGATTTCCTGTCAAACCTTGCCGGTTGCGCCAACTTTCCCATGCCCCCACCAACACTTCCCGTCCCTGGTCGGGTTGCACTTTCTCGCGCCCACCAACGCGCTCTGTCACGTCCACCCTCCTGTAGGGAACGCGCTCCGTCGCGTTCCGTTTCCCTGTCTCCTCCACCATCCTGAAAACTGGCAGAACAGGGGACTAACGTCCCCCGCTCAGTTCCAGCCCCCAGCCCCGAGTCCCCAATCCCGAGCCCCGAGTCCCGAGCCCCTAGTCCCGAACCCCTAGTCCCGAACCCCGAGCTGCCCCTGGAGGGACGCGCTCCGTCGCGTCCGCCGGGCTTCTCAAACAGCCCTTTCTCCACCAAATCGGGCTGCAAGGCTTGACCCAACGGGCGGGACTTAGCACACTAGGAACCAAGCCATTGTTTGCATCATTGGCCATTCACCCGGAGACCTGCCATGCGGCCTGCCCGATTGCGTCGGAACCAACACTGCTGCGGCCTCAACCACCGCGACCTCTTCCACCGCCGACTGCGCTGCGAACCCCTCGAAGACCGCCGGATGCTGGCCGTCCTGATGGTCGACGCCGACGCACCCACGGGCGGCGACGGCCTCACCTGGGCGACCGCCTACTCCGACCTTCAACCGGCCCTCACCCAAGCCGCCGCGCTGAACGCCGACGCCGATCCGGCCAACGACATCGACTCCATCTGGATCGCCGAAGGAACGTACAAACCCTCGGCCCGTCTCAACGAATACTTTAGCACCTCGGTTTCTTTTTCGCTGGTGGACGATGTCACTCTCTACGGCGGATTTGCGGGTGGCGAGACCACCCTTTCCGAGCGAGACTGGTCGGCTCATGTTGTCACACTTTCCGGCGAGATCGGAACGCCAGGCAGCATCTTTTCCAAAGCTAACACGGTTGTCTATTGTAGCGATGGCGTCGAATCCGGACTCGACGGTGTTCTCATTACTGGCGGAAACGCCAATCTCTCCACGAATGACTATCCTCAAGGCGTGGTTGGTGGTGGAATCTACAATGCCGGCACACTGACGCTGACGAATTCGATAGTCTTGGGCAACTCCGCTGCTTTCGGGGGTGGTGGAATCTACAACGCCGGCGTGCTGACTCTCACCAACTCGGAAATCTCGGATAACTTGACTGCTGAGATCGGTGGCGGGATATGGAATGAATCTGGTACCCTGAGCATCACGAATTCCACCGTTTCAAAAAACATCGCCGACAACGACGGTGGTGGGATCTTCAATGAGGGAATACTTGATCTCGCAGGTTCTACACTTACGAACAACGCGGGCGAGAGTGGTGGCGCGCTTTGCTGTTCCGGTTCCGGGACGCTGGCTGTCATGGACTGCACATTTTCAGACAATTCGGCTGACCGGGCTGCTGGGATTTGGAGCGACTTCAGCTTTCTTGAAGTCACCAACTCCATATTTTCGGGCAACTCCGCTCTCTCTTGCGGTGGGATCTTTAATGACGACTCAGGAACCTTGCTGGTCACGAATTGCGAGTTCTTGGATAACTCGGCTGACAGCGGCGGGGGAATTCATAACGACGGGGTGGTCATAATCACGGATTGCTTATTTCACGACAACGATGGCAGCGGAATTTACAATGACGGCGAACTTTCGCTCACGAATTCCACGCTCACCGGCAACACAAATAGTGGGATCAATAACTCCAGTTCTGGAACGCTCTCGGTCTCGAATTCCACTCTTTCGGACAATGATGGCAGCGGAATCAGCAGCCGTGGCGCACTAACAGTCACAGACTCCACGTTCGCGGGCAATTCAACCAGCCTAGGCGGTGGAATCTACAGCACGGGCACGCTGACAGTCGTAAATTCCACGTTCGCAGGCAATTCGGCGAGCGGGAGCGGAGGCGGGATATATCACTACGGTAGCGGTTCCGATACGCTGACGATCACGAATTGTACGATCTCCAGAAACTCAGCTGACACGGGTGGCGGCATTTACCTCAGTTTGGGTTCCACGCAAGCGGCACTGAACAACACAATCGTGGCCGGCAATAACGGAAATATGGGCCCAAATGCCCACTTATCTGGCACCTTGTTGGCGTCCCATAATCTGATCGGTGATGGTTCAGGGCAATCCACGTTGGTCAACGGTGTCGACGGCAATCTGGTAGGCACCGCCTCTTCGCCGATCGATCCAGGACTGAGTGACTGGACTCAATTTGACAACGGACTGTGGGGCTTCTACCTGTTGCCCGGTAGCCCGGCCCTGGACGCAGGCGACGACAGCCTGGCCCTCGACCCGGAGGGTCTGCCGCTCGCCGAAGATATTCGAGGAGACACCCGCATCCAAAACGGCACCGTCGACCTCGGGGCCGTGGAAGGGGCGACACCGGGTGCTCCTTCCCAGATCTATACGGTCGCGAGTCTCGATAATACGATTGCCAACGACGGAATTCTGACCTTCTTGGAGGCTTTCGAAGCGGCCAATCGCAACCAGCCCGTGGGTGATGCTCCAGCGGGCTCCTTCATCGAGCAAGACGTTATCGAGTTCGTCAACGGGCTGAGCGGGACGGTATTCTTGGAGGACGGCGAGTTAGCGATTGTCGGCGACCTGCGTATCGAAGGTCCTGGTGCGGAACTCTTGACCTTCCAAGCGAATGGTCAAGATCGCGTCTTCTCGGTGTGGCTCGGCGTTCTCTCCGCCCTAGACGGCGTGGCGATCACAGGCGGCTTGGCCGATGACGGCGGCGGAATCTGTAATTCTGGAACGCTGACGGTCACAAACTCCGCTGTCTGGGGTAACGCGGCCAGCGAGAACGGCGGTGGAATCTACAACACCGGCACGCTGACGGTCACGAACTCTGCTCTCTCGGGGAACTCGGCTAGAAGCAATGGCGGTGGAATCTCCAACTTCGGTACGTTGACCATTACGAACTCTACGCTCTCAGGGAATCTGGCCGAATTGGGCGGCGGGGTCCACAGCTATGGTAGTCTTTCAACCGCGACACTCAATAATACGATCGTGGCAGATAACAAAGCAGCGTATGGTCCGGATGTTTATCACTCATCATACCCGATGTCAGGTTCCAACAATCTGATCGGAGATGGTTCTGGCCAGTCGTCGCTGGTCGACGGCGTCAATGGCAATCAGGTGGGGACCTCCCTCGCGCCAATTGATCCATTGCTGAGTGATTGGACCCAGATGGACAGCGGCGGATGGGGCTACTATCTTTTACCCGGCAGTCCGGCACTCGATGCGGGCGACAACAGTGTGGCGTTAGATCCGTCGGGTCAGCCGCTCACCCAAGATATCCGAGGCAATGCCCGTGTTCAGAATAGCACCGTCGATGTTGGAGCCGTCGAAGGGACTACCGCCGGCAGTCCGGCCCAGACCTATGTGGTAACAAGTCTCGACGACACGATCGCCAGCGACGGAATCCTGACGTTCGTCGAGGCGTTCGAGGCATCCAAACGGAACCAGCCGGTGGGTGACGCGCCGGCCGGTTCGTTCAGCGAGCAGGACATCATCGAGTTTGCCGACCGAGTCAGTGGAACGGTCCTCGTTGAGGATGGTGAATTTAAAATGATCGGTAGCCTGAAGATCGAAGGGCCCGGGGCGGAACTCCTGACCTTCCAGGCTAATGGTCAAAATCGCGTGTTCCTCGTGTCGGCGAGTGCATCCGTTGCCCTGGACAAAATAGCCGTCACTGGCAGCTCGGCCGACAACAGCGGCGGGATTCAAAACTGCGGCTCGCTGACGGTTACGAACTGCACGTTCACGGGCAACTCGGCCCCCGAGGGCGGCGGCATCGGTAACTACGCCACACTGGCCGTCACGGATTCAACGCTCTCGGGCAACTCGGCCACCGAAGGCGGCGGGATCTTCAACTCCGGGACGCTGACGGTCACGAACTCGGCACTCTCGGACAATTCGGCGACAGAGCGCGGCGGCGGGATCTACAATTCCCAAACGCTAACGGTCACGAACTCCACACTTCAGGGCAACTCGGCCGCGGAACATGGCGGCGGGATCTATAACTATCGGACGCTTACGGTCGCTAACTCCGTGTTCCAGGATAACTCGGCTTCGGAACTCGGCGGTGGGATCTACAGCTTTGGAACCCTAACGATCACAGGTGCCACCCTCTGGGACAACTCGGCCAGCAGCGGGGGTGGAATTTTTTGGGGCGGCACCCTGACCATGGTGAATTCCATGCTCTGGGGCAACTCGGCCACGGAGAAAGGCGGCGGGCTTTACGGCTCCAGCTCGCTGACGTTAACAAACTCCACCGTCTCGGGAAATGCGGCTCTCACTGGCGGTGGGATTTGGATCGGAGAAAGTCCCTACAGTGAGAGAACGTTGAACAATGCAATCGTGGCCAATAACAGCGCCTCGACTGGGCCAGACATTGCTTGCACATCAGGCAACCTGTCGGGTTCCCACAACCTGATCGGCAACGGCTCAGACCAGACGGCGCTGGTCGACGATGTCGACGGCAATCAGGTGGGAACATCGGCTGCACCGATCGATCCATTGTTAAGCGATTGGACCGAACTGGACAATGGCCTATGGGGTTACTACCTCTTGCCCGGAAGCCCGGCCCTGGACGCGGGCGACAACGGCCTCGCCCTCGACCCGTCAGGGCAACCGCTGGCCCAGGATATTCTGAGGAATGCACGTGTCCAGAACGGCACCGTCGATATGGGGGCCGTGGAAGGGGCAACACCAAGTGTCCCCGCCCAGATCTACACCATCACGAGTCTCGACAACACGATTGCCACCGATGGCGTCCTGACCTTTCTGGAGGCCTTTGAAGCCTCCAACCGCAACCAACCCGTGGGCGACGCGCCGGCAGGATCCTTTGGTGAACAAGATGTGATTACATTTGCCGAGGGTTTACAGGGAACGATCCTTATGGACAATGGCGAATTCTCGGTAATCGGTAGTCTTGCTATCATGGGACCTGGGACAGAGCTTTTGACATTCAACGCAAACGGGCAGAACCGCCTGTTCCGGGTGCGGCAATACGCCTCCCTTTTTCTCGACAGGGTTACCTTGACCGGCGGCTCCGCCGAAGACGGAGGTGCAATTCTCAATAATTCCCATCATGTGACGATTGCACACTGTGCGTTGTCGGGCAACTCGGCTGATCGCGGCGGTGCGGTGTACAACGACGCCGGCACGCTGACGGTCACCGATTCCACGCTCTCGGGAAACTCGGCCCGATTCGGAGGCGCGGCCTACAATAACTCCGGTGCACTTGTCATTGCCCGCTCAATGCTCTCAGAGAATTCGTCCGATGATGATGGCGGCGGGATTTACAATGCCAATTCCGGGACACTGTCCGTCTCGGATTCAACACTCACTGACAACTCGGCGTACTATTTTGGCGGCGGGATATGCAACCATGATGCGGGCACACTGATCGTCACGAATTCAATACTCACCGACAACACAGCGTACGGTGGTGGTGGACTCGCCAATTCTGGCGAGTCCACCATCACGGACTCACAGATCTCGAACAATTCGACCAGGGGGGACGGCGGTGGATCCCACAACTCCGGTACCCTGAATCTTATTGGTTCGATCATTTCAGAAAACTCAGCCGGTAACCTCTTCAAGAAGGATGGTGGCGGTGTCTACAACGTTGGCGTTGTGACGATCGTGGATTCCACCGTGTCGAGTAACTCGGCTAAATCGGGGGCTGGTGCTTATAATCGTGACAACGCCATAATGACGATTGTGGGCACTGAGTTCTCGGACAATACGGCCGGAAGTATCGGAGGCGGGATCCGCAACTCCTTCAACAGCATCCTGACTGTTACGGATTCCACGTTTTCCGGAAATTGGGGCCTAGTTGCTGGCGGAATCAACAATGCCAATGGTGCGGTGACGATCACAAACTCCATTTTCTTCGAAAATACGGCTGAATATCGCGGTGGTGCAATTAACAATGACTCCGGCGCTCTGATCATAAGAAACTCCACCGTGTCAAATAACTCGGCGGAAGACGATTATGGCTCTGGTTATGGTGGCGGGATTTACCTTTCGGACAGTTCCACGACGGTAACGCTCGACAACACGATCGTCGCCGGAAACAGTGCGGTGTCTGGCGCTGATATTTACCACGCGGAGGGTCCACTGTCGGGTGCCTACAACCTGATCGGTAACGGCTCGGGCCAAACGAATCTCGTTGGTGGCGTGGACGGCAATCAGGTTGGCACAGCCTCGTCGCCGATTGATCCGATGTTGGATGCGTGGGGCGTGCCCTTGTCGGGCAGTCCGGCGATCAATGGGGGGAGTAATGTGTTGGCGGGGGACGGGCAGGGCAATCCGCTGTTGGTCGATCTGGGCGGCCGGCAGAGGGTGATCTACGGCACGGTCGACATTGGGGCGTACGAATACGGACTGCCGGGCGATGCGAGTGAGGATTATCAGGTGGGGCCGGACGATGCGGCCGTGTTGGCCATTCATTGGCTCTCCAGCGACGATGTCTCGTGGGACGACGGTGACTTCAACGCCGACGGCCGGGTGGACGATCTGGATGCGTCGATCATGGCGGCGAACTGGGGCAGCAGCGTGCCCGAGGGCAGCGGGACCGCGCGGCCCGAGACGCCGGTGATCGTCGAGCGGACGAAACTGGTTGGCCCCCGACGGCTCGAAACCACCGGGTTGCTCACGCCGGCTCGAACCCCGTTGGCCCTGGCGGCCCGACCACAGTTGCCCGTCGAAGGGGTGGGCATGACACAGACTCCACTGGCTCCACCAGTCCGGACGGAGCTTCGGAAAACGGTCCAGACGGAGCTTCGGGCAACGGCGCACGATTTGGCCCTGGCCGAACTGTTTGCACGGCCGGCAGGCCAAGAGAGCACCCCAGCTCGCCGCAAGATCGGCCCGGTCCGTCCGGTGGTCGATTGGGCGATGATGGAGAGGTAGGAGTTTTTCTTGACCGCCGAGACACAGAGACGCGGAGGAGCACGGTCGGGCGACTAGGCGTTATTCTTCAGAATCGCCTTTGCAAACGCCTGGGCAGTTGCCAGTATGTTTTCGCGATTGGGTAGACGGTCGAGCAGGGACGCCGGCAATGCCGAAAGTCCTAGTCGAGCACCTGTTACCTGGCCTGCGATCGCGGCAATGGTGTCGGTGTCGCCCCCGCATGTTACAACATGGCGCAACATTTCGTGAAAGCTGCCTGAGTCTGTCCGGGCTGCGGCACACAGAGCCAGCGGGACCGAGTCTACGACATAGCCGGAACAACCTAAACGCGAAGCGATATCAGACAGTGGCGTCTTTGGATCCTCGCGTGAGAGTTCACGCAATCGGTCGCGCACGCGGCAGTCGGGCAATGTTTCGGTGACATTTTCGAGAGGGTTTGGAGCATCAGTCCAAGACCCTGACCAACTCATCCGCACTGCCGCGACGACAGCCAGAGCTCCAGTGTACGCCTCGTCGTGATGGTGAGTGATTCTGCACACATCGCGGATTGTTCGTCGATTATTTGGATCGGCGGGATCGAGCAAGAAGGCCAGAGGGGCGATCCGCATGGCCGCGCTGTTGCCGGCTGCCATTTCTCCCTTTCGTCCGACCAGGGCCCAGTGGCCACCCTGGGCCAATTCCGTCAATGCCTTGAGCGTGCTTGCGCCCAGACCGGTCACACGGCCAGAGACGAACCACTGGCGGAACTGCTCTGCGATTGCCGCTGGTTGGACCGACTGTTCTTGGGTGATGGATTCACAAGTCGCCAGTGTCAACTGCGTGTCGTCCGACAGTCGCCACGGCAGCGTTTCGTCGATTCGCACCGGCTGTGAAGTCCCCTCGTACGGTCCACCATACGCGTCACCGATGGCTCCGCCAAAGATACAGCCCAAGATTTGGTCAAAAGTCTTCAAAAGCCAACTCAATTCTTCCTGAGTATCGGGTGGGCGGCCGTTTTCGCCGCACTACGGCTATGCCCACGTCGTCCCATAGCGCTCCCGATGGTAATCGTACAAGGTCAAGCAGCTTTGCGGGAAGGGCCTTCGTGCCACAGTGTTCCACTGTTTTGAATAAATCGGGTTGTTTGACGTAGTTGCAGAAGCCGTCGGTTGCAACAATCAGCAAGCCGTCCGGCGATTCTGTCGAAAAGCCGACTGGAACAGCTTCACCCGATCCCAGAAGCGGTTTTCGGCGTTGGTCGGATGTGAGATCGACGAGATTTCCGTGACGGATAATCCATGCACGGCTGTCACCTACGCTGGCTCCCTGGATCCCGTTCTCCGAAAGGTAGACCGCAACTGCCGTAGATTCCCCGACAAGAATGGCCGCGTCGATCTCTCGAAGCACCTGGCACCAGGAATCGGCGGTCTGCGTATGACCGGCGCGGCTTTTGATGCCTGTAACTACCATGGAAGCCGCCTCTGCTCCGCCACCCGAGCCGCCGGCTCCGTCGGCTACGACAACAAGAACGCCATCGTCGGTTGTGACCACTTCGACGACATCCTCACATGGGCTGCGATAGCCTTCAGTAATCCACGCGGTTTCACACTCGAACGGCTTGCTCATTCTGAGGATAAACGCCCAGTAGAATAGTGGTCGCGCGGTGCTCACGTGAACCGTGTTAGAATAGGACCGCACCTCGTCATTATTGTCTCCACCTATCATACTCCGCCCGAAAAAGTCCCGCGATGGCGGCGGCGCCGGCGAGGGTGGGTTCGATGTCGAGGCAGAGGTGGGTGGATTCGTGGCCGAGGAACGTGTCGTGGATGGGAGCGAGGCGGGCGGCGACTGCCTCGACGTTGGCGTGGATGGCGGCGTTGGCGGCGGCGAGGCCGGCGAGTTGAGCGTCGGACAGGGGCCATTGGGGACGGTAGATATCGCCGACGATGAGCAGGGCCTCGGGGTTCGCCCGGCGGATGGCGTCGAGCAGGGCTCGGTGTTCGGCCGCAAAGCTGTCGATGCCTTCGGACAGGTATTGTTCCTGGTTCCAGAGCAGATCATTCCCGCCGATGGTCAGGGTGATTAGCTCGCCGTGGCCGTCGGTCGGCATGCCGCCCATCTGACAGCCGTCGAAGGTCCGGTCGTCAAGCACCCAGCCAGGGCCCAGCATCCGGAAGAACTGATTGACCGCCCCGCCCCCCTCGACGCCCGTATAGTCGTCGATGCTCATGCTATCGCCCAAGGCCAGGTAGGTGGAGGGCATGATAGTGGCTGGTGGTTAGTGGCTAGTGGGTAGTGGGTAGTGATTGGTGGCTGGTGGTTAGAGTACGTAGCGAGGGTGCCACTGGCTCTGCCAGTGCCTTGGAGGCCTGCGTTTCGACGTACTGATCACATCCAACAACAGACGCGACGGAGCGCGTCCCTCCAGTCTTCGTGCAGGTCAAACCGTACTTGGACTGTTCAATGTAGATTGATGTGTCTATCCCGTTTTTATAGCATCGGGTGCCATGCCCAAACCTCGTGTCAATGACAGATGGGCATGTCCTCGGGTCAGCCTCACCAACATGCCCATCCGCCGCTAAAGCGGTCGTCTGGGCATGGCACCCGATCACTAACCACTAACCACTAACCACTAGCCCCTGACCACCAGCCACTAACTACTACCACATCTCGTCGTACTTCGTCCACAGCGTATCGCCGAGGTTCCAGTAGGCGGAGGTGGCTTTGAGGCAGGCTTCGCGGGTTTGCTGGGTGACGAACGCCCGGGCTTTGGCCGGGTCCTTTTTGAAGAGCTTCGTGGCGACGGTGGCGATGTCCTCTTGGGAACTCAGGAAGTTCTCCTGCAGCGGGTCGCGCACCGCGGCAACGTCCTTGCGCATGTCGCCCCAGCGATGGGCGGCGATCGTTTCGACACGATTGAAAGCCCACCAGGCCGCGCGGCGGCTGAAGCCGGTGGTGCGGCCATCGGTTTTGAAACTCTGGGGCAGGTCAGTGATGCCGGCGTAGAGCGGGACGTAGGTCGTCATGGCCGGATTGCCGAGACCGAGCCAAACGATGCCACCGACCGGATCGGGCAGGTTGCCGCGCGATTGCGTCACGGTGACGTACATGCAATACCACCGGGCCATCGGGCGCTCGCCGCGCCAGTCCCAACCGCCGTTGATCTTGAACAGCGGGTTCATGTCGTAGGGCATGAACGGGTTGGCCAGCGGGCTCTTGACCATCTTGCCCTCTTCGTCGGCCACGGTCAGGTTCTTCACCATGTCGTATTCGGTCCCCTCGAAAGTGTCGCGGAAGATCTCCATGATTCGCTCCGGCTTGACCGGCTTCTCCGGCTTGATCGAGAAGGGGAACTCGTTGCTGTTCGGGTCCAGTTCGAGCGACGGGGCCAACAGACTCAACGCCCTCCACTCGCGCCGCGTCGAGGCGAAGCTCGTCCGCCCGTCGGGGTTATACGCCCGGCAGAAGCTAAACGGCTTGCCGCTCTTCGGGTCCCAGTAGCCGTGCTTCTCGGCAAACGAGCGAACGTTTTTCGAGGCCATGAAGAAGTCGGGCTTCGACAGGTCGATCTGCTCGATCCGCGCGGCGTTGGCCACGACGGAGACGTGGTCGTCGGGCACCCGCTGGGCCGCCCAGACCGCGCCGACCTCGTCCTTGCCCGGGCCGACGATCTCCATCACCCAGACTTCCTTCGTGTCGGCCACCGTCAGCGCCTCGCCCAGGTCGCACCAGCCGTACTTTTCGAGCAGTTCGCCGGCCACGCGGATGGCCTCGCGTGCCGTTTTGGCCCGTTCGAGCATCAACCGGGTGAGCGTCTCGCACTCGATCAGGCCCTTGTCGCTTTGCAGCTCGAGCCGACCTTCGAACGTCGATTCGCCGATGGCCAGTTGGTGTTCGTTCATCACGGCATAGGCCGGGGCGATGTAGCCGTAGGTCTTGGGCACTTCGGGAATCCGGCCAGTGATCTGGGCGCCGTATCGGGGCATCGGACCGTCGTTGTCATC